>NZ_JBVQPO010000006.1:0-398076 GCF_055710065.1 Ensifer sp. VA4 | reverse complement strand
GAATGAAAATCTGGTGTCCTAACCGATAGACGAAGGGCGCACTCGCTGTGTGGGCGCCTTATATCCAGCGACTCTGGAGACCGCAAGCGCCAAACGCAGGATTTTTGTGCTTTTCCTGTTAAAAACATCAGGAAAAAATTCAGCACCTGAAGAGCTGGAATCGGAGATGCGTCCGGGACGGCAAGTTGCTGTTTCAGATGAAGGAAATGTCGAATTTCATGGGAAAGAAGATCAACACAGTGGCACGCCCTAGGGGAGTCGAACCCCTCTTCCCAGAATGAAAATCTGGTGTCCTAACCGATAGACGAAGGGCGCACTCGCTGTGTGGGCGCCTTATATCCAGCGACTCTGGAGACCGCAAGCGCCAAACGCAGGATTTTTGTGCTTTTCCTGTTAAAAACAGCGAGAAAAATCCGACGATCCACCGGGCGGAATCGGATTCGCCACGGAGACAAAAAATCACTGCTTCAGGCGAAGAAAATAGCAATTTGTGTGTGGAGAGGAGGTCAACACAGTGGCACGCCCTAGGGGAGTCGAACCCCTCTTCCCAGAATGAAAATCTGGTGTCCTAACCGATAGACGAAGGGCGCACTCGCTGTGTGGGCGCCTTATAGCCAGAGGATTTGAGAACCGCAAGCGGCAAATTTCATATTTCTGTAAAAATTCCACAGGCGGGAGTCGATGGGCAGAACCTGCGGAATAGCCCATGGAAACAAGCGGTTGGCCTCAGCCCTTGCCGCGCCGGCAGCGCCAATTCCAGTCTCGTTGTGCGCCGATATCGATATGGACCGACTCCGTATGGCAATAGGTGCCGACGCCGCCGCGGCCAGGAATGCTGCGCAAAAATTCAGCCAGATCCCACTTGCTGACACCCTGGACTTGGATGTCTGCTGCCTCGCAGCGCGTATGCAGCGACTGCTTCGCGCGGTTGACCTTGATCGGTCTCAGGCCGGAAGTCACCATGACCTGCTTGCCGTAGTGCGCTTCCACCTTCTTCAGCATCTGCATGAGTTCGGGCTTGAAGCAGCCGGCGTCGACCTTTTCCGTCTGTAGAATCAGCCCGCTCGGTGCCAGCCGCGCCAAGCCCGAAAGGGAGGCGACCTGAACCGGCGCGCCGTCGCCATCGTCGCCGAGATGCTCTTCGTGCTCGAAATTGTAGAGCGAATTCAGTTTGACGCCCGGAAGCGTGTAGGCGAGGGAGGCTGTCTGCGGCTGGCTCGGATTGCTGGTGGTGATCGTCTTCTTTCCCGCCGGTTGGGCGGCGCGCTGTGCTTCCTGCGGCTTCTCCTTGTGCTTTCCGGCAAAGAGCGTTGCGAGCGTCCAGGCTTTCGGCGCTTGCTTGTCGCCGTCGCCATCCTTGGCCCCGGCGGACACCTGCGTTGGCTCCGCCATCGCGACTTCGGTCGCGGCCGGCGCAACCTCCGCATTGGCCACGGCCTGAAGGGCAGCCGATGTTTCGCCGCCGGCGGCAGCCTCGGCGCTGAGCGGCACGGGAACGGCTGCGGGAAGAGCGTCCTGTGTTGCAGTCGGAGCGTAAGCGGCGACCGCCGTGTGTGCCGCCGTAGCGTCGGCCTCGTTCGCGGCCCCCTGTTGGGGCGTTATGATGGGCTGAGGCTGTCGCTGGGTGCCGCTGAACAGGCTGTTCGTGGTCGCGTTCATGGCGGGTTGGCCGGCCGGCGGCGGCACGGTTCCGTTGGCCTGCGGCTGCGTCGTCGGCATGCCCTGCGGCGCCGCAGTCGGCCCGTAGATGCTGGAGGAAGCGGCACGCAGGCCTGTGTTCTGCATGGTCAGGGATTGTGCCTGACCGGAATCCTGCGCAGTGGCGGCCTGATGCGCTTGCGGATCGCTGCCGAGCGCTGCCACCTGCGCATCCCGGACCGTGCCTTGCCCGGCCGGTTCGGCCGCA
This sequence comes from Ensifer sp. VA4, assembly GCF_055710065.1. NCBI lineage: Bacteria > Pseudomonadati > Pseudomonadota > Alphaproteobacteria > Hyphomicrobiales > Rhizobiaceae > Ensifer > Ensifer sp. VA4. The sequence goes on along the minus strand of NZ_JBVQPO010000006.1, from coordinate 396,170 downwards.
TGCTGAGATGTGGTCTGCCCTTCGGGGTTCAGTCCGGCGGTGACGTCACCGTCGGCGACGGCCGACACGCAGCCGCTGAGCGCCAGCAGCGAAACGGATAAAGCTGCCGCCCGCGCAATGGCAGCGAGCACTGCGCCCTTCGTGTCCGGATGTTGCAACGTCCTATCCCCGCTCTCCGTGCATGACCGGCGAAACCTTCGCCTTGTCATGCATTAAGTCTCAGTTCCGAAACATCGCTCAGAACAAACAAACTCAAGCTTCTCGCAGCGGTCCAAAAGAACGCCACGGGAAAAGATCAGGCCAAGTACAAAGGGGGTCGCCGCCACGAGACATCGCGGAAAGGACCCGGCATCAACGTCCCGCGCGAAAAAATACTCAACGACACGTGATTTGTAAACCGGCGCTAACCTTGAGCCTGCATGTTTCAAACATGCAAAGGCCCGGATCGACCGGGCCTCAGATCATTCATAGCTGCTGCTGATCGGCGACTCGGCCATGCCGACCGGAACTACCGGCCGCATAGGGTCATCCTCGCCGGTCAGAATTGCGCGGGGCTTACCATGCGCCGGTATTGGCCATCGAAGCCCAGGGCTCCTGCGGCGGACGGTGTTCGCCCTTCTGCAGGATCTCGATCGAAATGCCGTCCGGCGAACGCACGAAGGCCATGTGACCATCGCGCGGCGGACGGTTGATGGTTACGCCATTGTCCATCAGGTGCTGGCAGAAGCCGTAGATATCGTCGACCTCATAGGCGAGGTGGCCGAAGTTGCGCCCGCCGGTGTAGTCTTCCGGATCCCAGTTGTAGGTGAGTTCGAGGCAGGGTGAGAGCTCGCCGCGCGCGCGATCGATGTCGCCGGGGGCGGCGAGGAAAACCAGCGTGAAGCGGCCCTTCTCGTTCTCGTACCGGCGGATTTCGGTCAGGCCGAAAAGGGTGCAGTAGAAGTTCAAGGCCTCGTCCAGATTCTTGACGCGAACCATTGTGTGCAGATAGCGCATTGCAATGTCCCTGTTTTGCAGAAGATGGCGTATACTGGGCTGCCAGCAAGCCAGAGGCAAGGCTGCGTCCGCATATTAGATCTCGGCCAAAATATGCCGAGGGTCTTGCGTATCCGCGGCGGGACGATGTTATTCTGGTCAATAAGAATCAGTTAACCGTATCGGTAGTCGCGCGTAAACGAGGGGCTGGGAGAGAATGGCGGATAGGACATCTTCAAAAGACGTCATGCATGGTGACGACTTTGGCAGTGACGCTCTCGACCTCATCGAAATCACGGGCGTGATCAAATGGTTCGATGTCGCCAAGGGCTTCGGGTTCATCGTGCCTGACAACGGCATGCAGGACGTCCTCGTCCACGTGACCTGCCTGAGGCGCGACGGCTATCAGACGGTTCTCGAGGGCGCGCGGGTCGTAGCTCTCATCCAGAAGCGCGATCGCGGCTACCAGGCGTTCCGCATCCTGTCGATGGATCAGTCGACGGCGGTGCATCCATCTCAGCTTCCGCCGGTGCGCACCCATGTCCAGGTGACGCCGACCAGCGGCCTCGAACGGGTGCTCGTCAAGTGGTTTAACCGCACCAAGGGCTTCGGTTTCCTGACGCGCGGCGAGGGCACCGAGGACATTTTCGTTCACATGGAGACCCTGCGGCGCTTCGGCCTCACCGAGCTTCGTCCCGGACAGGTTGTCCTGGTGCGCTTCGGCGATGGTGAAAAGGGCCTGATGGCTGCCGAGATTCATCCGGACGGCCCGTCGCCGACCAGCCGGTCGCATTGATGCTCACGGTCCGAAGCCTTGCCGGAAAAAGCGCCCTGTCGGCGCTTTTTTTGTTGTTCGCCTTGGCTGCTGTGGCGCTCGCCGATGTCGCCTTCACGAAGGACAAGATGCGCCTTGTGACTGCGGACGGGAAAGTCCATGAACTGACCGTCGAACTGGCCGTCGATCCCGATCAGCGCGAGCAGGGGCTGATGTTCCGGCGGTCGATGGCGCCGGATCACGGCATGTTGTTCGATTTTGGCGAAACCCGTCGCGTGATGATGTGGATGAAGAACACATATCTCCCGCTCGACATGCTGTTCATCGACAACAAGGGCACCGTGCGCACGATCCGCGAAGATGCCGTACCATTGTCCGAGGCGATCATCGATTCCGGCGAACCTGTCGCCTTCGTTCTCGAGCTCAATGCCGGCGCCGTCAAACGACTTGCCATTCGGGCCGGAGATCGCCTCGAAGGCGCTCGAATTCCGCGCCGCTGACCCGGGGCCTACTGCATGTCTCCTTAAATCGACCTCGATTTAAGGACAAAGACATGCAGCAAATCAAAGTGCTACAGCGCCGCCAATCGTCAGATGGCTTCCGTCACCGCCTTGTAGTTTGAGGATCGGTGCCTAAATCACCCGTATCGAGACGATTCGATCCGATCGATGATGACTGCGAAGCCTTTTGGGCAGACTTCAACTTAATAAGTTGCTAATGTTCTGCCGAAGACGACAGGAGGCATCTGTGATGATCCGGAATGTGCTTGTTGCCATCGCGGCGGCCGCGGCATTTACCCAAACTGCAATGGCGGCAGACCTTGCGCAGCCGGCTGAGCCGCCGCCAGTGGTCGAAACGCCGCCCGTTTTCGTGTGGACCGGCGGCTATGTCGGTCTTCAAGGTGGCGGCGGCTGGCTGAACGGTGATTTCAGCGCGCCCGGCGGCAATGCCGCGGAAGATTTCAACGGCGGCCTTCTCGGTGCCTTTGCCGGTTTCAACTATCAGCAGGGTGATTGGGTCTACGGCATCGAGGGCGATGTCAACTATAACTGGAACGACAAGTCCGTCGATGTCGGTGGGACCTCGGCCGAAGTCGGCACCGATGTCTCCGGCGCGATACGCGGGCGTGTCGGCTATGTGCTGAACGACAAGGCGCTGCTTTATGGGGCAGGTGGCTGGACCGTCACCCGGGGCTTTGTCGACGTGCCCGGCGTTTCAAAGGAAAAAGAGACCTTCAACGGTTGGACGATCGGTGCCGGCGTTGATTATTCGTTCACCGACAACGTCTTCGGACGCGCCGAGTATCGCTACAACGACTATGGCGACAAGGACATCGGCGGCGTCAATGTCGATCTCGACCAGCACCAGTTCACCGTCGGCGTCGGTGTAAAGTTCTGATCTCAATGACCGAGATGAAGGAAGCGTCGGTCTGTGGCCGGCGCTTCCTCGATTCGTTCATGCGGAGTGCAGCCGGCCCGTCGCGCGATCGGCGACGTCTCCCTGTTTACCTCCGTTCGCGAGATCGAGAATCACACGCATCCCGTCCCTGATGGGCCGTTGCAGCGCCTTGCGTGGGCCGGACTGCAGCCTGAACCGTCCTGCTTCCTCGAGTCGAACGAGCCTGTTGCGCGAAAGGCCGAGTTCCGCCGATAGCAGGCGATCGGTACGCATGCCGATCGGCAACGGCACCGCGAGGACGATCTCAAGCTGGGTGCAGCCGTCAAGCGATTGGGCGAGTACGCGCCTTGTCACGCGGCATTCCGCGAATTCTTCAATCGTGTCCGTGTTTCGGCGAAGCCCCTCGACATCGAACGAGACCTGGCGAATCCAGCCGGAGTCGTTGTTTTGAAGCGCATCGAGCGTCTCGGGCGCGATGTCACGAACAGACCGCCGCTCGAAGATCGGGCGATTCCAGGTACCGTCGCAGTCGGCGCAGCGATAGATCAGCCAGGCATCCAGCCTGCGCCCGTTGGCATTCAGCCGTGTCTTGCCGCTGCATTCGAAGGGGCGTGTTCTGCGGCAGCGGCTGCAAGCAAGCCAGGGGCGCGGAGGAGTTTGTGGTTCAATGGTCCACAGGACCGTCAGTGTGTGAGACATGTCGTCTGGTTCTTCCAAATGGAAGTCCATCGAGACGACGGTTTGAGCACCCGTTCCGGGGACACGGTCTGGCAGCGTTTTTAGGTGATGGTTCCGCCTGGCGATGCTTCGCCGGGCTTGAGATCGGCAATGCCATTCCGGTCTCGAACCGTCACCTCAACGAACGCGTAAAAAATCAATCCGATAGCGGCGGGCGCCATCGGGCGTGCGGGGTGAAACTAGCGAGACCGGATCTTACAAAGGCAAAGCCAAACTCCAGGAGAGACAGCACGATGCGGCTGCGTATCCGTTCTATACGACCATGCGCTCGCGCAATGGTGGCTTTTGCTCGGCATAGGTGAAAATTGGCCACAGGCAATTTCTCTCAGTAAGAGTAAAATGAGGCATCAAACCTCCAGCCTGGGCGGCCGCCGTAGAGGATGGCCGCTTCTTTTTTGGGGGGCTCGCCCATCCGCCTCTGTCTCACCCGGTGCGACTGAGGCTGCGTTCCATTGGCTTCGAGCCGCTTGCGGCCGCTGAAGAAAATGAAGTGACGCGGTTGCGGCCGCTGCGCTTGGCTTCGTAGAGCGCTGCATCCGCCCTGTTGAACAAATCTTCCCACGTACCCTCGTCACCGCCGGCGAAGGCCAGCCCCATGCTGACGCTGAGCGCTATGCACTGGTCGTTGCTGATCACCACGAGCTCTTCGACCGCCCGACGGAGCCGCTCGGCGATCGCCAGCGCCTGTGCTTCGCTCGTCTGCGGGAGGTAGAGGCCGAACTCCTCTCCGCCGAGTCGGGCAAAGCAATCGCCCTTTCTGAGATTCTTCCTGATGAGATCGACAAAGGCGATCAAAGCCTGATCGCCGGCCTGGTGGCCGTGGCGATCGTTGATGCGCTTGAAGAAATCCAGATCCATGACGACGAGGCAGTCGCCGTGCCAGTTCGATCTGGGCAGTTGCGCGAGAAACCAGCGTCGGTTGCAGGCGCCGGTCAGGGCATCGGTGTCGGCCGAACACCGGAGTTCGGCTTCAGCTCTCTCCTTGACGAGGACCAGAGCAAAAAGGGCGATCGCGAAGTGGCAGATGATCGAGAGGAAAAAGGCGTAGGTGGTGGTAATCGGTATGATGCCGGGCTTCACGAGCCCGATCACCACCGCAAGGCAAAGGTTGGCGCCAACGGCCATGGCCGCCGCAAACAGGGCGCGTACCGGCAACGGTTCCCTGCTGCGATCAGATATGACGGCGAGGGCGGAGGCGGCCAGGAAGACAAAGGCGGTGGCGTTGAACACGCTGGCGCGGATGTAATTGACCACATGGAAATGCGTGGCAAGGCCGATTGCCGCGCCCGCGATCGGTATTGAAAGCGCCAGCCAGTCCGTCTTGCGTCGACGACCGGCGCTCAGGCGGCGCACGCCGATCCAGAACAACGCATAACCGCCGATCCCGAGCGTGAAGCTCGAAACCGTCCACAGATAGGCCGGCAGCAGTTTCTGTTCGCCGTAGCCGGCAAGCGTCGAAGCGAGAGCCAGGAAGAGGAAGCCACTTGCGAGAATTCCAAGACCTTCATCGCGCGGCGATTGCCAACGGGCGTAGAGGAAGCAGAACGCACCGACTAGGAACGATGATTTGTGAAGCAAGAGGACGGTAGCGAGATCGAGTTGGGTGTTCATGGGGGAAGATGCTCGGGCGGGCTTGGAAAGGCTGGCACGGCGTGGTTGTGCACTGCTTGGCTCTAACCGCAATGGATTTAGTGATTACTAAATTCGAATGACAAACCGGCATCTTTGTCCCAATTCGGGACATTTCTATCGGTCGCGGATCGCGGCTGGGCCGAAAGCCGGCTTTTCTTTAGTGCAGGCGTCAACGAAATTTCATGTTGCAGCCCAAGGGCGAACCGTGTATCTCCGGCGCCGTTGGCACGGAGTGTAGCGCAGTCTGGTAGCGCATCTGGTTTGGGACCAGAGGGTCGGGAGTTCGAATCTCTCCACTCCGACCATCGTAACGCCTAGGATGGTGTTCTCGATTTCCCGCGTATCTTCCTTTCGTCGGATGCTGGTGCGTGGCCCTTTTGTACGCGTCCTGCGCGCGACCTGTACGATCTGCCAGCGGCACGCTGTATCGGGCGCAATCCTCCGACTGAAAAGCCAAATTTATCCGGCCGAAAGTCATTCCGTTTTAAATCATTCTGCGTTATGGGAAGACGGAATGTCGGCGCCCATGAATGTTGCCGGCGAGAGTATGGAGCCGTTCGAAACCATGTCCGCAAAGATCTATCGTCCAGCAAAGACCGCCATGCAGTCTGGCAAGGCCAAGACGAATCTGTGGGTGCTGGAGTTTGATCAGGAAAAGCCGCGCACCATCGACCCGATCATGGGTTACACCAGTTCCGGCGACATGAAGCAGCAACTGCGGCTGACCTTCGAAAATGCCGAGCAGGCCATCGCCTATGCGGAGCGCAACGGCATCGAATACCGCGTGATCGCGCCGAAGGAAGCGACGCGCAAGAACGTGTCCTATCCGGACAACTTCCGTTTCAACCGGATGCAGCCCTGGACCCACTAAGTCCTCCGGCCGCATTCGACGGGCCTGGCCCGGGACGGCCCCTTAGCTCAGTTGGATAGAGCACCTGCCTTCTAAGCAGGTTGTCGCAGGTTCGAATCCTGCAGGGGTCGCCATCTCCTAATTGTCCGACCCGGAGACATAGGTAACAGTTTGTCCCTAAGACAAGGGTGACAACCTCGTGCCGAACGGGTTGTCGATGGTTTGCAAGGTTCTCTGCTCCAGGTCGATATATCCCAGATCATAATGCATGAAGCTGACGAGCCAAATGCCGTCGTCGACTTCCTTGATTCCGAGTTTCTGTCCGGCCAGCACGGTCGAGATGTTGATCTTCTTGCGGTAGATGCAGATGCGGCCGCAATTGGTGACGAGTGCGTCTCGATCGTGGAAGGGGTAGTTGATCTCCGGCAGTCCCTGGTAGGGTCTTGCGGATGCGACATAGAGGCTGGCGGGCACCTGCATGTCGAGCGCCTCGTGGGGGCGCTCCTGATTGAATTCGCTGACGAATGCATCGAAGCGGGCCTGCTGCTGGAGGATGTTTTGGCCGGGTGGCTTGGTTGCCTCCTGCTTCAGCGTCAGGTGCATGCGCTCATGCCGGCCGTTTTGTTGGGGACGGCCCGGCCTGATGCGCTCCAGCGTGATGCCGAGCCGCAGCCACCATACCGATAGTTTCGACAGATTGTAGAGCCCGTTTGGCGAGGCGAAGGGGAGCCCATTGTCGCTGCGGATCGCGATGGGCAGGCCGCACTGTGCAAACAATCGCCGGAAGGCGTCGAAGACGCCCGGCTCGCGCGTCGACTCGAAGGCTTCGCAGGCGAGAAGGTAACGGGATGCCTGGTCGGTGACCGTCAAGGGGGTAACAGTATCGGCCGTCACCGAGCTTGAACTCGCCCTTGAAATCGGCACACCAAAGATCGTTGGGCCGCAATGCTGTTGAAGTGGACGGCTCCCAACGGCATCGAATGTGCCAGAATGAGTTCGTTGAAAGCTCAATCGAGGGAGACCGTCCGTGGAACAGATTACTCGAATTGGTATGGATACGTCAAAGAACGTTTTCCAATTGCATGGTGTGAATGCGAGCGAGCTGCCGGTGCTTCGCAAGAAACTGTCACGCAGGGAAATGGTGAAGTTCTTCGAGAAGATGCCGCCGACCACTGTTGCGCTTGAGGCGTGCGGCGGTTCGCATCACTGGGCGAGATTGCTAAGCTCGTTCGGGCACGAAGTGAAGCTGATCGCGCCGCAACTGGCAAAACCCTATGTCAAGCGCGGCAAGAACGATGCGTCAGATGCAGAGGCATTGTGTGAGGCGATGAGCCGGCCGACCATGCGCTTCGTGCCGGTGAAGACCGCCGATCAGCAGGCAGCCTTGATGCTGGTCGGAGTGAGGGAAAGATTGATCCGCAATCGCACCCAGCTTGCTAATGCTATCCGCGGCTTTGCGATGGAGTTCGGTGTCATCGCCGCCAAGGGCATCTGCCGGATCGAACCATTGCTGGAGCGGATCGCCACCGATCAGTCTCTACCGGAACTGGCACGCGAGCTATTCGCCATGCAGGGTGAGGAATATCGCGAGCTGCTTGCCGAGATCAAAACCGTCGATGGACAGCTGATGGCCCTGCATCGCGCTGATGAATGCAGCAAACGGCTGGCGGAAATCCCTGGTGTCGGACCGATCGGCGCCTCGCTTCTGATGATGAAAACCCCCGACCCGGCGATGTTTAAATCCGGACGTGATTTTGCCGCCTGGATCGGCCTGACGCCAAGAGATCATTCGACGGCGGGCAAAGTCAGGCTCGGTGTGATCACCCGCGCCGGTGATGAGATGTTACGAAGTGTGCTGGTGGCGGGTGCAACCGCTGTTCTTCAGCCGGTTCGCACTGGTCGGAGTAAGAATGCTTCTCCCTGGCTCCTTGAGCTCCTCCAACGCAAGAAGCCAAAACTCGTTGCGGTGGCGCTGGCCAACAAGATCGCCCGGATCGCCTGGAAGCTGATGGTCAGCGGGGAAGCGTACCGAAGACAACCCCAAGATATCCCGCAGGAGGCCGCAGCGCTGGCGGCATGACAGATCGGCCATCACGATGAGCAGAGAATGACCGCTGCTGTATTGAGTTGATGCGTGAACTTGCAAGAAGGAAGCAGATGGTGTGATCGATCGATCCAAGACGCGTGATGCTCCGTTTGTCCCAATGGCCGTTAAAGGTCGAAATACTGCTTGGAACTCGCGTCGCGGAAACCATCTTGGCCAGTGGTCATGTGCGGCCACACCCAAAGGCCGCACATATGGAAGCAAGCGATCCGATCAAAATTATCTGCAGAAAACACTTGCAAATGGGAGCCGTCCACATATGGGACAAGGCCGTACCTTCGGCCCGGTGCCGTTGCCGCTTGCGGGCATGGGCGACCAGACCATGTCGATCGAGAACGGCATGCACCGTACTCTTTGACGGCACCCGCACGTCGCCGGCCAGGCGCTTCACCAGCAGTTCCCTGATCTTCCTGGCCCCCCAATGCGGCTTCTCCTTCTTGCAGGAGACGATCATCGCCTCGACCGCTCCGGGCAACTGGTTGGCATAGCGCACCGGCCGTCGAGACCGATCCGTCAGCGCCTCCAGACCGTCGTCCTTATAGCGATTGAAGATCTTGTAGCCGGTCTTGCGCGAGATGCCGAAGGCCCGGCACACATCGCTCATGCCTTCGCCCTCAAGCAGCCGGGCGACAAATCGCAGACGTTCTTCCATCACCGAAGTCTCTTTCCACGGCATCAACACCTCCCGCAAAAAGCGAAAAGTGTCACCATGTCTCCGGTACGAAACGTCACCTATCTCTCAGGTCGGGCAAATCGTCTGTTCTTCAACGGAAATTCGAGAGACCTGCCTCCAGTTGGGCGGGGTAGCCTAGGTCGCATCCGATTCCAGCGACTCCACGAAATGGATCACCTCGCTTACCGTCTTGTCGTTCCAGATGTCGTTGTGACCCGAGCGCTCGCCAACCAGCATCTGCTTGGGGTCAGCAGCGATGTGATAGAGCGCCTCGCCCGAAGACAGGGGAATGCTGTCGTCCAACCGTCCGTGAATGAAAAGCTTTGGCTGTTTCACCGCCGCTATCTTGAGGTCGGAGCGGAAGGAATCCTTGATGAGAAGCGAGACCGGAAGGAATGGGTAGCGCGCCTGGGCGACCGACTGAACCGACAGATAGGGCGAGACAAGGATCATGCCGGTTGCCGGTCGTTGTGTCGCCGCGTTCACGGCGACGCCGGTGCCAAGCGACCGACCGAGTACGACGATGCCCCCTTTGACGCGAGACGCCAGCCAGTCGAACGCCGCGATGCCGTCGGTCAGCAGACCGTTCTCGCTTGGTGAACCGGTGGATCCCGGATAGCCGCGATAGGAAATCGCGAGCAGTCCAATGCCCCGCGCGGCCAGGGCCTGTGCGAGAAAGCCGTAGTTGTCGACCCGATCGCCATTCCCGAAAAAGAGCAGCACACTGGGCCTGTCGGGGTTGCCTTCGCTGTAAAGCCCGTGCAGCGTCTCGCCATCCGGCGTCTTGACGGAGACATTCTCGCCCCAACTCGCTCGCTCAGGCGCGGCAATGTCTTCGGCCCCGGGGTAGAGAAGCGTGCGTTGCGAAAGATAGATGAAGCCGAGAAGCAGAAGATAGGTCGGGACCGCCGATAGCAGCAAGATCAGCAGAAGTCTTGGGATGTTCATGACGTCATGCCCGGCCGTAGAGAGAGAAAAGACGACGGCAAATGTACTGTGGTTTCAGCGGGATTGCGAACTGGCTGGAAGAGCGCGTGGATATTTTTCACTGATGTCCGGCCGAAATTATAAAAGGCGGACATCTGGTCCCATGCCTTGCCGGTTCTCGATCTCAATCAAGCTGGATTGAGGTCTCCGATGTTGAATGCGGTCAAGGCCGGATTCGGCGTTCACCTGCAGCGCTTGCACTTGCGCATAAAAAAACGGGCCGGTGGATGACTCCGACCGGCCCGTTCCGGCAAAAGGCGGAAAGGGGAACGTCTCTGCGCGGGGCTGCAGCGCCGCGCGTAGGGAGATCGATACGGTCTGATAATGCCCGAATGCCATTTCCAGAATTGACATTTATCGCTCAAAATTTGACATTTCCCGCATGCCTTCCGATGGACGTCTACAATCTGTGATCGAAGTTTCCGTCGTCATCCTGCCGGAGTCGTCGATCATGTCGCTTGCGTCGGTGCTGGATCCGATGCGTGCCGCCAACCGCATCTCTGGACGCGACGTGTTTCGCTGGCGGCTGCTTTCGGCCGACGGAAAACCGGTGACGTTGACCTGCGGCGTGCCGATCGTGGTCGACGGCAAGTTCGCCCAGCCACTTGCCGGCGACGCATTGCTGGTGATCGGGGGCTTCAACCTCGATCGGCATGTCGGCAAGAAATTCATCGGAATCCTGCAGGAGGCCTCCCGGCATTTCGATATCATAGCCGGCATCGAATCAGGCTGCTGGCTGCTCGGGCGGACCGGCCTGCTCAATGGCCGCAGGGCAACCGCCCATTGGGAAGAACTCGAGGATTTCAGCCAGGCCTTTCCGGCCTTGACCGTGCTTGGCGATCGCTTCGTCGCCGACGGAAAGTTCTGGACGTCGGGCGGAGCCTCGCCGACTTTCGACATGATGCTGCACTGGATCACGCAAAGGCTGGGTTCGGCTCTGGCCCTCGATGTCGCCAGCATCTTCGTCTATGACCAGACGCACAGCGCCACCGATGTCCAGCCATTCGTATCGCTCGGGCGGATCGAGACGCGCGATCCGGAACTTGCAGACGCGATACGGCTGATGGAGCGCACGCTCGAGCGCCCGTTAACGATCGCAGCCTTGACGAAGCGGCTGTCGATTTCGCAGCGCAAGCTGGAGTTGCTTTTTGCGCGCGGGCTATCGACCAGCCCCGGCGCCTACTATCTTCGGCTCCGCCTCCAGGTCGCACACCGTCTGGTGCGCGATTCCGGCAGCCCGATCCGCGAGATCGCGCTTCGTTGCGGCTTCGACAGCCTGTCCGCCTTTTCCCGCGCCTACAGCCGCGAATATGGGATGAGCCCATTGAAGATGCGCGCGGCGCGGAGGGCGGCTGCGGCGTAGCCGATTTGCTGAGTGGGTGAATGCCGCCTGCGGCACCGCGCGTGTTCAGGCGCGCAAAGGTCGCCGGCGCACTTTGATTTGCTGCATGCCAACCGACTGCGATCATAGGAGACCTGCAGCGTGGCAATCAGACTACAGGTCACGACAGGTGCTAGTGAACGGTGTGTGGCGGCTCGTCGGTAAATGCCTGGATACCGTCTCGCTGGACGGTCGCAATGAACTCCTCAAAGGCTTCTCGATCGGTGGGGAAGGGCTCCTCCCACGTGGTGGAGAAGCCTTCCTCGTCGATCACCTCGAGTACCCAATCGAGATTCGTGCCCGCCGGCCGATAGATCCGCAATTCGACGATGACGCCATCGTCACTGAACTGGCCAGAAAAATCCGAGTATTCGTAGGTCTGCTCTTCATCAGTCATGTCAGCAGTGTAACACGCTTGATAGAGGACGTCTCATGCTGTTCGGCAGTTATCGCTGGCCCGGCGCGCAACGATGCTCGCCGTTGCTGGCACCTTTGCTCTCGTCCTTCTAGCGGTATGTCCCGCCTGGATAGCGGCTTATCGACGACGAAAAGCTGCCGAATGGCTCGGCAGCACCATCCATAATCCGGACGCCGACCGCCAAGCGAGAGACGCGTGGCGGCCAGGTTGTTTGCTATCGCAAGGGTTTCTTGCCAGGTTCGAAGTTACGCGCGCTGCAGGAAAGACGCTGTTCGCTTCGGGAGGCGGCCGTTATCGGCAGCGCGCTTCGTATCGGCGGCCATAGCGATCGCGATAGATGCAGTAGCCTTCGCGTTCACGGGAACGACCGATGAGGTTGCCCATGATGCCACCGGCCACGGCACCGATCGCCGCGCCGCCCCAACTGTCACTTACGACGCCTCCGATGATGGCGCCCGTGCCGGCGCCGATGGCGGTCCCTTTCTCAGTCTGCGTGCAGGAAGCAAGCGTACCAACTATTCCAATCGCAATGATAAGCTTTTTCATGCCTTTTACCCCTTTGCTACAAATCAACCCGGGAGTTCACCACTCTGCATCCTTAGCGTGAGGTTCAGCATCTACGCAACGCGCGCAATTGTCGATAGGGGTGATGCCGGGGGCAAGCGGATCGCTGGCATTCACGCAATCGGACAACCCGAAGCCCTCCAGCCGTCGATCCCGTCAACCGGTTGTAGACCTTGTTAGCGCAGCGGCGGTTATCGCCGGTAGCCTTGCCCGGTGACGGCCGACGATCGGCCCATAACGTAGCCGATCGTAAGCGCGCGGAAGCCGACGGTGAGCATTAGGCCGGTTGCGGTGCGTGGGTGATCGGCGGCCCCGACAGCGGACAGCGCCTGCCTTACGGCGCACGGCATCAGCAGGCGATTCATTCGGTTTCCGGCAAGGCCCGCTTCAGATCTTCCCCACGTCGTGCGTCTCTGGCTGGCCAGGGAGGGAACTGTCGACCTGACGGGAACGTTCCGTAATTGCACGTTAGCGTCGCCCGGCACCGCTCATAGGGGCGGCGCCAGCGGTGCCAGGCTACCAGCCGTGCGGCTCGCGTATTCATCGGCGGTTCAGGCTGAATAGCCCAAAATAATTACAAGATAGGAGGAATCACGATGAAAAAGCTCTTATCCGCCTTCGCAGCGATTGGTTTGGCTGCGTCTTTCGCCGTGCCGTTGAGCGCCGCTCCGATTTTCGTGCCCAAACCCGAGCAAGTACAGGCCGGCACTGTCGATCAGGTCAGTCACCGGAGCCATCGTCATTGGCGCGCCGATCGCCGGTGGCATCATCGTTGGGATAGGCGGTACGCTTGGCGTTCATGTCACTACTACGGCAGGTGCTATCCGCGACATTACGGGTACTATCGCGGCTATGACCGCGGGTACTATGGCTACTATGACCCGTACCGCTACCGTCGATCTGGCGTCACCGTCTATTTCGATTTCTAGCGTGCCGATCGCGATTGGCGCCTGAATCAGCGGGCTGCTTCTGTCCCCGACAGACTTCTGCGGCTGCTCGAGCGTTCGCTGTAATGTCCAACCTCTCGATCTTTGCCGATCGGGAAGCGCCGCTTTGTCTTTGGCGGATGCCGGCCGCGACAATCCGTCAAACTGTGACAGACGCTTGACTTATTGTTGAACCATTGAAAAACCAGTGGTGAGCGCGCAGGGATTCGAACCCTGGACCTACTGATTAAAAGTCAGTTGCTCTACCGGCTGAGCTACGCGCTCCCTGGCCGCGGCCGTGAAGCCCGGCGGAAGTGGGCGGACATATGCACGCGTGTTTCCTGTCGGTCAACCTAAAAATTGCGGGTTTTGCGAAGAAACCGTGCATGGCGCAATGATCGCCAAAAGGTGATTGGTATCATCGTGATCCTGCGGCTAAGGAATGGCCCAAATGCCGCATGCCGGAGTTCTTGCCGTTGTCGATCGCCGATATTTCCATCTGGACCGCCATTCTTGCCGGCGCCCTGTCGTTCCTTTCCCCCTGCGTTCTGCCACTGGTGCCGCCCTATCTTTGTTACATGGCCGGCGTTTCGGTCGACCAGTTCCGCGGCGGTGATGCGGCGACGATCGGCAGCACCCGGCGCGCGGTCCTGCCGGCAGCACTCCTGTTCACGCTCGGCTTCGCAACCGTCTTCGTGGCGCTCGGGGCAGGGGCCTCGTCGATCGGCATGCTGCTCCGGCAGCATATGGATCTCTTGTCGCGCATCGGCGGCGTGATCATCATCATCATGGGCTTGCATTTCCTCGGCGTGTTCAAGATCGGTTTGCTTGCGCGCGAGGCGCGCTTCCAGGGCGGCGGCAAGCCGGCGACACTCTCTGGCGCCTATATCATGGGGCTCGCCTTCGCCTTCGGCTGGACGCCGTGCATTGGCCCTGTGCTCGGCACGATCCTCGGCGTCGCCGCTGCGCGCGACACCGTGTCCGACGGCGCCATGCTGCTTGCCGTCTATTCGCTCGGGCTTGCCGTTCCGTTCTGGATCGCCGCCGGTTTCTCCGGCGCCTTCATGCGCTTCCTGTTCCGCTTCCGCCGCCATCTCGGCCTGGTCGAAAAGCTGATGGGCGGGCTTCTCGTGCTTGCCGGCCTTGCATTCCTCTTCGGTTTCATCAGTTCGGTGGCCATCTGGTTCCAGCAGACCTTCCCGATCCTGATGAAAATCGGCTAGGGCATTCCCGCGTATTTCGGAATCACTTTTCGCTGGGGCCGGCCTAATCGTCAGGCCGATATCCGGGCTAGAGCATCCCGTTTTCAAGTGGAATCACTTGCAGCGGAAAGATGCTCTGGAAACAAAGTGCTAGAGCGACCTTGTGCGTTCATTTGAATGCAGGGCGCTGCGGGCGCGCGAAGGCCTGGGCTGGCTCGGGGAAGTGAAAGATGCGAGGGGAAAGATGACGGAAATCGCGGGGCTGGTGCTGCCGTTCTTCGGCCTGATCTTTCTCGGTTATCTGACGGCGCGCTTCGTCCATCATCCGGGCGAGGCGATGGGTTGGCTCAACACCTTCATCATTTACCTCGCTCTGCCGGCGCTGTTCTTCAAGCTGGTGTCGCGCACACCGATCGAACAGTTGGCGCGCGCCGATTTCATCCTGACGACCGTCGGTGCGACCTACATCGTTTTTTCGCTGATCTTCCTCATCGGCGTCCATGTGCGGCGCAATTCTATTGCCGAGGCGACGATCCAGGGCTTTGGCGCCGCCTACGGCAATATTGGCTATATGGGGCCTGGACTGGCGCTTCTTGCTCTCGGTGATGCGGCCGCAGTGCCGGTGGCGCTGATCTTCAGTTTCGAGAATGCAGCGCATTTTGCCGTCGCGCCGGCGATGATGGCGATATCAGGGGGCCGGCAGGAAAGGCCGCTGGCGCTCGCCGCAAGCGTCGCGCGCAAGATCATCCTGCACCCGTTCATCCTTGCGACGCTTGCCGGTGTCGTCGCCGCCTTCTTCGCGGTGCAGCCGCCGGTGCCGGTTCGGCGGCTTATCGATTACCTCGCCCAGTGCGCAGCACCGTGTGCGCTTTTTGCCATGGGCGTGACGTTGGCGCTGCGGCCGATCAAGCGCATTCCCGTCGAGATCGGCTACATCGTTCCGGCGAAGCTGCTGTTGCATCCGCTGGTCATGTTCACGGCCATGAGCCTGACCGGGAACTACGATCCGATCTGGGTGCAGACGGCAGTCTTGCTCGCCGCGCTGCCGACGGCGACGAATGTCTTCGTCATCGGTCACCAGTACGGTGTGTGGCAGGAGCGCGCCTCGGCGACGATTCTGATCACCACGACGCTTTCGGTGGCGACTGTCACCGGCCTGCTTTATCTCATCCGCTCAGGCGCTCTTCCGCCCGATCTTTTCCCGTAGGCTGTCCTTGAGGGCGTGAAGCGCGCTGCCGGGGTGAATGCCTTCGCGCATCAGCAGGCTGCGAAGCGGCCCGACGGCGGAAAGCACATGCAGTCCAAGCGCGCGCAGCGCCTGCACCGGCAGGAAGCCGGAAAGCAGCGAGCGATTGAGAAGATCGACGCTCGCAGTGCGGCTGACAATATCCAGCCGGCGGCGACTGTCGAAGCGGTCGCCAATATCGTCGGCAAGCGTCTCTCCCTTCGATGCACCGATGAGATCGACGAGCGTCATCACGTCCCGCAGGCTGAGATTGAGCCCCTGAGCCCCGATCGGCGGAAAGGCGTGCGCCGCTTCGCCGAGAAGGACGACGCGGCTCTTGCCGAAGCGTTGTGCCGTCATGCCGGAAAGCGGGAAGGATTGTGGCGCGCCCTCCACCGTCACCTTGCCGAGAATCGATTGCATGCGGTCCTCGACCGCGCGGGAGAGTGCGGCAAGGTCGAGCGTCAGCGTTTGCGCAGCATCGTCGGGCTTGCGCACCCACACGAGGCTGGAGCGGTTGCCGGGCAGGGGAACCTGGGTGAAGGGGCCGCTTTCGGTGTGGAACTCTGTCGAGATGTTCTGGTGTGGCAATTCGTGTGCGAAGTTCAAGACGACCGCCGTCTGCGGGTAGGACCAGGTGCTGACGGAGATCTTCGCCGCTTCGCGCACCGGGGAGCGACGACCATCGGCGCCGACGAGGAGATGGGCGCTGCATTGGCTGCCGTTCGCCAGGTCGATGGTCGCGACAGTGTCCGAAAGGTCGAAGCCGATTGCGGAGGCGGTGATGCGCGTCAGCGTCGGGCTCTCTTCGGCCCGCTGGCGGAGAATGTCGATGAAAGGCGCGTTCGGGATATTGTAGCCGAAGGCGTCGAGCCCGACTTCCGAGGCGCGGAAATTGACAGGCGGCGCGCGCAGCAGCCGGTTGGTTCCGTCGAGAATGCGCATGGTCGCGAGCGGCGCGGTCAGCGGCTCGACCTTTTCCCATAGGTTGAGCTTCTTGAGATACTCGATCGATTGGTCCATCAGCGCGGTGGTGCGTCCGTCGGCGACCGCCGGCTCGGGGCCGATCAGAGCGACGCGGTAACCGGCGTCGGAAAGCGCGATGGCCGCGAGCGATCCCGCGAGGCCTGCACCGATGATGGCGATGTCATAGTGATCCATGATGCAACCAAACCCTTTCGCACACGCTGTGAGGCGTCTCGGTCGAACCTCAATCATACCTCTAGTCGCGGGCGAGAGCGAAATAAATGGGTAGAATCAGCGCAGAAGCAATTTGCAAGTGTCCACAGAACAATGTGGCAAGCGGAAGCTGAGAACCTTGAATTTTAGTGGCGATGCGTTGCAAAGGGTGCATATTACCGGCAATGCGCCGCAAAGCGGTTGAGGCGGGTGTGAGGCCCGCACGGGGAAAACAGTAGGGGTGGGCGGCGTCCGCAGATGAAGTTTTTTAACTACAGACGAGTTCCCTACGCCGAGATCCGCGCCTTTTCCGTGCATATCTTGACTGCCTCGGGATCGTTTCTCGCCTTCCTCGGCGTCGTCGCCGCCGCCGAACATCGCTTCGTCGACATGTTCTGGTGGCTGGGTCTTGCGCTGCTCGTCGATGGCATCGATGGCCCGATCGCCCGTAAGGTCCGCGTCAAGGAAGTGCTGCCCAACTGGTCGGGCGACACGCTCGACAACGTCATCGACTATGTGACCTATGTGCTGTTGCCGGCCTTTGCGCTCTATCAGAGCGGCATGATTGGCGAACCCTGGTCCTTCGTCGCGGCAGGCGCGATCGTCGTTTCGAGCGCGATCTATTATGCCGACATGGGCATGAAGACGGACGAGTATTTCTTCTCGGGCTTCCCCGTCGTCTGGAACATGATCGTGTTCACGCTGTTCGTCATTCAGGCAAGCGAGGTGACGGCGTCGGTCGTGGTCTTCGTCTCGGTGGTCCTGACTTTCCTGCCGATCAATTTTCTCCACCCGGTTCGCGTGCAGCGTTTGCGACCGCTGAACCTCGGCGTCTTCTTGATCTGGTCGGCGCTCGGCGTCTACGCATTGCTCTTGCACTTTGCGACGCCGGCCTGGGTCGTGACCGGCTTCGTCGTGGCGGGCATCTATCTCTACGTAATTGGCTTCGTGCTGCAGATTTTTCCAAATCTCGGCCGGAAATAGGAGCAGGCAATGGCACAGGCGATCGTGGTACGCGAACTCGGTGGACCGGAGGTCCTGAAACTCGAAGGCGTCACGCTCTCGCCGCCAGGCCCGGGCGAGGTGCAGATCCGCCAGGTCGCCGTTGGCCTGAATTTCATCGACGTCTATTTCCGCACCGGCCTCTATAAGTCCGCCTCGGGCCTGCCTTTCGTGCCGGGCAAGGAAGGTGCTGGCATCGTCACCGCGGTCGGCGACGGCGTCAATCTCTTCTCCATCGGTGATCGCGTCGCCTATGCATCGGCCGACGGCGCCTACGCCAGCGAACGCAATGTCGATGCCTCGCAACTGGTGAAGGTGCCGGACGGCATCAGCCTCGAGACCGCGGCGGCGATGATGCTGAAAGGCATGACGGCGCAATACCTGCTCAACCAGACCTATCAGGTTGGCCCCGGCACGACGATCCTCTTTCATGCCGCCGCCGGCGGCGTCGGACTGATTGCCGGCCAATGGGCAAAGGCGCTGGGCGCGACCGTGATCGGTACCGCGGGCTCGCAGGACAAGATCGATCTGGCGCTGGCGCACGGCTACGACCACGTGATCAACTACCGCACGGACAACTTCGTCGCGCGGGTGAAGGAACTGACCGATGGCCGGGGTGTCGACGTCGTCTACGATTCCGTCGGGCGCGACACCTATCCGGCGTCGCTCGACTGCTTGAAGCCGCGCGGCCTGTGGGTGAGCTTCGGCAATTCGTCCGGTCCGGTGGAGGCTTTCAGCATCGGCATCCTGGCGCAGAAGGGCTCTCTCTTTGCGACGCGTCCGACACTCTTCGGTTACGTTGCCACGCGGCCTGCGCTGGAAGCGTGTGCAAATTCCCTGTTTGATATTGTGCAAAGCAACAAAGTGCGTATCAATATAAATCAGACCTATCCGCTTGCCGATGCAGGGCGGGCGCATACGGATCTCGAGACAAGAAAAACAAGTGGAACAACACTGCTGATTCCGTGATCGAAGCCCTACAGCGCCGCGCGTCTTATCAGACGCGTAAAGGTCGCTGTAGCACTTTGAATTGCTGCATGTTTTTATCCTTAAATCGGCTAGGATTTAAGGAAACATGCAGGAAGGCGGACGCGGATCAGCAGAGGGGAAAGAGGGCAGCGTGCCTGTTGAGGGAGTAGCGGCGAACGGTCATTTATTGGCTGTGAGCAACCTGACGAAATTGTTTGGCAGCTTCGCGGCCTGCAATGGAATCGATCTGCAGATCGAACAGGGCGAGATCCACGCCCTTCTCGGCGAAAACGGTGCCGGAAAATCGACCCTGGTGAAGATGCTGTTCGGCGTATTGGCGCCGACGGCCGGCGAGATTCTCTGGCAGGGCCAGAGTGTGCGCATCGCCAACCCCGCCGCCGCGCGCAAGCTCGGCATCGGCATGGTTTTCCAGCATTTTTCGCTGTTCGAGGCGCTGACCGTCGCCGAGAACATTGCACTTTCGATGGACGCGAACATCTCGCTGACAAAGGTGGCGGAGGAAGCTTCACGCCTGTCGCATGCCTACGGCCTGCCGCTCGATCCGAAGGCGCATGTGGCCGACCTTTCGGTGGGTGAGCGCCAGCGCATCGAGATCGTGCGCGCGCTGCTGCAGAATCCGCGCCTCATCATCCTGGACGAACCGACCTCGGTCTTGACGCCGCAGGAGGCCGATCGCCTGTTCGAAACGCTCTACAAGCTGAAGGCGGAGGGACGTTCGGTCCTCTATATCAGCCACCGGCTCGAAGAGGTTCAGCGCATCTGCGACCGTGCGACCGTGCTACGTCATGGCAAGGTTACCGGCGCCTGCGATCCGAAGGCGGAAACGCCGTCATCGCTGGCGCGCATGATGGTCGGAAGCGATGTCGCGGTCGTAACGGCCGAAGGCACGAGCGCCAAGGGTCAGGTGCAACTGGAGGCGCGTCACTTGACGGTTCCGGCGCGCACACCCTTCGCGGTATCGTTGAAGAACATCTGTCTCAAGGTTCATGCCGGCGAGGTGCTGGCGATTGCCGGTGTAGCCGGCAATGGCCAGGGCGAACTCTTCGATGCGCTGTCGGGCGAGTATCCCATCGCGGATGAAAATGCCGTGCAGATCCGCCAACGGCCCGTCGGGAGCAGGAACATCAATGCCCGCCGCCTGATGGGCGCTGGGTTCGTGCCGGAAGAGCGGCACGGCCATGCCGCCGTATCGGCGCTGCCGCTCTCTGATAATCTGGTGCTTGCCCGCAGCCGCTCGGATGCCAAGGCTTTCCTCGGCGGCGGTTTCCTCAAGATCATACGGCGGGATGCGGTGGCCAGTGCCACGAAGCGCATTTCCGAGGCGATGGACGTGCGCAAGAGCGGCGAGGATCCGCCGGCGGGGTCGCTGTCGGGCGGCAACCTGCAGAAGTTCATCGTCGGCCGTGAGCTCGACCGCCAGCCGAGCGTATTGGTCGTCAATCAGCCGACCTGGGGGGTCGATGCCGGGGCTGCGAGCCGCATCCGCCAGGCACTCGTCGACCTTGCCAAGGCGGGATCCGCGGTCCTCGTCATCAGCCAGGATCTCGATGAGATCTTTGAAGTCGCGACGGAGATTGCCGTCATCAGCGACGGAAGGCTCTCCGATCCCTATCCGGCGAAAGAGCTCTCGCGTGAAAAGATCGGCCTCCTGATGGGGGGGATGTACGGCAAGACGGAAGGCACGGAGGCCGCACATGCGCATTGAACTGGAAAAGCGCGGCAAGGTCTCGACGCTCTTCTCGATCCTGTCGCCGTTCATCGCCTTCCTGCTGACGATCGTCTTCGGCGGCATCATGTTCGCGCTGCTCGGCAAGAACCCGGTGGCGGCGCTCTACAGCTTCTTCGTCGAACCCTTGAGCGAGATCTGGTCGCTGCACGAACTGGCAATCAAGGCGGCGCCCTTGATCCTGATCGGCGTCGGGCTTTCAGTCTGCTTCCGCTCCAACAACTGGAACATCGGCGCCGAGGGCCAGTTCATCATGGGCGCCATCGCCGGCTCGATCCTGCCGGTGGTCTTCTACGATTGGCAGTCACCGCTTGTGCTGCCGTTGATGATGCTCATGGGCATGCTCGGCGGCGCGCTCTTTGCGGCAATTCCCGCCTTCCTCAAGGCGCATATGAACACCAACGAGATCCTGACGAGCCTGATGCTGGTCTATGTCGCTCAGCTCTTTCTCGACTGGTTGGTGCGCGGTCCCTGGCGCAACCCCGGCGGCATGAATTTTCCGGAGACGCGCACTTTCACCGTCGATGCGATCCTGCCGGAAATGATCGCTTCTGGACGCACGCACTGGGGTTTCGCCTTTGCCATCATCGCCGCCGTCCTCGTCTGGTTCATGATGCGCTATACGCTGAAGGGCTTCGAGATTTCGGTTCTCGGCCAGTCCGAGCGGGCAGGGCGCTTTGCCGGGTTCTCGTCACGGCGGATGATCTGGTTCTCGATGCTGCTGTCGGGCGCCTTTGCCGGGCTCGCCGGCATTTCGGAAGTCAGCGGCGCCATCCAGCAGCTGCGCCCGGTCATCTCGCCCGGTTACGGTTTCACCGCCATCATCGTCGCCTTTCTCGGTCGCCTCAATCCGCTTGGCATCGTCGCCGCCGGCCTCGTGCTTGCCTTGACCTATCTCGGCGGCGAGGCGGCGCAGTTGTCGATCGGCGTCTCCGAGAAGGTCACGCGCGTCTTCCAGGGCCTGTTGCTCTTCTTCGTGCTCTCCTGCGACACGCTCATCCACTATCGCATCAAGCTGGTCTTCGAACGGTTGGCCGCGACAAGCACCGAGGGGAGCCGCTGATGGGTATCGTCGAAGCGATCCTGCTGAGTGTCATCACCGCCGCGACCCCGTTGGTGCTGGCCGCAATCGGCGAACTGGTGACGGAACGCTCGGGCGTTCTCAACCTCGGCGTCGAAGGCATGATGATCATGGGGGCGGTGTCCGCCTTCGCGATCACCCAGATCACCGGCTCGCCCTATCTCGGCATGCTTGCGGGCGTCGCCTGCGGCGCATTGTTTTCGCAGCTCTTCGCCTTCCTGACCTTGACGCTCGTCGCCAACCAGGTGGCAACGGGCTTGGCGTTGACGCTGCTCGGGATCGGCGTCTCCGGCATGATGGGCGAGACCTTCCTCGGCATGCAGGGCATCAAGCTGCAGCCGATTGCGATACCGCTCCTGGCGGACATTCCGGTGATTGGTCCGCTGCTCTTCCGGCAGGACATCATCTTCTACTTGTCGATTGCGATTGTCGCCGGCGTAAACTGGTTCCTGTTCAGCAGCCGCGCCGGCCTGAAGCTGCGCGCCGTCGGTGACAGCCACGCCTCCGCCCATGCGCTCGGCGTCGACGTCATCCGCACCCGCTATCTTGCCGTGATGTTTGGTGGCGCCTGTGCCGGCCTCGCCGGCGCGCAGCTGTCGCTCGTCTATACGCCGCAATGGGTGGAGAACATGTCGGCCGGGCGCGGCTGGATCGCGCTGGCGCTGGTGGTTTTTTCCTCGTGGCGACCCTGGCGACTGGTGGCGGGCGGCTATCTTTTCGGTGCCGTTTCGATCAGCCAGTTGCATGCGCAGGCCTTCGGCATCGGCATCCCCTCGCAGTTCCTGTCGTCGCTTCCCTATCTCGCGACGATCGTCGTGCTCATCCTCATCTCGCACAACCGGCGCATGACCTTGATCAATACGCCGGCATCGCTCGGCAAACCGTTTGTGCCGGACCGGTGATTTCAAGCCTTTCAGACGGACGTTTCTCAAACCGACAGAGGTCAAGAAAATGAAAAAACTACTGCTCGTCCTCGCAAGCACAGCAGCCGTGATCGGCTTTGCCCCGGCTGCGAGCGCCCAGGATAAGGCCAAGATCTGCTTCGTTTACGTCGGCTCCAAGACCGATGGCGGCTGGACCCAGGCCCACGACATCGGCCGCCAGGAGCTGGAGAAGCAGCTCGGCGACAAGATCGAGACCCAGTATCTCGAAAGCGTGCCGGAGGGCCCGGATGCGGAACGCGCCATCGAACGCCTCGCGCGCTCGGGCTGCGGCCTGATCTTCACGACGTCCTTCGGTTTCATGGATGCGACGATCAAGATCGCGCAGAAGTTCCCGGACGTGAAGTTCGAGCACGCCACCGGCTACAAGACCGCGCCGAACGTCGCCACCTACAACAGCCGCTTCTATGAAGGGCGGTACATTCAGGGCCAGATCGCCGCGAAAATGTCGCAGAAGGGCGTCGCCGGCTACATCGCCTCCTTCCCGATCCCGGAAGTGGTGATGGGCATCAACTCCTTCGTCATCGGCGCGCGCTCGGTGAACCCCGACTTCAAGATCAAGGTCGTCTGGGCCAACACCTGGTTCGATCCCGGCAAGGAAGCCGATGCCGCCAAGGCGCTGGTCGACCAGGGCGTTGATATCCTGACGCAGCACACCGATACGACCGCCCCTATGCAGGTTGCCGCCGAACGCGGCATCAAGGCTTTCGGCCAGGCCTCCGACATGATCGCGGCCGGCCCAAACACGCAGCTGACGGCAATCGTCGATACCTGGGGCGCCTATTACGTCAAGCGGACCCAGGCCTTCCTCGACGGCAAGTGGGAAACGACATCGAGCTGGGATGGTCTGAAGGACGGCATTCTGACGATGGCGCCCTATACCAACATGCCTGATGATGTGAAGAAGATGGCCGAGGAAACCGAAGCCAAGATCAAGTCGGGTGAACTGAAGCCCTTCACCGGCCCGCTGAAGAAGCAGGACGGCAGCGAGTGGCTTGCGGCCGGTGTGTCGTCGGACGACGGCACCCTGCTCGGCATGAACTTCTACGTCGAAGGTGTCGACGACCAGCTGCCGAAGTAAGCGGCTTACGGAAGGGACGTTAAGCAAACCCCGCCCTCTGGCGGGGTTTGTCTTTTGAGGATGGGCAAGCAGGGCGTAGCGACGATCGGAGAATGGCGCCAACGCCGATTCTGCCTGTCTTTCCGGGGGCTTTCCGGAATCGATGGATCAAACTACACTCGTTTGCGCAAGTTTGCGGCAGAGCCGCTGGCGGTGCTTCGGGGCACGATATTCGTGCCGGCAGGAATCAGGCAGGGGAGTGCCTGGAGGAGATGGGTTGAACAGGAGTTTGCTGGAAACCGTTGTGTCCGGCTCGCGCAAACGCACGAGTCATGCGCATGTTGTCGATCAACTTGGAAAGGCGATCATATCCGGCGAATTCCCTGTGGGCTCGATTCTTCCTGGGGACCCGGAGCTCGCGGCGCGCTTCAAGGTGTCGCGGACGGTTCTTCGCGAGGCGATGAAGACGCTGGCCGCCAAGGGACTGGTCGTGCCCCGTGCCCGCATCGGCACGCGTGTGACGCCGCGCAACGACTGGAACCTGTTCGATAGCGATATCCTGACCTGGCATTTCGAGTGCGGGGTCGACGAGGAGTTCCTTTATCACCTCAGTGAAGTGCGTCTCGCATTCGAGCCGCATGCGGCAGCGCTCGCCGCGCGAAACGCTTCGGAAGCGGAAATCAGCCGCATGATGCGTCTCGCCGTTGCCATGGGCGAGGAGGGGCATACGGCAGAGAGCCTCGCCGTCGCGGATCTGAAGTTTCACCTCGCCGTCGCCGAGGCCTCCGGAAACCCGTTCATGCGAACGGTCGGCGGGCTGATCGAAGCGGCGCTGGTCGGCGTCTTCAAGCTGAGTTCGCCGGTCGCGGAAAGGGGCGGCATAGACGAGGTCGCCCGCAACCATATCCGCATCGTTGAGGAGATCGGCCGGCGTGATGAGGTCGGCGCCCGGCTCGCGATGGAGAATGTCATCAAGATCGGCCGCGAGCGGGTTCGCAGCGCCTTGCATAACGGCGCCTGACCTCCGCCGCTCCGGGATTGTTCGAAATTCCGCCGTCGGCGAGCTTCAATGTTCGCCAGATCGCATCGATTTCAATGCTTGCGCTTGCTCAGATCGCCCGCTGGCCTTATCTGGTGCTTGGTCGTTCCCCTGCGGAGCGGCTTTCGTCAACGGTGACCTGGAGACCATGTCCGAGTTCTTTGTCATTTTCGTCCTGCTTTTGATCAATGCATTTTTTGCTCTCTCGGAAATGGCAATCGTCTCGGCAAGCAAGCCCATGCTTCGCCAGATGGCAAAACAGGGAAATCACCGCGCCGAGGTTGCGCTGAGGCTTGCGGAAGACCCGGGCAAGTTCCTCTCCACAGTACAGGTCGGCATTACGCTCGTCGGCACGCTGGCTGGCGCCTACGGTGGCGCTACGATCGCCGCCAGGTTTGCGCCGTTGCTCAATGAAATCGGCTGGATCAATCCGTATGGCAACACGGTCGCCGTCGCACTCGTCGTTACCCTCATCACCTTCCTGTCCGTCGTCATCGGTGAGCTCATCCCGAAACAGCTGGCGCTGAAGAACTCCGAAGCGTTGGCAATGTTCGTGGCACGGCCTATGCTGCTCCTGTCGCGGATTGCGGCCCCGATCGTCTACCTCTTCGAAACGGCCGCGTCGGTGACCATGCGTCTTCTCGGCATGCGTCCGGACGATCCGGATCACGTCACGGAAGAGGAAGTCCAGGCGATCATGGCTGAGGGCGTCGAAAGCGGCGCCATCGAGAAGTCGGAACACGAGATGTTGCGGCGAATCATCCGGCTCGGCGACCGCAACGTGAAGTCGATCATGACGCACCGGACCGAGGTGAGTTTCATCGACGTCAATGACAGTCTGGAGACGGTTGGCCGCAAGATCGGTCAGTTCGGCCATTCCCGCTATCCGGTCGTCGATGGACCGAGCGGCGATGTCCTCGGTGCCGTTCTGGCGAAAGAGATCCTGAACGCGCCGAGCTCCGGTCCCTTCGATGTGCGCAAATACATCCGCGAGATTCACACCCTGCCGGAGACCGCGTCCTGCCTTAAGGCACTTGAGGCTTTCAAGTCGTCAAGCATCAACATGGCGATGATTGTCGACGAATACGGGAGCACCGAGGGGATCATCACCATTGCCGACATCCTGGAGGCCATCGTTGGTGTGCTTCCCTCGAACTACGACGACATCGAGCACGCGCTGATCCGCCAGCGCGAGGACGGCAGCTATCTTGTCGATGGCCGTACACCGATCGACGAGATCCACCTGACGATCGGGATCGAGGGCATCGATGCCGACGGCAACTTCGAAACGATCGCCGGCTTCCTGGTGCAGCAGTTGCGCAAGACGCCAGAGGAAGGCGATATCGCCATCGCCCACGGTTATCGTTTCGAAGTGGTCGACATGGACGCGCGGCGGATCGACAAGATCCTCGTCAGCCGCTGCGACGAGGCGGCCAACTGAACCATCCCCTGAAGTTGTCGAGGGGCCGGAGATACATTTGCTTCGGCTCGACGCGGCAGCGTCGACGGCCCGGACCTGCCGCGCAAAAGCAAAAGGCCGGGCTGAACCCGACCTTTCTCCAGATCACCGCGGGTCCGCTAGTACATCCGTAGTCGGACGTCCTCGGCGGCGATCAAGTAGCTCCCTTTGTACAGCGCTATCATGTCGGCGCCATGACACGATCCAGGCCTGGAAGCAGAAATGAGACTTCCCGGGTCAGCGATGTTCGCTTGCCAATCCGGGAATGCCGGCAGAATTGACGCGAGCGTTTCAGCGCAGCCTGAGAATGTCGCAGGATGCGCCGAGCGGCGCTTCCGCAGCGTGCGGCCGGCGCACGATCAGGCAGTCGGACTGCGCGAAGACCTTCATCATCGACGAGTCCTGCCGCGAGAAGGGATGCGCGACGAGGTTCCCGTCTTCGTCTCTGCTGAGACGCGCGCGCACGTAGTCCTGTCTGACGTCGTTGGCTGGCAGCGGGCTCGCGAGTCGTGCAGTCGTCATACGCTCGCGGGCGGGCAGTCGCGCGAGCTTGCGCGTCAGCGGCTCCAGGAACAGCAGTGCGCAAACGAGGCTCGAGACCGGGTTGCCGGGGAGGCCGAGCACGGTCGTATCGCCGAGCTTGCCCACCATCAGCGGCTTTCCCGGGCGCATGGCGATGCGCCAAAAGTCGAGCGTCATGCCGCAGGAAAGCAGAGTTGCCTGGACCAGGTCATGGTCGCCGACCGAGGCGCCGCCGAGCGTGACAAGCACGTCGACATCGGCCGCCTGGGCCCGCGCGACCTGGGCGGCGATCGCCTTTTGGTCGTCAGCGACGATACCGAGATCGATGACCTCCGCGCCGTTGTCGCGCGCGATGGCCCCGACGCCGAAGCTGTTTGAGGCAATGATCTGGTCGGCTCCCGGCTTGCTGCCGGGGGGCAGCAGTTCGTCGCCGGTGGCAAGGATCGCGATTTTCGGGCGCTTGAAAACGGGCAGGCGCGCGTGATTCATGCCGGCGGCGAGCGTCAGCCGGCCGGCATCGAGCAACTCACCCGCCGACAGCGCGGCTTCGCCAAAGGCGAAATCCTGCCCGGACAAGCGGATATGGCGCCCTTTGCCGGGAACGAACTTGGTTCGGATCCGGTCTTCCGGAAGCCGCTCGGTATCCTCCTGGATGATCACCGTATCGGCGCCGGCGGGCAGGGGCGCTCCGGTGAAGATGCGTACGGCCTGTCCGGGCCCCACCTCTCCCTTGAAGCCATGGCCGGCAGCCGATTGACCGATCACGGCAAGTTCCGCGCCAACGGTCTCGATGTCCTGGTGGCGGACCGCATAGCCGTCCATCGCCGAATTGTCGAAGGCAGGATGCGTGACGAGCGCCGAGACATCCTCGGCAAGGACGCGGCCGACAGCGTCGTAAAGACCGACATCTTCCGTCCGTGGCCTCAGGGTTGCGCTGCCAAGAATACGGTCGAGCGCATCTTCGACGGATAGCAGCGACATGATCTCATTTCCCTTCGCGTCGAAAGTCGCCGGACCGGCCACCAGATTTACTGACGACCTGGATCCCACCGATTTCCATCTCGCGGTCGGCGGCCTTCGCCATGTCGTAGACGGTGAGGCACGCGACGCTTACGGCCGTCAGTGCCTCCATCTCGACGCCCGTGCGGCCGGTGAGCTTGGCAAGCGCCTCGACTCGGAGGCCGGGAAGCGCTGGGTCGGGCGTGATGTCGACGGTTACCTTCGTCAGCATCAGCGGATGGCAGAGCGGGATGAGATTGGCGGTCTGCTTGGCGGCCATGATGCCCGCAAGCCGCGCCGTGCCGATGACGTCGCCCTTCTTGGCGTCTCCTTCGAGGATGAGTGCCAGCGTTTCCGGCTTCATCCGGACATGGCCTTCGGCGACCGCGATGCGCACCGTCTCGGCCTTGTCGCCGACATCCACCATGTTCGCTTCGCCGCTGCCACCGAGATGTGTGAGCGTCGGCTTACCCATTACTCGGCCGCCAATATGTCTGCGGTACCGGTCAGCAGGGTGCGTGTCGCCGCTTCGACGTCGCTCTTGCGCATCAGGCTTTCGCCGACGAGGAAGGTGGTGATGCCGCTTTTTTCCAGCCGCTGGCAATCCTCGTGGGTGAAGATGCCGCTTTCGCCGACCAGCAGCCGGTCGGAAGGCACCATGCCTGCAAGCTGCTCGGAAACGGCGAGATCGACCTCGAACGTCCTCAAATTGCGGTTATTGATGCCGACGAGCGGGGAGGCGAGCTTGAGCGCGCGTTCCATTTCCTCGGCGTCATGCACCTCGATGAGCACATCCATGCCGAGTTCGAACGCCGCCTCTTCGAGGCGGCGAGCGTCGTCGTCGCTGAGCGAAGCCATGATCAGCAGGATGCAGTCGGCGCCCCAGGCCCGTGCCTCGAACACCTGGTAGGGGTCGAACATGAAGTCCTTGCGCAGTGCGGGCAGGGCGCAGGCCGCGCGTGCCGCTTCAAGGAAGGCGGGCGCGCCTTGAAAGCTCGGTGCATCCGTGAGTACCGAGAGACAGGCGGCACCGCCAGCTTCGTAAGCCTTGGCAAGGGCCGGCGGGTCGAAATCCGGGCGAATGAGCCCCTTCGACGGGCTTGCCTTCTTGATCTCCGCGATCAGCCCGAATGTGCCGGCGGCCTTGCGTGCGGTGAGCGCGGCGTGAAAGCCGCGCGGCGCGGATTGCTCGGCGATACGCGCCTTGAGCTCGGAAAGCGGTGTCTGCGACTTCGCGGCCGCGATCTCGTCGCGCTTGTAGGCTTCGATCTTGCGCAGGATATCCGTCATCGTTGTCGATCCTTCCTCAGGCTGCGTTCGAAACGCTGATCAGGCGCTGCAGCGCCAACTTGGCGCCGCCGCTCGAAAGCGACTGGCGGGCGAGCGCCATGCCTTCGCCGAGGTCCTTCGCTCGTCCGGCTATCATCAGCGCTGCTGCCGCATTAGCAAGGGAAATGTCCCGATAGGGGTTCTCGGCACCATCGAGCACCGCCTGCAGCGCAGCCGCATTGTGCGCCCCGTCGCCGCCTTTCAGTGCATCGAGCGTCACCGTCTCAAGGCCGAAATCGGCCGGCGTCAGCGTAAAGGTCGAAATCTTGCCGTTCTCGAGAGCCGCGACTTCAGTCGTGCCGGTCGTGGTGATCTCGTCGAGGCCTTCGCCATGAACGACCCAGACATTTTCGGAGCCGAGATCGCGCAGCACTTCGGCAAGCGGCTGCACCCATTGCGGCGCGTAGACGCCGACGAGCTGACGCTTGACGCCGGCCGGATTGGAGAGCGGACCGAGCAGGTTGAAGATCGTCCGCGTTCCGAGCTCCACCCGCGTCGGGCCGACATGGCGCATCGCCGAATGATGCTGCTGCGCGAACATGAAGCCGACGCCCGCCTCCCGGATGCATTGCGAGATGGCCGCGGGGCCGATGTCGAGCTTGACGCCGAGGCACGAGAGCGCATCCGCGGTGCCCGACTTCGAGCTCAGTGCGCGGTTGCCGTGCTTGGCGACCGGAACGCCCGCACCGGCCACGATGAGCGAAGCGAGCGTCGAGATATTGTAGGTGCCGGCGCCGTCACCGCCGGTTCCGACGATATCGACGGCATTGGCCGGAGCATCGACCGGCAGCATGCGGGCACGCATGGCGCCGACCGCGCCGACGATCTCATCGACCGTTTCGCCGCGCACACGCAGTGCCATCAAGAAGCCACCGATCTGCGATGGCGTTGCGGCTCCCGACATGATGATTTCGAAGGCGGCACGGGCGTCTTCACGGTTCAGCGCCTCGCGGGCGGCGACCTTGGCGACGAATGGCTTGAGATCACTCATCGGTTGTTTCCTCGAGCCTATCGTTGCGCAACTGCGGTTTCGCCGAGCGTCTGGTTGATCGATACGCCGTAGGCGGCCTGCAGCGTGGCGACCATCTGATCCAGAATATCTTCGCCGCTGACGCGGGCCATGGCCTCGATCTGGCGGCTATCGTCCTGCAGTGCATCGGTGGGGCCGCCGTTCTCGACTGCCGTCACCTGCAGGAGCACCTGTCCCTCGCCGCCGATGCCGGCAGCGTTGGTTACGAAGCCGTTCGGACCCGAGAAGGCAGCAGCGACAGCCGCCGGGCTCAGGGCCGCGTCCGAGGTAGCGCGCGTCAGCCCGGACTTCGTTTCGACGGCGAGACCGAGTTCATTGGCGATGTCGGCGAGCTTTGCACCCTGCTCGACACGCTGCTTCAACTCACCAGCCTTCTTGGCAAGGGCCGCACGCTGCTGTTCCGCCATCCAATCGGCGCCGATTTCATCGCGAGCCTCGTCCAGCGTGCGATCGCGCGCGGGGGTAATCTCATCGAGGTCGAACCAGACATAGCCGTCGCGGCCGACATTGACCGGCAGAGTTTCCGCCCCGACATCCGCCTTGAAGACCTCCTGCAGAAGGGCAGCCTGCTCCGGCAGGCCGGCAACGGCGTCGCCGTTCTTGTCCTTGCCGGTTGCATCGACGGCATCGATGGTCACCAGCTTCAGCTTGAGCTGGTCGGCGACCTCCTTGATCGGAGCGCCGGAAGCGCGCTCGTCCTCGATCTTGTCGTGGAGGCGCATGACCTCTTCGCTCGCTGCCGAAAGGGCGATGTCCTTGCGCAATTCTTCCTTGACGTCATCGAAGCTGCGTACCGCTTCCGGACGGATGTTCGTCACGCGCAGAATGACCGGGCCGAAGGCGCCGTCGACAACCGGAGATACGCCGCCGTCGGCAGCAACCGCGAAGGCCGCTTCGGCGATCTTGGCGTCGGGCACGCGATCTTTGGTGAACTCGCCGAGGAGCACGTCCGCCGAGGTCTTGCCTTCGGCCTTCACCAGATCATCGAAGCTCGTGCCGGAGGAGAGCTTGGTCGCTGCAGCGTCAGCCGCTTCACGTGACGGGAAGGTGAGCTGCTCGATGGTCCGCGTCGCAGCGGTGCGGAAGCTCTCCTTGCGCCGGTCATATTCGGCTCGCATCTCTTCATCCGTCACGGCTGCCGTATCGGCGACGTCGGCCGGCTCGAGCTTTACATAGCTGAACTTGCGATATTCGGGGGCGCGGTAGTTTGCCTTGCGGGTATCGTACCAGGGCGCCAGTACATCGTCGCCCGGTACCTTCACCGCGTCGATATTGGCGTTCGAGAGCAGCAGATAGTCGACGGTGCGTTTTTCGTGACGGTAGGCGCCGATCGCATCCGTGAGAACCTTGGGAGCGGCATAACCGTCCGAGAGCGCATCGACGATCTGCGAACGGATCGCGGTCTGGCTCTGGCTGTTGATGTAATCCTGTTCGCGCAGGCCCGCATTGCGCAGCACGCTCGAGAACGTCAGCCGGTCGAACTGGCCATTGACGCTGTGGAACGCCGGATCGTCGGCGATCAGCTTGGCCAGTCGGTCCTGCGACAGGCCGAGGTTCATGTCGTCTGCAAGCTGGTCGAGAGCCGCACCTGCAACGACTTGCGAATAGACCCGCTGTTCGATGCCGAAGGCCCGTGCCTGCTGCGGCGTCAGGCGGGTGCCGAGCTGGCGGGAGGCCTGAGCCAGCATGGTTTCATAGGCGAGCCGGAACTCCGGCGCCTTGACCTTGACGTCGCCGACAACCACCACCGCGTCCGACTGGCTCGTCATCGTCAGAGATGAGCCGCCCCACACCATGAACGACAGAACGAGAATGACTAGCAGGCCTTTGACTACCCAGGTCTGGGCGGCAGTTCTCAGGGATTCGAGCATGGGGTAGAAACCTCGTTGCAATGCGGCGGCCATGGGCCAAACGAATTCGTTCCTTAAAACAAACGAAACAGGAAATGAAGGGTCGTTTGCCGCAAATTGCGCGCGCTCACGGGATCGTTGGTGGGTCGCGATCCCCCCGGCTTTCAATGCCTTGCCACCGACGCGTTGCAGCGGGCATAGGAGATCCGCGAAGGACCTGCAAACCCATCGGGCGCGCGCGGCACAACCCATGTCGGATTCATTAGCCGGCAATCGAAATTTATCTGTCAGATTGAGTCGAATACGCATTGGAACTGTGGTTCTGTTGCAAGGGTAAGGGGCGATTCTGAAGTCCCCGCGGGAAGGCATGCGATGCAGTCGACAATCGTGATGGTCAATCTTTTCGGAGCGGTCGCACTGCTCCTCTTCGGCCTGTCGCTCGTCAAGGACGGCGTGACACGCGCCTTCGGTGCGCGATTGCGCGCCGGTCTCGCGCAGGGAACCAATGGGGCCGTCCGCTCTTTCGCGACGGGACTGATCGCGACGCTTGCCCTGCAGAGTTCGACGGCCACCGCCTTGATGACCGCTTCCTTCGTGGAGAAGGGGTTGGTGCGCTCGCGCATGGCCCAGATCGTGCTCCTCGGCGCCAATGTCGGCACGGCCATGACCGCGTGGATCGTCGCGACCGGCATCGAATGGCTGTCGCCGCTCGTGATCCTGGTCGGTGTCGTTCTGCACCGTGCCAGCCGCTCGAACGCCCGCCAGGGTCTCGGGGCCGCCTTCGTCGGCATCGGCCTCATGCTCCTGTCATTGCATCTGCTGGGCTCCGCGACAGAGCCGATGCGCGATTCTCCGGCGCTGGCGGCGTTCCTTGGTATGCTAGACAGCGCCTGGCCTGTCGCACTCCTCATATCCGCCGGGCTGGCTTTCGCTTCGTCCTCCAGCCTGGCGATCGTCATGCTGGTCCTGTCGCTCTCGTCCGCGGGCATTCTGACCGTGGGATTGACGGTGGCGCTCGTGCTTGGCGCCAATCTCGGGGGCGCGATCCCGCCGGTCATGGCGACCTTGGCCTCCGCGCCATCGCCGCGCCGCGTCACCCTTGGCAATCTCGTCATTCGCGCAGCCGGCTGTTTGATCGCACTGCCGCTGACGAGCGTGAGTGTAGAATTCCTGCAGAACCTGCCGCTGCCGCGACAGAACCTGCCTGTCGATATCCACCTTGCCTTCAATCTTGCCGTTGCGATCCTCGCCTGGCCCTTTGCCGGCCTGCTGTCGCAACTGATGATCCGGTTCATTCCCGATGCGGAAACGGAAGAGAGCGGGCCGCGCTATCTCGATGAAAGTACCCTGCATACGCCGGTCATGGCGCTCTCCGGGGCGACCCGCGAAGTTCTGCGCGTGGGCGATCTGGTCGAGATCATGTTGATGCGCGCAGCCGCCGCCTTCGAAAACAACGATCTCTCCGAAATTCGCGACGTCGCCAAGTTCGAGAAGCAGGTGGACCAGTTGCAGCAGGAAGTGAAAATCTTTCTGTCGCGCTTGGGACGTGATGGCTTGAGCCAGGAAGACGGTCGGCGCTCGATCGTCATCATCGACTACGCCATCAACCTCGAACATATGGGCGACATCATCGAGAAGGGGCTTTGCGAGGAGATCGTCAAAAAGGTCGACAACGGTCTGAAGTTCTCGGAGGAGGGCTATCAGGAGCTGAAAAGCCTGTTCAATCTTACGATCGACAATCTTCGCGTTGCCCAATCCATCTTCGTCAGTCGCAATGCCGATCTGGCCCGGCAGCTCATCGAGGTGAAGGTGAGCGTTCGCCATATGGAGAAGCGTTCGGCCGAGCGGCATATCGAGCGTCTGCGAGACGGGCTGGTCCAGAGCCTCCAGACGAGCTCGCTGCATCTCGACATGCTGCGCGATCTCAAGCGCGTCAACGCGCACATCGCGTCCGTCGCCTATCCGATCCTGGAGGAGAGCGGGCTTCTGAGCGAGAGCCGGCTGCGGCCCGAGGCCTAGTCGTCGGTCATCAGGAGCTGCTCGCGGCTGATGCCGTGGCTCTAAGCTCTTTGCGGATGAAGGCGTCAAAGCACCTTGTCAGCGTCATGCGCTCATGGCCGGGCTCGAGGCTCGGCTGATAGAGCGAAAGCAGCATCCGATTGACGTTGGTGACCGGACAGGTCGGCACGAGCGCGATGTCGACCGAACGCAGGGCGGCGCGGACATTCTCATCCGGCGGAGGGACGGCGCGGAACGGATCTGCACCGATCGCGACATGTTTCGGGGCGCTACGATCCATCAGCCACGGGAACGGATTGGTAAAATCGATGTTGAGGATCGTTTCGAAACGCACGCCATTTGCCGCCTCATAGGCGCGCATCGCATCGATGGCTTCATCGACATTTGTCAGCCAGCCGGCCTGGAAGTCGAAATCGCTGTAGAGCAGGAACGACGGTAGCTCGCCGGCATTCGCGAAGGCATCGAAGGCGGGGCGATGGGCAGTATAGATATCGCGCAGGCGTTCGGCGCGCAGCGCCAGAATGGGCCGGAGATTGACGGCGCCCATCGTTTTGAGGTTCCGGCTTTCGAGTGGCACATTGTTGATGGCCCCGATCCACGCGCGAGCGCTTTTTTGAAGGACGGCGGTGGCTGGTGGGAGGG
Source organism: Ensifer sp. VA4 (assembly GCF_055710065.1). Lineage (NCBI taxonomy): Bacteria > Pseudomonadati > Pseudomonadota > Alphaproteobacteria > Hyphomicrobiales > Rhizobiaceae > Ensifer > Ensifer sp. VA4. The sequence continues at coordinate 361,454 of NZ_JBVQPO010000006.1, read as the reverse complement.
TGGCCGCCAGGGCGAGTATCGCTACTGCGATCGCACGCGGCTGAAGCGCGGCACCGGTGACCTCGTCGGAAACGATCTTGAGCAGCAAAGGCAGCAGAAAGATCAGCGCCTGGCTGCCGGTATTCTGGCTTTCGAAGAGAATGCCGGCAAGGACGAAGGTGGCCAGCCAGAGGAACGGTTGGTCGAAGACCTTCGCGAGTGCTGATAGAGAGGGTTGCCCGCCAAGCCGCCGCAGGGACTGTGCAAAGGATGAAAGGTGCGCCACGAATAGCACCAGGCCGAGCAGCCCGGCCGGAATCAGCAGGCCGGCGTTGAGCGACGCCGCCTGCAGCAGGCGTGGCAACAGGCTGTCGTCATTGACGGCCAGCAGCGCCAGGATGTCGTTGAGATAGGCCGATACGGCGCTCACGGAAATCTCGGCCACGGCGAGCACGGCGAAGAACAGCAATGCTGCGGCCAGCGCCGATTTGAAGGGCATGCGGCCTGCGGCAAAAGCCATCAGGCAAAGAACAGTGCCGGCGACAGCGCCCGTGATCTTCACGAAGAAGAGAGCGAGCATCGCCGCGGCAACGACGAATACAAGGCTACGACGGTCGCGAACATGAACCAATGCCGCGGCGAGCACATAAAGGAGCTGGCAGACCTGGCGATTGTAGATGCCGAAGCCGTCTGAGCCGGGATAGGGGTAGAAATCGCCGGTGTTGAACGGCAAGACCGAGAACAACAGGAACGGCAACAGGATCGCATGGGCAAAGAGCGCCGAGCGCTTTTGCACGTCGAAGACGACGAGCGCCATCAGCGGCCCGGTGACGAGCAGCAGACACCAGCTCGCGAGCAGCAGTGGCTGGCCGTTGGGGAAGACGACCTGCAGGCCTGCGAAAAGGTAATAGCCGAGGGCGCCGACGGGCGTGAAGAAATCGACCGAAGGGATTTGCCCGTCACGAATTCGGTTCGCGGCATCGAGATAGAGGTAATGATCCCAGAACATCGGGCCGATCGGCTGCGGGACCGTCACGCAGAGCAGCAGCGCGAGCACGCCAGCTGTGATGACGAGCAGGAAAAGCGGGGAGCGGACGAAGGTGCGTGCCGCGCTTGGCTGTTGCGCCTCTAGATCGAATTCGGTGCGGCTGTGCATTGCGGTCTCGTCTCCCTCTTGGGAGCGATGCACCCGCGCACTGATACAGGCCCCGCGCCTTCTTATGCCATCATCCGGTTTTAAGCCGGTTAATGCGACGTGATTGTGAGAATTATGCTTCTCGCAATATCTTGGCGGTACCACAGCGCCGAATCGTGCGTGATTTTGTGCTTGAACCGATTTCGATTTAAGAAATTGTGTGGGAGGCGTCAGCCTCGGAAAGACCAAGGAGAGTATTGTATGGAACGGACGTGCCTGGCCATCATTCTGGCTGCGGGTGAAAGCACGCGGATGAAATCGTCCATGTCGAAGGTGCTGCATCCGGTCGCTGGCCGGCCGATGATCGCCCATGTCGTTCAGGCGCTGGCGAGCGCCTCGATCTCCGACATCGCCCTGGTGGTTGGCCGCGACGCAGATTCGGTGTCGGCTGCTGCCGATATCGGCGGCGTGTCGGTCTCTTCCTATCTGCAGAAGGAACGGCTGGGTACGGGGCATGCGGTGCTGGCTGCCCGTGAAGCGCTGGCAAAAGGTTATGACGACGTTCTCGTCGTCTTCGGCGATACGCCGCTGATCACGCCGGAACCTCTGAAGGCCGCGCGTGACGGTCTTGCCGCCGGCAACGACGTGGTGGTGATCGGCTTCGAGGCCGCCGATCCGAGTGGCTATGGACGTCTGATCGTCAAGGACGGCGCCTTGCTCGCCATCCGCGAGCACAAGGATGCCACCGAGGAAGAGCGCCGCATCACCTATTGCAACGGTGGACTAATGGCGATCGACGGTCGCAAGGCGCTCGATCTGCTTGGCCGCATCGGCAACGCCAACGTCAAGGGCGAGTATTACCTGACGGACCTCGTGGAGATCGTCCGCGAGATCGGCGGCCGGGCGATTGCCGTCGAGGCGCCGGAAGAAGAGTTGACCGGTTGCAACACGCGCGCCGAGCTCGCCTTCATCGAACGGCTGTGGCAGCAGCGCCGCCGCCACGAACTCATGTTGTCGGGCGTGTCGATGATCGCGCCGGAAACGGTGTTTCTCGCTTGGGATACGGTGCTCGAGCAAGATGTGCTGATCGAACCAAATGTCGTCTTCGGTCCCGGCGCGCGCGTCGAGAGCGGTGCCGTCATCCACGCTTTCTCGCATGTCGAAGGCGCAACGGTCCGGGCCGGGGCCACGGTCGGTCCCTTTGCCCGGCTGCGTCCGGGCGCCGATCTCGGCGAAAAGTCGAAGGTCGGCAACTTCTGCGAGGTCAAGAAGGCGGAGATCGGCGCTGGCGCCAAGGTCAACCACCTGACCTATATCGGCGACGCCTTCGTCGGTGCCGGTTCGAACATCGGTGCCGGTACGATCACCTGCAACTATGATGGCGTGAACAAGCACGAGACCCGAATCGGCGAAAATGCCTTCATCGGGTCGAATTCGTCGCTGGTCGCGCCGGTGACGATCGGCGATGGGGCCCTGGTTGCCTCGGGCAGCGTGATTACCGAGGACGTGCCCGCCGACGCCGTTGCCTTCGGCCGCGCCCGCCAGAAGATCAAGCCGGGTCGGGCGCGGCTGCTGCGCGAACGCTACCAGGCGGTTAAGGCGGCCAAGAAGGCCGCAAAAGCCGCCGGCTAGGCCGATGGCGCCGTGGCCTCATCAGGCACGTAAAGGTCCGCTGCAGCTTGCTTGAATCGGCTGCGATTCAGGGAAACATGCGGAGCGTTAAATACTGAAACCGAAAGTGAAATCGGGGCGGATTGCCTCACCCGGCAAATGCTTTACCAAGGCAGCGCGTCGGGCGGGACATCTGCCCTCATTGACTGAGGCGCCGCGACGGGCGCGGGGACAAATCGGAGACGACTATGTGCGGTATTGTGGGCATCGTTGGCGACCAGCCGGTATCGGAGCGACTGGTCGATGCGCTGAAGCGCCTCGAATACCGCGGCTATGATTCCGCCGGTGTGGCAACCATCAATGGCGGAACGCTGGAGCGCCGGCGCGCCGAGGGCAAGCTCGTCAATCTCGAGATCCGGCTGCGCGAACAGCCGCTCGCCGGCACGATCGGTATCGCCCATACGCGCTGGGCGACCCATGGTGCGCCGACCGAGCGCAATGCCCATCCGCATTTCACCGACGGTGTCGCCGTCGTCCACAACGGCATCATCGAGAACTTCGCCGAATTGAAGGACGAACTGATCGCCGATGGCGCTAGGTTCGAGACCGACACCGACACCGAGGTCGTGGCGCATCTGCTCTCCAAGTTCCGCCGCGAAGGCCTTGGCCGGCGCGAGGCGATGCACGCGATGCTGAAGCGGGTCACCGGCGCCTATGCGCTCGCCGTGCTCTATCAGGACGACCCGTCGACGATCATGGCGGCGCGCAACGGGCCGCCGCTGGCGATCGGCCACGGCAAGGGCGAAACGTTCCTCGGCTCCGACGCGATCGCGCTTGCGCCCTTCACCAACGAGATCACCTACCTGATCGACGGCGATTGGGCGGTGATCGGTGCGAACGGCGTGCATATCTTCGATCTCGCCGGCAATGTCGTCGATCGGCCGCGCCAGATCTCGTCGGCTGCCGCCTATATGATCGACAAGGGCAACCACCGGCACTTCATGGAGAAGGAGATCTATGAGCAGCCGGAGGTGATCGCGCACGCGCTGAGCCACTACATCGACTTCGCCGGCAACCGCATCAAGCCGCTCGCCGGCACGATCGATTTTGCAAAGGTTCCGAGCCTGGCGATCTCCGCCTGTGGCACGGCCTATCTCGCTGGCCTAGTCGGCAAATACTGGTTCGAGCGCTATGCCCGCCTGCCGGTGGAAATCGACGTCGCTTCCGAGTTCCGCTATCGCGAAATCCCATTGTCGGCGCAGTCGGCAGCACTGTTCATCTCGCAGTCGGGTGAAACCGCCGACACGCTCGCCTCGTTGCGCTACTGCAAGGAGCTCGGCTTGAAGATCGGTGCCGTCGTCAACGCCCGCGAATCGACGATTGCGCGCGAGTCCGATGCGGTGTTCCCGATCCTTGCCGGTCCGGAGATCGGTGTCGCCTCGACCAAGGCCTTCACCTGCCAGCTCGCGGTGCTGGCGTCGCTGGCGATCGGCGCCGGCCGCGCCCGCGGCACGGTCAGCGCCGAGGAGGAGCAGGCGCTGGTTCGCTGCCTCGCCGAGATGCCGCGCATCATGGGCCAGGTGCTGAATGCCATCCAGCCGAAGATCGAGCAATTGTCGCACCAGCTCGCCAAGTACGATGACGTGCTCTATCTCGGCCGCGGCACCAGCTTCCCGCTGGCGATGGAAGGTGCGCTGAAGCTCAAGGAAATCTCCTATATCCACGCCGAAGGCTATGCCGCCGGCGAGCTGAAGCATGGGCCGATCGCGCTGATTGACGAGAACATGCCCGTCATCGTCATCGCGCCGCATGACCGCTTCTATGAGAAGACGGTTTCCAACATGCAGGAGGTGGCCGCGCGCGGCGGCCGGATCATCCTGATCACCGACGAGAAGGGGGCTGCCGCCTCCAAGCTCGAAACCATGGCGACGCTCGTGCTGCCTGACGTGGACGAGGTCATCGCGCCGATGATCTTCTCGCTGCCGATCCAACTGCTCGCCTACCACACGGCGGTGTTCATGGGCACCGACGTCGACCAGCCCCGCAACCTCGCCAAATCGGTCACCGTCGAATGATCTACGTCCGGCAAGAGCGTCCAGGCGATGAGAAGGCGATTCGTGACGTGACCGCTGCCGCCTTTGAAGGGCATCCGCACAGTGATCAGAGCGAGCCCCTCATCATCGAACGCCTGCGCGAAGCTGGTGCGCTCAGCGTCTCGCTGGTTGCCGAGATGAACGATGAGATTGTCGGGCACATCGCCTTTTCGCCCGTCACCCTGACGCCGGCAGAATCCGGCTGGTTCGGGCTTGGGCCTGTGTCAGTCAAGCCGGAGGTTCAGGCGCAGGGCATTGGCCGGCAGCTGATCCTCGAGGGGCTCGAATGGCTGCGGGCGGAAGGGGCTGCCGGCTGCGTCGTCGTCGGCGATCCCGCCTATTATCAAAAGTTCGGTTTCCGCAACGAATCGGCTCTTGTATTCCCCGGTTGTGCGCCGCAATATTTCATGGCGCTGGCACTCTCCGGCGCGATGGCGGCGGGCACTGTCGCCTATCATCCGGCCTTCGGGGTCGCGTGAGGCTGGAGCGGGATTGAGGAAAAATGTGCGCGGTCTTCCGCCCGAATCCCGCTCTAACTGGAGAAGCGATCAGGTTTATGATTTTCGGTCGATCCGACCCGAAATCATAAGCGTGATCTAAGGCGAAAGACGCATGACGACGAAGAAGAGCTTCATCGCAACCCGGCTACGAAACTATTTCCTGACTGGTCTGATCATTTGTGCACCGATAGCGATCACGGCCTGGCTCGTCCGCTCCTTCATCGAATGGGCGGATGGTTGGGTGAAGCCGTATCTGCCGAATTTCTATAATCCGGACACCTATTCTCCCGTTGCAATCCCCGGCTTCGGACTGCTCGTCGCCATCGTCGTGATCACGCTCGTCGGCTTCCTGACCGCAAACCTCGTTGGCCGGTCGATCGTGAATTTCGGCGAGTCCCTCGTCAACCGCACGCCGCTGGTGCGCACGATTTACAAGTCGACCAAGCAGATCTTCCAGACGGTGCTTCAGGAGCAGTCGTCGTCCTTCAAAAAGGCAGGACTGATCGAATATCCGAGCCCGGGCCTCTGGGCGCTCGTCTTCATCGCAACGGATGTCAAAGGGGAGATCGCCGCCAAGTTCGACGACCGCGGCATGGACATGGTCACGGTGTTTCTCCCGCCGACTCCCATCCCAACGGCTGGCTTCCTGCTGTTCGTACCGCGCGACAAGATCATTCCGCTCGATATGAGTGCGGAGGATGCCGCCAAGCTGTTGATCTCCGGTGGCCTTGTGACGCCTGACCACAAGCCGCTTGCCAATGCGCCGTTGAAGATCGGCCAGCAGAAGACCGCCTGACGACCAGGCGTCCGTCCGGTCGAAACCGGCTCACACTGTCCTGGTTGGCATCTAGCCGGCGCGCAGGAAGCGGATCGCCTCGTCGCGCCGGTAGAGATAGAGCAGTGTCCGCAGCGCTTCGCCGCGTTCCGACGTCAGATCCGGGTCGCGCTCGATCACATAGGCGGCGTCCTTGCGGGCGATTTCCAGGAGATCGCCATGGGCTTCCAGGCTGGCGATGCGGAAGCCCGGCGTGCCCGACTGGCGCGTGCCGAGCAACTCGCCTTCACCGCGCAGCTTCAGGTCCTCCTCGGCAATCAGGAAGCCGTCCTCGCTGTCACGCAGGATCGAGAGCCGTGATCGGCCATTTTCGCTGAGCGGACCCTTGTAGAGCAGGATGCAGGTCGAAGCCTCGTCGCCGCGCCCGACGCGGCCGCGCAACTGATGAAGCTGGGCAAGGCCGAAACGTTCCGCATGTTCGATCACCATGATTGTCGCATCGGGCACGTCGACGCCGACCTCGACGACGGTGGTGGCGACCAGCAACCGGATCTCGCCATTCTTGAAGGCGAGCATGACGGCGTCCTTCTCGGCTCCATTCATGCGGCCATGTACGAGGCCGACATTGTTGCCGAAGCGCTTGGCGAGGCCTTCGTATCGTTCTTCGGCAGACATGACGTCGACGGCTTCCGACTCCTCGACGAGCGGGCAGATCCAGTAGGCCTTCTTGCCCTCGCGAAGGGCTGCGTCCAGACGATCGACGATATCGCCGGTACGCTCCGTCGGGATCGTCACGGTCTGGATCGGCTTACGCCCGGCAGGCTTCTCCGTCAGCTTCGAGACATCCATGTCGCCGAAGGCCGCGAGCACCAGCGTCCGCGGGATCGGTGTGGCCGTCATCACGAGCATATGCGGAGAGATCCCCTTGGCCGTCAGGCGCAGGCGCTGGTGAACGCCGAAGCGGTGCTGCTCGTCCACCACCGCCAGTGTCAGTTCCTTGTAGTTCACCGTATCCTGGAAAAGCGCGTGCGTGCCGATCACCATCCGCGTCTCGCCGGACGCGATACGATCCAAGATGGCATCGCGTTCCTTGCCCTTGGTGCGGCCGGTCAGGACGTCAATCGTGATGCCGGCCGGCGCGGCCATCCGCGCAAGGGTCGCATGGTGCTGCCGGGCGAGAATTTCGGTCGGCGCCATCAGCACGGCCTGTCCGCCGGATTCGACCGCTGCCAGCATCGCCATCAACGCCACCATCGTCTTGCCGGAGCCGACGTCGCCCTGCAGCAGCCGCAGCATGCGCTCGGTCCCGGCCATGTCCTTGAGGATGTCGGCAATGGCCGTCGATTGGCTCGCCGTCAGCGAAAACGGAAGTGCATCGATGACGGGCCGGGAGAGCGTGCCGGTGGCGTGAACCGGCGTACCTGCGACCTTGCGAAGGCGCTGGCGGACGAGCGCGAGCGACAACTGTCCGGCGAGAAATTCGTCATAGGCAAGCCGGCGGCGCGCGCGCGCCTGCGGATCGATATCCGTTGCATCCCGGGGATCATGCAGCGCGCGGAAACTCTCCGCGGCACTGGCGAAACCCTGTCTGGTGAGCAGCGCATCGTCCACCCATTCCGGCATTTCCGGCACGCGGGCGACGGCCGCCTCGATCGACTTGCGCAATGTCCGCGGCGAAAGCCCGGCGGTCAGGCCATAGACCGGCTCGACCAGCGGCAGGTTTTCCGCCTCGCTCGCCCGAACCGCATAGTCCGGATGCACCATGGATGGCCGGCCGTTGAACCAGTCGACCTTGCCGCTGACGATGACCGTCTCATCCACCGGCAGCGACTTTTCCAGCCAGTTGCCCTTGACCCGAAAATAGGTGAGCGCCAGCTCGCCGGTCTCGTCATGCAGGAAGACGCGGTAGGGCAGGTTGGGTTTGCCGCGCGGCGGCGGCTGATGGCGGTCGACCCGGCCGGTAATGGTGACGATGACCCCTTGCGGCGCATGGGCAATGCCGGGCTGCTGCCGGCGGTCAATCAGCGAGTGCGGCGCGTGGAAGACAAGATCGACGACACGGCAATCCTCGATCGTTTCACGACCGAGCAGCTTGGCATAGAGCTCCCCGATCTTCGGGCCGATGCCTGGAAGCGTGTCGAGCGGTGAGAAGAGCGGATCGAGCAGGGCGGGGCGCATGGCGATGAAATTGCGATGATAAATCGGGCTTTGGCAAGGCTGACAATCACCTATTCAGAGTTTATAGAGCCCAGTGACGACAAACCGTAGCCTGGAGCGTCCCGCTTTCAAGTGGTACCACTGAAGGTGACAAGGTGCTCTGGAATCAAAGCGCTGGAGCGTCTTTCGCGTGTTCGTCCGAATGCGCGGCGCTCTCCTGCATGTTTTCTTTCTCCCTGAACCCAGTCCGGATCAGGGGCAAAAACATGCAGCAATCTCAAGTGCTACAGCGACTTTCGTGCGCCTTGGAAGACGCGCGGCGCGGTAGCGGGCGGCAGGAAGGAATTTCCATGACTGGCATCTCACGCACCAGCGCCGATCTCGATCCGCGGCGACGGCGGATCCTGTTCCGTGCCTGGCATCGCGGCATTCGCGAGATGGATCTGATTCTTGGGCAGTTTGCCGAGGCTGAGCTTTCGGCGCTTTCCGAAGTCGAACTCGATGAACTCGAGACGATCATGCGCGAAGAGGACAACGATCTCGTCAGGTGGATCACCGGTGAACAGCCGGTGCCCGTTCGCTATCAGACGCCGATGTTCGAGCGCATCGCCGCCTATCGTCCCGATTTCGACAAGCTTCCCGAAGGAATGAAATAGACCGATGATGCTGGTTGGCCTTGATCCGAAGAAGATCGTCGAAGCGCAGCGGGAGATCACGATCGGCCCGGTTCCCGCCGGTGCCGAGGCACTGGTTCTGGCCGAACTTGCGCGGGCGGGCCAGCCGGTCGCCTATATTCTGTCGGACGGCCAGCGGATCGCTGACCTGGAGCAGGTCTTGAGCTTCGTAGCGCCGGATATTCCGGTCCTGACACTGCCGGGTTGGGACTGCCTTCCCTATGACCGCGTGTCGCCGAGCGCCGACACGTCAGCACGGCGTCTCGCGGCACTCAGCGCGCTGATTGCGCACAAGAAGAAGCCGCATGCGGCGATCGTGCTGGTGACGGTCAATGCCGCCCTGCAGAAGATTTCGCCGCAGGAGGTGATCGAGAGCCTGGCGTTTTCGGCCCGCCCGGGCAATCAGGTACGCATGGATGACATCGCCACCCGGCTTGAGCGCAATGGCTTCGAGCGGGTCGCGACGGTGCGCGAAGTGGGCGAATACGCGGTCCGCGGCGGCATCCTCGATGTCTTCGTGCCCGGCAGCGCCGAGCCGCTGCGTCTCGATTTCTTCGGCGACACGCTCGAGACGATTCGCTCCTTCGATCCCGCAAGCCAGCGCACGACCGGCCAGGTTCGCTCTCTCGATCTCAATCCGATGAGCGAGGTGTCGCTGACGCCGGAGACGATCAGCCACTTCCGCAGGCAGTATCTTTCGCTCTTCGGCGCCACGACCCGCGACGATGCACTCTATCAGGCTGTCTCCGAAGGGCGGCGTTACGCCGGCATGGAGCACTGGCTGCCGCTCTTCTATGATGGGCTGGAGACGGTCTTCGACTATCTCGACGGTTTCCGCATCGTCACCGACCATCTGGCGCGCGAAGCCGCCGCCGAACGCTCGAAGCTCATTCTCGACTATTACGATGCCCGTCTGGCATCGGCCTCTCCCGGCAAGGCGCAGACCACGCAGGGTACGCCCTATAAGCCGGTTCCGCCGGAATTGCTCTATCTGAATTCGCAGGGCTTCAACGCTGCTCTTGCCTCGCGCGACGCCATTCGCCTGTCGCCGTTCAACGAGCATGAAGGCGAAGCCCGACAGGTGATATCGGTCGATGCGCGCCAGGGCATGCGCTGGGCGAAGTCGGCGGGCGAGGGGGAGACGGAGAGCGAACGCGTCAACGTCTTCGACCAGGCGGTCAAGTACATTGCCGAGCGCCGTTCGAAGGGCGCCAAGGTGGTCATCTCGGGCTGGAGCGAGGGATCGCTGGACCGGCTGTTGCAGGTGCTCGTCGAACATGGGCTCGGCAACATCAAGCCGATCAAGGCACTGGCCGAGGTCAAGAGCCTGAAGCCGGGCGAGGTGGGATCGACCGTCCTCAGCATCGAGGCCGGCTTCGAGACCGGCGATCTCGTTGTTATCGGCGAACAGGATATCCTGGGCGACCGCATGGTGCGGCGTTCGAAGCGCCGCAAGCGCGGGGCCGACTTCATCGCCGAAGTCGCTGGCCTCGACGAGGGCAGCTATGTGGTGCACGCCGAGCACGGCATCGGCCGCTTCGTCGGGCTGCGCACCATCGAGGCCGTCGGAGCGCCGCACGATTGCCTCGAGCTTGTCTATGCCGAAAACGCCAAGCTGTTCCTGCCGGTCGAAAACATCGAGCTTCTGTCGCGCTATGGTGCGGAGGGGACCGATGCGATCCTCGACAAGCTCGGTGGCGTTGCCTGGCAGGCGCGCAAGGCCAAGCTCAAGAAGCGGCTGCTCGACATGGCGGGTGGGCTCATCCGCATCGCCGCCGAACGCCACACGCGCCGGGCGCCGGTTCTCGTCGCTCAGGATGGTGTCTATGACGAATTCGCCGCCCGCTTCCCCTATGACGAGACCGAGGATCAGTTGAACTCGATCGAGGCGGTGCGCGACGATCTCGGCAGCGGCCGCCCGATGGACCGCCTCGTCTGCGGCGACGTCGGCTTCGGCAAGACAGAAGTGGCACTGCGTGCCGCCTTCATCGCGGCCATGAACGGCGTGCAGGTTGCCGTCGTCGTGCCGACCACGCTGCTCGCGCGCCAGCATTTCAAGACCTTTTCCGAGCGCTTTCGCGGTCTGCCGATCCGCATCCAGCAGGCTTCCCGTCTCGTTGGCTCGAAGGAACTGGCGCTGACCAAGAAGGAAGTGGCCGATGGAAAAACCGACGTCGTCGTCGGCACCCATGCGCTGCTCGGCACCTCGGTCAATTTCGCCAATCTCGGTCTGCTGATCATCGACGAGGAGCAGCACTTTGGTGTCAAGCACAAGGAACGGCTGAAGGAGCTGAAGTCCGACGTGCACGTGCTGACGCTTTCGGCAACGCCGATCCCGCGCACGCTGCAGCTCGCCCTGACAGGTGTTCGCGAGTTGTCGCTGATCACCACGCCGCCGGTCGATCGCATGGCGGTGCGCACCTTCATTTCACCCTTCGACGCGCTGGTGATCCGCGAAACGCTGATGCGCGAGCACTATCGCGGCGGCCAGAGCTTCTATGTCTGCCCGCGCTTGAGTGATCTCTCGGAGATCCATGACTTCCTGAAATCCGACGTTCCGGAACTGAAGGTGGCGGTCGCTCACGGCCAGATGCCGGCGACCGAGCTCGAAGACATCATGAACGCCTTCTACGACGGGCGTTACGACGTGCTGCTGTCGACGACGATCGTCGAATCCGGTCTCGATGTCCCGACGGCCAATACGCTGATCGTGCACCGCGCCGACATGTTCGGCCTCGCCCAGCTCTACCAGCTTCGCGGCCGCGTCGGCCGCTCGAAGGTGCGTGCCTTCGCGCTGTTCACTCTGCCGGTCAACAAGACGCTCACGGGAACGGCCGAACGCCGGCTCAAGGTGCTGCAGTCGCTCGACACGCTCGGCGCCGGCTTCCAGCTTGCCAGCCACGACCTCGATATCCGCGGCGCCGGCAACCTGCTCGGCGAGGAACAGTCGGGCCACATCAAGGAGGTCGGTTTCGAACTTTACCAGCAGATGCTCGAGGAAGCGGTCGCCGAACTCAAGGGCGAGGAAGAAATCCACGATACCGGCTGGTCGCCGCAGATCTCGGTCGGTACCCCGGTGATGATCCCCGAACACTACGTGCCGGACCTGCACCTGAGGCTCGGTCTCTACCGCCGCCTGGGTGAACTGACGGATCTCAAGGAAATCGACGGCTTCGGCGCCGAGATGATCGACCGCTTCGGGCCGTTGCCGATCGAGGTCCAGCACCTCCTGAAGATCGTATACATCAAGTCGCTCTGCCGTACGGCCAATGTCGAGAAGCTCGATGCCGGGCCGAAGGGGGTCGTCGTCCAGCTCCGCAACAAGGAGTTCCCGAACCCGGCGGCGCTGGTCGGTTACATCGCCAAGCAGGGCACGCTCGCGAAGATCCGGCCGGATCACAGCATCTTCTTCCAAAGGGAGCTGGCAACGCCGGAGAAGCGCCTTTCAGGCGCTGCGATGGTGATGACGCAGCTCGCGGGCCTGGCGAAGTAGCCACGTTTTGTAGCGTGCTGCCGTAGCGCCAGACTACAGCGCCGCGCGCCTTTTCAGACGCGCGAAGGTCGCCGTAGCGCTTTAGATTTGCTGCATGTCTCCTCGAATCGACTTAAGGAGACAGGGCTGCTCAGTTGGGTTTGCCGCTCGCCTTCATTTGCGCGATTTCGCGCAGCGCATTCGTCAATACGTCGACGGTTTGCGCTCCCATCACGGCATATTGTCCGTCGAGAATGAAGCAGGGCACGCCGGTCACGCCCATCTCGCGCGCCATCCCGACCTCTTCCTTGACGGCGTCCTTGTCGGCGTCGGAGTTCAGCAATGCGGCGATGACGGGCCGATCGAGACCGGCCTTCTCGGCGATATCCAGCAGCACGGCGTGATCGCCGACGTTGCGACCTTCTTCGAAATTGGCCTTGAAGAGCAGGCCGACGACGGCCGATTGCGTCGGTTCGCCGTTGGTTGCAGCCCAGCGCACGAGCCGATGGGCATCGAGCGTGTTCGGGCTGATCTTCACGGCATCGAAGTCGAAGGCAATGCCGTCGGCGTTTCCGAGCTCGCGCAGCATGTCATGCGCGCGATCGACGGCTGCCTGACCGCCGAGCTTTGCGGCCAGATGCTGCTTGTGGTCGACGCCTTCGGGCGGCAGGTCGGGATTGAGCTGATAGGGACGCCAATTGACCGTGACGAGCACGTCCGGAACATTGGCGATCGCCTGATCGAGTCTCGCCTTGCCGAGATAGCACCAGGGGCAGACGACGTCCGAGACGATATCGATGCTGACGGTTTCCATGGTGCGGGTGCCTTTCCTTATTTGGTATGTCGGCGAGATAAGCCGGTTTGACCCGGCTTTCAATGCGTTACCAAAAGGGAACCAACCCTCTACTGCGCGTTTTGATCCCACCAGGTCGGAAGTTGATAGCCGTAAAGCGGCAATACATCGGGGCGGCCGATATGCTTGTGCCTGGCCACCCACTGCGCGTCCAGGTGATAGAGCGGCACTAGGTAGGAATTATTGACCAGCAACCGGTCATGCGCACGTACGGCGGCCGTGAAATCCTCGGTCGTCCGGGCCTGGAGAATGTTGTTGATCATGCGGTCGACATCCTTGTCGGCTACGCCGGCAAAGTTGTCGCTCCCCTGCCGGTCCCGCGACTGGGAGGACCAGCGCCCGACCTGTTCGACGCCGGGCGACAAAGTCGACGGGAAGGATTTGATGATCACGTCGTAGTCGAAGGATTGGCTGCGCTGCTGGTACTGCGAATCGTCGACGGTGCGTACGGAAGCCTGAATACCGAGCGGGGCGAGAAAGCGCTGGTAGGCCAGCGCGATCTTTTCCTGGCCCGCATTCTGGCTCATGATCTCGAAGGCGAGCGGCGCGCCGTTGGCGTTCACCATCTTGCCGTCCTTTATCTGGAAGCCGGCCTCCCGCATCAGCGAAACGGCGACGCGCAGCACGTTGCGATCGCGACCGGAGGCGTCGGTCACCGGCAGCCGGTATGTGCCATCGAGAATCGCCGGATTGATACGCTCGCGCGCATCGCCGATGAGGCCGAGTTCGCGGTCGTCGGCCGGCGCGCCGAGGAAGCTCAGCGTCGAATTCTGCCAGTAGCTCTGGGTGCGCGTATAGGCGCCGTCAAAGAGGTTCTTGTTGACCCACTCGAAGTCGAACACCAGCGCCAGACCCTGCCGGAGCTTGAGATTGTCGAACATCGGCCTGCGGGTATTGAATACGATGCCGAGCATGCCCGAGGGCGTCTTCGGCTTGAAGGTTTCCTTGACGACCTCGCCGGTGCGGACAGCCGGAAAATCATAGCCGCGCGCCCATTTGGTGGCGCTGCCTTCGGGATAGACGTCGATCTCGCCCTTCTTGAACGCCTCGAACAGCGAATTTTCCTGGAGAAAATACTCGACGGAGATTTCGTCGTAATTGTCCTGGCCGACTTTCGACGGCAGGTCCTTCGCCCAATAGTCCGGGTTTCTCTTGTAGACGATGCGCTCGCCGGGCTTCACTTCGGCGACGCGATAGGGACCGGAGCCGAGCGGCGGTTTCAAGCTGGTCTGCTCGAAGGTCGCAACGTCGATTGCATGCTTCGGCAACACCGGCGAGAGCCCGAGCAGCAACGGAAGTTCGCGGTCCGCCTCTTCGGTGAAGGTGAAGCGGACGCTGCGGTCGCCCACCTTCTCCATCTTTGCCACCTTGGCCAGGCGGTTGCTGAAGGGAACCCGTCCCTTGTCGCGCAGCAGTTCGAAGCTGAAGATGACGTCTTCAGCGGTTACCGGCTGCCCGTCGGCCCAGCGGGCATTGGGATTGAGGTTGAACTGGATGAAGGTCCGGTCGTCATCCCATTCGACCGATTCGGCGAGCAGGCCGTACATGGTGAAGGCCTCGTCGCGCGAGCGCTGCATCAGCGATTCGTAGACGAGGTTGCCGTATTCCGGGTCCCACATGCCGCGCGCCGTCGTGCGCATGCTTTTCAGGATGAAGGGATTGAGGCTGTCGAAGCTGCCGACGACGCCGTAAGAGATCTTCCCGCCCTTCTTCACGTTCGGATTGACGTAGGGAAAGTTCTTGAAATCGGCTGGCAGCGCCGGCTCGCCATGCATCGCGATGGCATGGACAGGAGCGGCTGCCGCGCCGTTGGCGAACGAAGTGACGGTCATGAGCAGTGCCAGACCGGAGAGAATTGAACGCAAAGTCACCTCCCGTGAAGGGGTATCAACAGGCCGATTCCCTAAACGTTAGCAACGGTGACCGATGAATCCAACCGATCCGCCGCCCAAATTCCACCCAGTCGCAAGTCAAAAAATGACAGGAAACACTGGATAATCGAAGCGAGCCAATGTAACAGGTGTTTCCGGAAACGGGGTCATGCATTTGCCTTATTTGGCCAACAGGACAACGGCGGCTGACGATACTCACCTGCGGAACGAATTGTTCCGTTACCGGATTTCAGGAGACGGAATCACAATGATCTTCAAGTCGAATTTTACCAAACGCTCGGGTATGGCAGCGCTGGCGCTCTCTGTAGCTGCTGCGGGCGTGCCGGGTGTTGCATCCGCCCAGCAGGCGGGTGGCAAGCCGCCGCAGGGCTGGTTCAAGGTCTGCACCAAGCAGGAAGACAATGACGTCTGCATCGTTCAGAACCTGCTGACCGCCAATAACGGCCAGCTCGTGACCGCTGTCGGCCTCATCACCGTAAGCGGCAAGGTCAATCGCAAGGTCCTGCAGGTTTCCGTACCGTCCGCACGCCTCATCCCGACCGGTGTCCAGATGCAGATCGACGGCGGCAAGCCGGTGAAGCTCGACTACGCCATCTGCATGCCGGACAAGTGCGTCGCTGAAGCGCCGCTCTCCGACCAGCTGATCGCAAGCCTGAAGAAGGGCAATGAAGTCGTCTTCACGTCGGTGAACTTCCAGCGTGCGCCGAACCCGATCAAGATGGCCCTCACAGGCTTCACCGGTGTATTCGACGGCGAACCGATCGAACAGTCGCAGCTCGAAGAGCGCCAGCGCCTCCTGCAGGAAGAAATGCAGAAGAAGGCCGAGGACGCCCGCAAGAAGCTCGAGGAAGCCCAGAAGGCTGCCAAGCAGAACTGAGCGATCGCTCGCGATCGCCAAAAGAAACGCCCGGACTTAACGTCCGGGCGTTTTCATTTTATCCGGGGCAAAAGCCTTGAAGCGCGTCGCGATCTTAGGGTTCGTTGAGCCTTCGATATTTCATCTCAAAACGCCACGCACTTTTGCGGCATGCTTCAGTGACGGAAAGTCGCCTTGGGCTTGTAGTGGCCGACGCCATCCTTATCGAACAGGGCATCGACTTGGGCGTGGCGCATCGGCCGGTCGCTGTCGTCGAACTCCAGGTTCTGCTCGGAAACGTAGGCGACATATTCGCTGTCATCGTTTTCGGCGAACAGATGGTAGAAGGGTTGATCCTTGCTCGGGCGGATCTCCTGCGGAATAGCGTTCCACCACTCTTCGGTGTTGGCGTATTCCGGATCGACGTCGAAAATGACGCCGCGGAACGGGAAAATCCGATGGCGAACCACCTGTCCGATCTCGAATTTGGCGTTTCTTTGTTTCATGACGCAACACATCCTTTCAGGAGATTATCTGGGTTGGCGAACCCAAAACATCAATAGGGATCTCCCTTCCGCCCTGCGTTGACCTTCGGCGCCGTGCGCCCGGCTGGACGCGCAAAGGTTGCCGCCATCATAATATCACACAATTCCGCAAACGGTGCCGCCTGCGCAAGGGGCCGCCTCCGCGGACGAAAGCGAAAGCCGAAAGAAAAACCGGCGGCTCTTCGAGGAACCGCCGGCTCTTCATGCTCTTACCGTGCCGGCAGCTAAGTCGATGTTGCCGGTGGGCTTAGACCGAGTAGTACATGTCGTACTCGACCGGATGCGGGGTCATTTCGAAGCGCATCACTTCCTGCATCTTCAGTTCGATGAAGGAATCGATCTGGTCGTCGTCGAACACGCCGCCGGCGGTCAGGTACTTGCGATCCTTGTCGAGGCTTTCGAGCGCTTCGCGCAGCGAGCCGCAGACGGTCGGGATCTTCTTCAGTTCCTTCGGCGGCAGGTCATAGAGGTCCTTGTCCATGGCCTTGCCCGGGTGCAGCTTGTTCTTGATGCCGTCGAGGCCAGCCATCAGCATGGCTGCGAAGGCGAGATAGGGGTTGGCGGTCGGATCCGGGAAGCGGACTTCGACGCGCTTGGCCTTCGGGTTGGTGCCGAACGGAATGCGGCAGGAGGCCGAACGGTTGCGGGCCGAGTAGGCGAGCAGAACCGGCGCTTCATAGCCCGGGACGAGACGCTTGTAGGAGTTCGTCGACGGGTTGGTGAAGGCATTCAGTGACTTGGCATGCTTGATGATGCCGCCGATGAAGTAGAGGCAGGTTTCCGACAGGCCGGCATATTCGTCGCCTGCGAAGGTCGGCTTGCCGTCCTTCCAGATCGACAGATGCACGTGCATGCCCGAGCCGTTGTCGCCGAAGATCGGCTTCGGCATGAAGGTTGCGGTCTTGCCATAGGCATTGGCAACCTGGTGCACGACGTACTTGTAGATCTGCATCTTGTCGGCGTTGCGAACCAGCGCGTCGAACTTGACGCCGAGCTCATGCTGGGCGGCAGCCACTTCGTGGTGGTGCTTTTCGACCGTCACGCCCATCTCGGCGAGAACCGTCAGCATTTCCGAACGCATGTCCTGGCAGCTGTCGACCGGCGGAACCGGGAAATAGCCGCCCTTGACGCGCGGACGGTGACCGAGGTTGCCGGTCTCATAGTCGGTGTCGTCGTTCGACGGCAGTTCGGAGGAGTCGAGCTTGAAGCCGGTGTTGTACGGATCGGCCTTGTACTTGACGTCGTCGAAAACGAAGAACTCGGCTTCCGGGCCGACGAAGACGGTGTCGCCGATGCCGGAGGCCTTGAGGTAGGCTTCCGCCTTCTTGGCCGTGCCGCGCGGGTCGCGGTTGTAGGCTTCGCCGGAAACCGGGTCCAGAATGTCGCAGATGATGACCATCGTCGACTGCGCGAAGAACGGGTCCATATGCGCTGTTTCCGGATCGGGCATCAGCACCATGTCGGACTCGTTGATCGCCTTCCAGCCGCCAATCGAGGAGCCGTCGAACATGACGCCGTCGGCGAACATGTCTTCATCGACGCAGACGACGTCCATCGTTACGTGCTGCAGCTTGCCCTTGGGGTCGGTAAAGCGCAGGTCGACGAACTTGACGTCGTTGTCCTTGATTTGCTTCAGAATATCGCTTGCAGTCGTCATTTGCCGTAATTCCCTGTGTGAGATGACGAGGTTTGAAAAGAACCGGGCCGGACGGCCCGTGAGATATCAGATGGCGTCGAGGCCGGTTTCGCCCGTGCGAATTCGGATGACTTCTTCCACATTGGAAACGAAAATCTTTCCGTCACCAATGCGGCCGGTCTGCGCGGCATTGCGGATCGCCTCGATGACGGCCTCCGCGTTTTCATCCGCCAGCACGACTTCGACCTTTACCTTCGGCAGGAAGTCCACCACGTATTCGGCACCGCGATAAAGCTCCGTGTGGCCCTTCTGTCGCCCGAAGCCCTTGGCTTCCGTGACGGTAATGCCCTGCAGGCCGACTTCCTGAAGGGCTTCCTTCACTTCGTCGAGCTTGAAGGGCTTAATGATCGCTTCGATCTTTTTCATGAGAAAATGTCTCTCCGCTTCTCCCTTTAAAGCAGGATCATGCCCGCTCGCCCTGAATATGCACGTTGCATGCCAGTTTTTCTGCGAAAATCTGTCGGAATGACAAAAAATCTGCTGCCGAGACCCGGATCGCGGCGTTTCCACGCCATTCTTGACGGTGATCTGCCTAATTTTTATGATTTTCGATCGAAAGTTGCCCGGTCCTGGCCGTTGCCTTTGCTCATTGACGGGGTGGAGCACGTTATTTGAGCAACAAATATGTGCAGATGCATAATTAGAGGGCATATTGTGTGCCGCGACGGTGGGCCTTGCTTCGGGCCGCCGGGCGTGGATAAGTCTGGGTCATGCGCTCCGAACTTCAGCACTTGTTGATCACGCCCTCGGAAATGACCGCAATCGATCAGGCGGCCGCCCAATCCGGCATCGATAGCTTTACGCTGATGCGCAACGCCGGCCTGGCCGTGACCGCTGCGGCGCTGCGATGCTGCCCGGATGCTCTCCGTTTCGTCGTGCTTTGCGGGCCGGGCAATAACGGCGGCGATGGTTATGTCGCCGCCTGCGGTCTCGCGGAGAGTGGCGCGGACGTCGCGGTCTTTGCACTCGGCAACCCCGCGGCACTTCAGGGCGACGCCGCACGGGCGCGGTCGGAATGGCACGGAGCGGTGGCATCGCTCACGGAGTTCGAACCGCGGGTCGGCGATGTCATCGTCGATGCGCTGTTCGGGGCAGGGCTCTCGCGCGATCTTTCGGGTGAGACCGTTCAACTGATCGAGCGTGTCAACGCAAGCAAGCTCCCGGTCATTGCCGTCGATCTGCCAAGCGGCATCGATGGACGGACCGGTGAAATCCGCAGCGCAGCTTTCGCAGCCCGCCACACGGTAACCTTCATGGCGCCGAAACCGGGCCATTGGCTTTTGCCTGGCCGATTCCTGTGCGGGACGCTCGAAGTCTTCGATATTGGGATCCCGCCGCGCATTGTGCTGGCCGGAGCCGGCCGACTGCGTCTGAACTCGCCGGCTGTCTGGTCGGGTTGGAGTGGTGATCTCGCTCCATCGACGCACAAGTTCAAGCGTGGCCATCTCGTCGTCTTCTCCGGGGACCGGCAAGCGACGGGCGCCGCGCGGTTGGCTGCGACGGCCGGCCTTGCGGCCGGCGCCGGATTGGTCACGGTGGCCACGGGAAAAGCCGCGCTCGGCATCAACGCCTCGCAGTTGACCGCCGTGATGGTGAGGGAAGTGGAGGGTAAGCGAGACCTGACGAAATGGCTGCAGGATCACCGCTTGGGCAGCTTCGTCCTTGGGCCCGGTTTCGGCGTCGGCAAGAAGACGAGGGATTTTGTGTTGGCGCTCTGCGACCGGTCCTTCGTGCTCGACGCCGACGGCATCACATCGTTCCGGGCGAACCGCGAAGAGCTCTTCTCCGCGCTTGTGAGAGCCGGCGGCCAGATGGTCATGACGCCGCATGAAGGCGAATTCGCCCGCCTCTTTCCCGATATTGCCGGCGACGACGCCCTCTCCAAGATTGAGAAGGCGCAGGCGGCGGCGCGCGTCAGCCACGCTGTCATCGTCTACAAGGGAGCGGACACGGTGATCGCCGCACCCGACGGCCGGGCCGTGATCAACAACAATGCGCCGCCGTGGCTGGCAACCGCCGGTTCGGGAGACGTTCTCGCCGGCATCATCGGCGCACATCTTGCTCGGGGGATGCCGGCCTTCGAGGCAGCGGCCGCCGCCGTCTGGCGACACGGTGTAGCCGGCAGTCAGGCCGGGCGGGGACTGACGGCCGAGACATTGATTGGCGCCATACCGCCAATGGCGTGAGGCCGGCTAAAGCAGCGCCTCAAGCAACCGGCCCTCAACGAAGGGACCGCTTGAGGCGCTTGGGTCGAATGCCCGGCTCTTAGCCGCGCGTACCCTTCGCGATCGGCTCCTGATAGGTGAAGCCCATGTCCCAGGGGAAGTAGATCCAGGTGTCCTGGCTTACTTCGGTAACGAAGGTGTCGACCATCGGCCGGCCCTTCGGCTTGGCGTAGACGGCGGCAAAATGCGCCTTCGGCAGCATGGCGCGCACTTCCGCGGCGGTCTTGCCGGTATCGGTCAGGTCGTCGACGATCAACACGCCTTCGCCGCCATTCTCGGCGATTTCGGGCGCGATGCCCTTCAGCACCTTCATCTGACCCTGCGTGTCATAGTCGTGGTAGGACGCGACGCAGACGGTTTCGATCATGCGGATATTGAGCTCGCGGCAGATGATCGCCGCAGGAACCAGCCCGCCCCGCGTGATGCAGACCATGGCGCGCCATTCCTGGCCGTTGTCGGCAAGGCGCCATGCGAGGGCGCGGGCATCGCGGTGGAACTGGTCCCAGGAGACGGGAAAGGCTTTATCGGGCAGCGACATGGGTGGGCTCCGGCTTGTCTGTACGAGGTAAAGGCGAAGCGTCCGGCAGATCGGGCAGGCGGGAACGCGTCATCCTGATTTGCCGACATGCAATAACGGCAATGGCGGTCAAAGCGCAAGGCTCTACAGCGCCGCGTATCCTCTAAGACACGCCAAGCTCGCTGCAGGGCATCGGGCCTGCCGCATATTTGTGCTTCAATCGATCCAATCTCAGGAACTATGCAGTCGCAATCAGGTCTTCGCGCGCGCTTCGGTGATCGCCTGGATCATTGCCTGCACGTCGGCTTCGGCCGCAGCCAGCGCCTGTGGATCGCGGGCACGCACGACAATATCGGTCGAGAAGTTCTTGCCGTCGAACTTGGGGTAGGAGCCGATGCTCGTCTCCGGATGGTTCTTCTGCACCTCAGTCAGCGGACTGCCGATATCGCCTTCACCGAAAGGTGAGCGCACGGTCCGGGAGAGCAGGGGCGAACCGACCTGAAGGCCGGGCAGCAAGGCGTCGAGCATGGCCTGGAATACCTGCGGCACGCCGGCCATGACATGCACGTTGCCGATGGCGAAGCCCGGTGCAGTGGAGACGGGATTTGGAATATGGCGTGCACCTAGCGGCATGCGTGCCATGCGCTTGCGCGCCTCGGTGAACTCCATGCCGCGGCGCTCGTACATTGCAGCGAGCAGGGCCATCGCCTCCGGATCGTAGACGCATTCGACGCCAAAGGCGCGCGACACCGCGTCGGCGGTGATGTCGTCATGCGTCGGGCCGATACCACCTGACGTGAAGACGTAGTCGTAGCGGCCGCGCACGGCGTTGATGGCTTCGACGATCGCAGCCTCGTCATCGGCGACGATCCGGACTTCGCGCAGATCGATGCCAACCATGGTCATCATGTCGGCGAGATGGCCGATGTTCTTGTCCTTGGTTCGACCCGACAGAAGTTCGTCGCCGATGGCGACCATCGCGGCAGTGACGATTTTTGGGCTCATCGATAATTCCTATTTATATAAGCCAATCGTTTAACAGTGATTGTTCATTGTTCGACGAGCAAGAACAGTCTGTTTCCCGGACAACTCCTGGCAAGCGGCCGCATTTTGATAAATCTTCCCGGTAGCGGTGATCAAGTGGGATCGCTTGAATCCAAAGGAGCATTTAATGGCCAAGGTTCTTGTTCTCTATTATTCGGCATACGGACACGTCGAAACGATGGCCTATGCGGTGGCCGAAGGCGCGAAATCGGCCGGCGCCGAGGTCGACGTCAAGCGCGTTCCCGAGCTGGTGTCGGAAGAAGTTGCCAAGGCTTCGTACTACAAGCTGGACCAGGCAGCGCCGATCGCCAATGTCGAGGAACTTGCGCAGTATGACGCGATCATCTTCGGCGCGGGCACGCGCTACGGCACGGTTGCCTCGCAGATGCGCAACTTCATCGACCAGACCGGCAGCCTGTGGGCCAAGGGCAAGCTGGTCGGCAAGGTCGGCTCGGTCTTCACATCCTCGGCGACGCAGCACGGCGGCCAGGAGTCGACGATCCTCGGCTTCATCCCGACCCTGATGCACCACGGCATGGTCGTCGTCGGCCTTCCCTATGCTTTCCAGGGGCAGATGGGCCTCGACGAGATCAAGGGCGGCTCGCCCTACGGCGCCTCGACGATCACCGGTGGCGACGGTTCGCGTCAGCCCTCCGAGGTCGAACTCGAGGCCGCTCGCTTCCAGGGCGCACATGTCGCCAAGATCGCCGCGAAGCTCGCGGTTTGATCGCTCAACATATTGGATTTCTTGATCAAGGGCGGCTCCGAGAGGGGCCGCTCTTTTGATTCGCTGCACACCGTTCCCAGGTGATTCGCGAAGGTGGCAATTCGCACCGTACCTGTGGTAATATCCGCGGCGTTCGGCATGAGCATGCCTTTGACGAGGAGGAAAGAAGGGCTGTGCGGCAACGGCCCGCCCGAAGACCGAAGCGTCTTTCGGACTGTTGGAGGGAAGTATGGCGAGGATCACTTACACCATCGTTCCTCATGACGGAGGCTGGGCCTACAAGGCTGCCGACGCATTTTCGGAACCCTTTCCCAGCCGCGAATTGGCGCTCGCCGCCGCCAAGGCCGCCGCCGCTGAACAGCAGGTTGGCGGTGACGACGAAGATATCAGTTTCCAGGACGAGCAGGGTCGCTGGCACTTCGAACACACAGACGGCGGCGATCGACCGGAGGCGACTGTAGAAGACGGTTAGTTCGCTTCAAGGCAACCGGCTCAATCCGAACACCAGATCACGATGATTTTGGTCGGGCGACACAATATCGCAAACGTGATCGATTATAATAGCTTAGACTAGGATGCGGGCGGAAACGTCAACGCTTCCTCATTCCGCTCCAGCGTTCTGCAACAGTATTGCGTGCACACCATCTCTCCACGGAGGATATTCGATGCACTATAGCGTTCAGATCTTCACCTGGACCCCGCGGCAGGGAGTCCACCAGGTCGGATCGGCAATCGAGGTGGACGCCCCCAATTCCAAGGCGGCAGCGGTCTCGCTTCTCGGCCTCAGGCTGGAAGACGAGGGATGCGCTTCGAAACTCGCCGTCCGGGTATGGCACGACGATGCTCACCAGGCGGAATGCGATTGCTACTACTACAACAACTGAGCGGCCACCTTTTCCGGCGCAAACCTGTCGCTGCCGAGCGAGGGTTGGATGCCGGCCGCCCAATGATCCTGAAAGCCGTCTGTCTGGTGCGGGCGACGGGGGTCGAACCCGTACGGCCAAGGCCGAGGGATTTTAAGTCCCTTGCGTCTACCAGTTTCGCCACGCCCGCATGAGCTCTTAGATCAATCACTTACGCTGCTGCGTCAAGGGGATGCGCCTTCGCTTTTCCCGCGCCTTCCCTGGAAATCGTCCGCGTGCCGCTGTCTACCGCTTCTTCTTGCATCGATTTGGCGGTGCTCGGAGCGCCGGATCCGGCGTAGACCTGATGTACGCGAGGGACTTAAAATCCCTCGGGAAACCGTACGGGTTCGATTCCCGTCGCCCGCACCAATGGACGACCTGTCTTGCGGATGAGGCGGAGCAGGTCAGTCGCTCAAACCACGAACGAGCGCGGCCAGTCCGCCGAGATGCTCGATCTCGCGGAAACGCGGGTGATGCTCCGGCTTGTCGTGGTGCTCGAATGACCAGGTGAGCGCGTGCGGGACATAGACGCCCCAGCTGCCCGCATCGAGCGCGGGGACGATATCGGACTTTAGCGAATTGCCGACCATCAGGCTCTTCAACGGGCCGTCGCCATGGCGCTTGAAGATGCGCTCGTAGGTGCCGGCATTCTTGTCGCTGACGATTTCGACGGCGTCGAAATAGTCGCCAAGGCCGGAGGCGGCAAGTTTGCGCTCCTGGTCGAAGAGATCACCCTTGGTGATCAAGACGAGCCGGACCTGGTCATGAAGGGCGTCAAGTGTTTCCTTGGCATGCGGGAGCGGCTCGACCGGGTGCACGAGCATGTCGCGGCCGGCCGCCAGGATTTCGGCGATGACGGAAGAGGGGACTTTCCCCTCCGTCACGTCCACCGCGGTTTCGACCATCGAGAGGACAAAGCCTTTTATGCCGAACCCGTAGAGACGGAGATTGCGTTTTTCTGCGGCAAGCAGCCGTTCGGACAGATGCTCGGTGTCGGTGTGGGGACTGAGAAGTTCGGCGAAGCGAGCCTCGGTCAGGCGAAAAAACTGCTCGTTCTGCCAGAGGGTATCGTCGGCATCGAAACCAACGGTCGTTATTGCATCAGGCATGGTCTTACGGTCCGGCAATCTTGAAGGGCTGGTCGACGCTGGCCCTCTTGCCGCTGTTGATGTCGTTGAAGTGGAAGCGCAGCACATATTCGCCCGCCGGCGCGCCGGAAACATCGATGGTCAGCGTCGCATAGATTTCCTGGTTTCTGAGATAGCCGGTGAAGGTGAAATCGCCGAAGGCCTTTTGCCCGGCGAGCACGTCGCCCTTCGGGTTGAGGATGTCGAAATCGACTGTGAAGTGGCTCTCGAGCTTGCCTTTCTCGGCGGCATCCTTCCAGGAGAGGCCAATCGGCTCGATGTAGGAGATCAGCGACTCGCCCTCCTTGAAGACCGAGTTGTCCCTCGGCTGGTACATCGCATAGCCAGTCGGCTGTTTGGAAACAAAAATCGCCTTGCCGATCGCGAAGGGTAGCTTTTGCGAAAAGTCGCTGATCGCCTGGCGAAGGAGGTCGCGGGCTTTTGCAGCGTCACCCGAAGCGGCAAGCTTCTCCGCCTGCGCCGCGGCATCGGTGAGTGGTCCGGCGTGTGCGATCAGATTTCCGGATAGTGTCGTGGCGGCGGTCAGCGTCGCCAGAAGAAGCATATGTTTCACCATGACGTTTTCCCCCTCGCCGGATGACACCGACTTTCGGCATCTGCCGCATCGAGTCAAGACGATAGGGCCGGCGGGCCGATGGTCAATGCTTCCAGAACACCGGCGTCAGGATCACGAGCACGGTCAGAACCTCCAAACGGCCGAGCAGCATCATCAGCGACAGTAGATAGAGTTCGGGATCGCCGAGCGTCGAGAAGTTACCCGCCGGTCCGATGATGGGGCCAAGCCCTGGACCGACATTTGAAAGGCAGGTGATGACTGCCGATGTCGCAGTGATCAGATCATAGCCGAGCGCACCCATGGCGAGGCTCCCGAAGGCCCAGAGCAGGATATAGGTGATGAAGAACAGGAAGATCGCGCGTTGCGTGTCGGCATCGACGGGATTTGTGCCGTAGCGCACGGCGTAGATCGCGTTGGGGTAGACGAGTCTGTTGAGCCCCGACCGGATCGCGTTGAAGAGCACGATGAAGCGATAGGCCTTGATGCCGCCTGCCGTCGATCCGGAACAGCCGCCCATGAAGGTGGCGGTGAAGGCGGCCATGACGACGAAGGGCCCCCAGAGACTGTAATCCTGGCTGGCATAGCCGCTGGTCGAGAGGATCGAGGTGATGTTGAAGAAGGAATGCGCCAGCGCCAGGTGAAATTCGACGCCATTCGCGAGGCGGTGATAAACGGCGACCGCGATTGAGAAGGCCGAGAGATAGCCGAGAAACACGATGATCTGCGGATCGCGCAGCGCGTCGAGCCGGCCGCGTGCCACCAGCACGATCAGGATCGAGAAGGGCAGGCTGCAGAGCGCCATGAAGAAGGTCGCCGTCCAGAGCAGCGGGATGCTGCCGAAATAGGCGAAGGACGCATCATGGGTGGAAAAGCCGCCGGTCGCGACCGTCGACATTGCATGGTTGACGGCGTCGAAGCGGCTCATGCCGGTCAGGAAGTAGCCGATCGCGCAGAGAAGCGTGATGACGACATAGACGATCAGGAAGGCGCGGCTGAAGCTGGCGAGGCGCGCGAACGGTTTGTCGCTGGTGTCGGAGGATTCCATCTTGAAGAAGGACATGCCGCCGACCCTGAGATAGGGGATGATGAACAGGCCGAGCACGACGATGCCGATGCCGCCCAGCCAGCAGAGCAGCGAACGCCAGACCAGAAGCCCCGGCGGCGCGTCGTCGAGACCGACGATGACGGTGCCGCCGGTCGTGGTAATTGCCGAGACGGACTCGAAAAGCGCCTGGGCAAAATCAAGATCGAGCGACGACAGCCAGAGCGGGATTGCTCCGACCACGGAAAAGACCGCCCACAACAGATTGACCAGGACGAATCCGAACTTCTTGGAAAACGGCGGCGGCCCCATGCGGGTCGCCATGAAGGTCGCGAGCGACAGGCCTCCGACCATGAAGGCCGAAGCGGTGAAGATCGGCCAGTCCGGGTGGCCGTAATAGAGATCGACCATCGCTGGCACGAGCATGGCGCCCGCCAGGTATATGCCGAGGATTGCCGCGATGTGCACGGCATGCCGGATCAAGGTTGCGTTCAAGCGTTCAATTTCCCGGAAAGTGTTGCGGACGTCCCGGCCGAAGGGGATGCGGCTGCATTGTTCACGGCGGTCCGATTCGAGTCAAAGCGATGGCTTCGGGCGTTGCAATGTGCAATAGCCACAGCCATCGACCAACTCAACGGAAGACCGCACGCGATGAAGCAGGATGTCGAAGCCGCAACCGAAGCCTTGCGGGAGATCTTCCCGCCGACGCCGCTGCAGCTCAACGAGCACTTGAGCGCGCGCTACGGTGCCAATATCTACCTCAAGCGCGAAGACCTGTCGCCCGTGCGCTCCTACAAGATCCGCGGCGCGTTCAACTTCTTCCGCAAGGCGCTCGGCGCCGACGCATCCGGCAAGACCTTCGTCTGCGCCTCGGCCGGCAACCACGCCCAGGGCTTTGCCTTCGTCTGCCGCCATTTCGGCGTGCCTGGCGTCGTTTTCATGCCGGTGACGACGCCGCAGCAAAAGATCGACAAGACCCGCATGTTCGGCGGCGAATTCATCACCATCCGCCTCGTCGGCGATATCTTCGACCAGTGCTACAAGGCGGCGCGCGATCACGTCGAAGCGATCGGCGGCGTCATGGTGCCGCCTTTCGATCATGCCGATATCATCGAGGGCCAGGCAAGCGTCGCCGCTGAAATTGTCTGGCAACTGCCTGATGGCGTGACACCCGATCTCGTTGTTCTGCCCGTCGGCGGCGGTGGCCTTGCCGCCGGCGTGACGGGGTATCTCAAGGACGTGATCGCCGCGGATCACTTCATCTTCTGCGAACCCGCCGGCGCGCCCAGCCTGCGCGAGAGCCTCGAAACCGGCAGCGTCGTCACCCTCGATCAGGTCGACAATTTCGTCGACGGTGCCGCAGTCGGACGGATTGGCGACCTCAATTTTGCGGCCCTCCGCCGCTTTTCCGCCGATCAGGTGATGCTCTTGGCGGAGAATGCGATCTGCCTGACGATCGTCGATATGCTGAATGTCGAAGGCGTCGTGCTGGAACCGGCGGGCGCCCTCTCGGTTGCGGCGCTGGAAGCGCTGGGCCCCGAGGCGCTTGCGGGCAAGACGGTGGTTGCCGTCGTGTCCGGCGGCAACTTCGACTTCGAGCGCCTGCCGGACGTAAAGGAGCGGGCAATGCGCCACGCGGGGCTCAAGAAATACTTCATCCTGCGCATGGCGCAGCGACCGGGCGCGCTTCGCGATTTCCTCAATCTGCTCGGGGACGAGGACGATATTTCGCGCTTCGAATATCTGAAGAAATCGGCGCGCAATTTCGGCTCCATCCTGATCGGCATCGAGACCAAGCACGCCGAGAATTTCCCAGTGCTGAAGGCCCGCTTCGACGCCGCTGGATTGCGTTACCAGGACATCACCGAGAACGAAATCCTCTCCAATCTCATCATCTAGGCCGGGATGACGGCGCCGCGGTCGAAAATCGGCACTTAAGCTTTGACAGTGCCGGCTGCGGCGTCTAAGTCTTGGTCATGGCATCGTTTTTCTCGAAATTGTTCGGCCGTTCGGGTTCCTCCGAAAACCAGACGCAGGCTGCGCCCGGCAAGACCGAGGCCTATGCCGAATGCACCATCCGCGCGACGCCCATGCGCGAGGGCTCGCAGTTTCGCCTGGCGGGCAGTATCGAGAAGCCCTCGGCCGATGGCAGCGCCAAAATCCGCAGCTTCATTCGCGCCGATCTCTTCACATCCGAGCAGGACGCGATCGACGCCGCGCTGCGCAAGGGACGCCAGATCATCGACCAGACCGGCCCGTCGCTGTTTTCCGACGACGCCCAGTCGCGCCAGGTTTGATCGGTTGCCGCCTGCGGCATATCCAAATCTTCTCATATAGTTAGCGGACATTATTAATGTCTCGCATTGCCTTTGGGCAGCCTGCCATAGGCTTCGCTGATTCGGCTGAACCTTCGTCGCCTGCCAAAAAGCGGCGGGCCGCCACGGGTGGCGGCCCGATCTTCGTTTGACTGGGGCTCAGAGCTTGATCCGGAAGCGAGCAAACCCTTCGGCGGCATCACCGGCATCCTCGATCGCCACACCCTTCACCTGCGCCAGGAACTGCCGGGCCTTCGGTCCGCTGTCGAATGTCACGCTCGTATTGGCGAGCGGCACGAAGGTCCAGTTGGCGTCGGCCGAGGGGTTGATGGTGCCCTGATCGATGATGTAGCGCACCACGACATCGCGGTTGGTGTCGGGGGCTACGAACACCACCTTGTCGGCGGCGATGTCGGGGAAATTGCCGCCGCCGCCAGCCCGGTAGTTGTTGGTGGCGACCACGAATTTCTGTGCCGGATCAATCGCTTTCCCGTTGAACTGCAGATTCTTGATGCGGTTCGAGGAAGGACTGATGACGTTGCCGTCCTTGTCGAACTTCGGCGGCTCGGAAAGGTCGATCTGGTAGGTGACCCCGTCGATGACGTCGAAATTGTAGGACGGGAAACCGCCGTTGATCAGCGGTGCATCGGTGGCGCCCGGCTTGACCTCGTTGAAGATGCCGGCGGACATTTCCAACCAGTTGCGCACTTGGTCGCCAGTGATGACAACGGCCTGCACCGTGTTCGGGTAGAGATAGAGGTCGGCAACGTTCTTGATTGCGATGTCGCCGGCCGGAACGTCGGTGTAGTAGTCCGCGCCGCCGCGGCCGCCGGCCTTGAAGGGAGCGGCGGCCGAAAGCACCGGCAGGTCGCGGTACTCGGTCTCCTTCAGCATGTCCTTGATGTACCAGGTCTGCGCCTGGCTGACGATCTGCACGGAAGGGTCGTCCGCGACCAGAGCGAAGTAGGAATAGAGCGGCGCGCTGGTCTTGCCGACGGGCGTGCGCACATAAGTGAGCGTCGCCTCGTGGTCCTTCTTTGCGGCGGCCAGCACCTCCGGCTTGTCGGTGACTTCAGCGATCACCTTCTTCTCTTCGCGACGATAGATCGGCCGTGCCTCGCTCGTAGAGTTGACGACACGCCAGGCACCACCCTCGCGTTCGATCAGCAGGTCGATCAGGCCGAGATGCGAACCCCAGAAGCCGCCCATGACGCCGGGCTTACCGGAGATCAGGCCCTTCGTGTTGTCGAGCCCCGCGATGCCGTCGAATTTCGGCCCGGGGAAATCCAGGTGGCTATGTCCGGTGACGATCGCATCGATGCCTGCGATCGCTGCCAGCGGCACGGATGCGTTTTCGAGGTTCTCCGCATAGGACTGCTGGCCGATGCCCGAATGCGAGAGCGCGACGACGATATCGGCGCCTTCCTCGCGCATCTGCGGCACCCAGGCTTCGGCCGCCTTGACGATATCGCGGGCATTGGCCTTGCCCTCGAGGTTCTTGGCATCCCAGGTCATGATCTGCGGCGGGACGAAGCCGATGAGACCGATGCGGATCGGATGCTCCGTGCCGGAACCATCTTTCACCTTTCGGTCGAGAAGGACGTAAGGCTTGAGAAACAGCTCGTCCTGACGCCCATTGGCGGCAAGGGCGCCCTTCGTCAGGTTGGCGCAGACGAGCGGGAAATTCGCGCCGTTCAGGACCTTGAACATGAAGTCCAGGCCATAGTTGAATTCGTGGTTGCCGAGCGTGCCGCAATCGTAGCCGAGCACGTTCATGGCGGCGATGACAGGGTGGATATCGCCATCCTTCATGCCGCGCTGATAGGCGATGTAGTCGCCCATCGGATTGCCTTGGAGGAAATCGCCGTTGTCGACCAGGATGGAGTTTGTCGCTTCGGCCCGGATGGCGTCGATGATCGAGGCGGTGCGGGCAAGACCGACCGTATCGTTGGGCTTGTCGCCATAATAGTCGTAGGGAAAGACGTGGACGTGCAGGTCCGTCGTTTCCATGATTCTGAGATGCGCCTGATTGGCGGCGGCGCGGACGGAAAACGGATGCAGGATGACGAGCGCCGAGGAAGCTGCGGCCCCGGCGAGAAGCGAACGGCGCGTGAGGTGGAACGGGGATGTCATCGTTGGCATGCGGTCCTCCATTTATCAAGGATCCCGGTTCTTCCGAGACGAGTGCAATCCGGAGTTTGTCCGCTGACGCGCGGACCACGGTGGGTTGGCGGCGACTATGCCGGAAAGGCGACATTTCCGAAAGCGGCAGATTTTCGCATTCTGAAGCCGGGCAACTGCGGGTCCCGCTAAAGTTTTCTTCAAACTTCCCGTTTAACCGGGCTTCGGGAAACGGATTTTTTGAAGCGCATGCCAAACGCCAACCTTCTTCTCTTCGTCGGCGAGGCGCTGGTCTACGTCACGGCGATGATCGGGCTGCTGCATCTACGGGTCCGGCTCGGACTTGGCGTCTTCGTCGCCGCGCTCGGCGTGATGCATTTCATCGAGACCTATCTCGCGGCCGTCTTCTACGTGCAATTGCCGTTCGGCGTGATCTCGCCCGGCTCGGCCGTGCTTTTCTCCGGCAAGCTGATGATGATCCTGCTGCTCTACGTGAAGGAGGATGCGGCAACCGTTCGCCAGCCGATCTATGGCTTGCTCGCCGGCAATTTCCTGACGGTGGCGCTGAGCCTCTTGCTGCGCCAGCACGATACCGTATCGATTGTGGCGCACCGATCCGCCGACCTCGCCTTCATCGACGAGATGGGTTGGCTGATGGTCTGGGGGACGACGATCCTCTATTTCGATTCGCTGATGATCATCTTGCTTTATGAGCGGCTGGGACGGTGGCTGCGGCGTTTCGCGACTGTCCGATTCCTGATCTGCGGCGTCGTCGTGCTGACGTTCGACCAGGCTGCGTTCTACGTGGCACTACGCTGGTGGAACGGTGCGCCCCTTGAGGTTTTCTGGGGCGGCTGGATGGCGAAGATGCTGGCGGCGCCCTTTTTTGCGATCGCGACAGGCATGTATCTCAATGCCTCGCGCCATCCGTTCCTGGCTATGTCGGATCGGCCACTTGGCGATATCTTCAACACCTTGACGTTCCGCGAACGCTACGAAGACCTGCTTTCGCGGTCGGGACAGGACACGCTGACCGGTTCGCTCGACCGCAGCCGGTTTGAAATCGAAGGGCCGGAAATGCTCCGCACAGCGAGCGCCGGCAACGCCGCGGTTACGCTGATGATCATCGACGTCGACCATTTCAAGGGCGTCAACGACCGTTTCGGCCATCAGGAAGGCGATCGCGTCCTGCAGCGGCTGGTCGAGACGGTAAAATCGAAGCTGCGCCCGATCGATCGGCTGTTTCGTTATGGCGGCGAGGAGTTCGTGATCCTTTGCCCGGCAATGACCCATGGCGATGCCTTGCGCCGGGCGGACGAGATTCGCGTAGCCGTGTCGGATCTCGTCTCGACGCCGGAT
The DNA here is from genome assembly GCF_055710065.1 of Ensifer sp. VA4. Lineage (NCBI taxonomy): Bacteria > Pseudomonadati > Pseudomonadota > Alphaproteobacteria > Hyphomicrobiales > Rhizobiaceae > Ensifer > Ensifer sp. VA4. The sequence goes on along the minus strand of NZ_JBVQPO010000006.1, from coordinate 329,257 downwards.
GGGCGGCCGGTGACCGCGAGCATCGGCCTGTCGTCCACACCGGACGACGGAGCGGCGATCGAGAACCTGCTGTCCGAGGCCGACCTTCGGCTCTACGCCGCCAAGGGACGCGGCCGCAATTGTGTCGTCGGCCGGTAGGCCGCTCGCTCAGATACCGACGTTCGGCCGGTCGATCACTTCCCGCAACGAGAAGCTGGAATTGATCTTGACCACATGGGGCAGCGCCGAGAGCCAATCGCGGTGGATGCGCTCGTAGTCCTGCAGGTCCTTGGCCGCGACCCTCAGAATATAGTCGTATTCTCCCGACATCAGGTAGCAGACGAGCACGTTCGGACAGAGTTTCACTGCCGCCTCGAACTCGGCAAGCGTCTTGGCAAACTGGCCCGACAGCGAAATATGCACGATCACCATGATCTGGTAGTCGAGCGCCTTGTGGGCGATGCGTGCATGATAGCCGGCGATCGTTCCTGACTTTTCGAGGATGTCGACCCGGCGGGAGCACGCGGACGGAGAGAGTCCGACCTTCGCCGCGAGGTCTGCATTCGAGATCCGGCCATTCTGCTGGAGGATGCGCAGAATCGCATGATCGATGGCATCGAGTTCGCTCATTGGTGGTTTCCCTCAATAATGCTTCAGTTCGCGCAATACTATTCGAAATCAATGCGCCCGGGATTCCCTCTTTGCAAGGACATTCGATCTAGGCCGTGTTTTGCTGAATGCCTCGTCAAAAGCGGCGAAAAGCCCATACAGGAGAGGAACGCGAGGATGCGTGTCGGTTGCCCGAAGGAAATCAAAAACCATGAATATCGAGTCGGCCTGACGCCCGGCTCGGTGCGTGAATATGTTGCCCATGGCCACGAGGTGATCGTGGAAACCAAGGCTGGGGCAGGGATCGGCGCGGATGACGATGCTTACCGTGCCGCTGGCGCGAAGATTGTCGCGACGGCAAAGGAAGTGTTCGAAAAGTCGGACATGATCGTCAAGGTCAAGGAGCCGCAACCCTCCGAATGGGCGCAACTCCGCGAAGGCCAAATTCTCTACACCTACCTTCATCTTGCGCCCGATCCGGAGCAGACCAAGGGTCTCCTCAATTCCGGCGTCACGGCGATCGCCTATGAAACCGTCACCGACGATCGCGGTGGCCTGCCGTTGCTTGCACCGATGTCCGAAGTTGCCGGACGCCTGGCGATCCAGGCGGGCGCGACCTCTCTGCAGAAGGCCAATGGCGGCCGCGGCATCCTGCTCGGCGGCGTGCCGGGTGTCTTGCCGGCGAAGGTCACGGTCATCGGCGGCGGCGTCGTCGGCCTGCATGCGGCACGGATGGCGGCCGGGCTTGGCGCCGATGTCTCGATTATCGATCGCTCGATTCCGCGCCTGCGCCAGCTCGACGATCTCTTCGCCGGCCGCGTCCACACGCGCTATTCGACCATCGACGCGCTGGAAGAGGAAGTGTTCTCCGCCGATCTGGTGATCGGAGCGGTTCTCATTCCGGGCGCTGCGGCGCCGAAACTGGTGACGCGCGAAATGCTGACCGGCATGAAGAAGGGTGCTGTCATCGTCGACGTCGCCATCGACCAGGGCGGCTGCTTCGAGACTTCGCATGCCACCACCCATTCCGACCCGACCTACGAGGTCGACGGCATCGTGCACTACTGCGTGGCGAACATGCCGGGCGCGGTGCCGGTGACATCGGCGCACGCGCTGAACAACGCGACGCTTCACTACGGCCTGCAACTCGCGGACAAGGGCCTGAAGGCGATCGCCGAGGATCGGCATTTGCGTGCCGGCCTCAATGTCCATCGCGGCCGCGTCACCAACGCGCCGGTCGCCGAAGCGCTGGGCTATGATGCCTATGCGCCCGAGGCCGTCCTGAACGTCGCCTGAGCGATAGAACTTTTCGGCCCGGCAGAGATGCCGGGCCGAATTCGTGTTCAAGCCAGTTCTATCCGGCACTGGTAGCAATTGTTCTTGGCCGAACGCACATGTACGGACGAAACGTCCGGTCGTGCCAGCAATTCTTCCGCCCGCGCCTGCAGTTGTTCCGACGAAACGACACCGCCGGTTCCATAGACGATCCGTTCGTTCTCGCCATAGCCGCGCAACAGATAGCTGACGCTCGAAGCCAGGATCGGCGGAAGCGCGCCGCCGTCATGCGCCGGACATTCCTCGGCATGCATGAACACCGGGCCTGTCTCCGCATAGGGCTGCAACGACGAAAATGGCCGCAGCGCAAAGATCAGGTAGGGCTCCCCGGCGCCGACATTGCGCAGGCAGTGCCGGCATGGCACTCCGTCACCGTCGGAAATCTCTCGCTCCGGTGGATTGCCATAGGCGTCCGGCCCGCCCTCTCGGATCCGCCGCGCTTCGTCGTCGGACATCGGAATGTAGCGCAAGGTCATGGCGTATCTCCTTGATCGGTCTGAAGTGTTCGATCAGGAGAATGCGCCAGTCGCGATCCTTTCGACACCCGGAACTTGCCGGGCGACACGCTTCAGAGGTTTTTCGCCAGGGTCAGCAGTTCCTCGTCGGTCAAAGGCTCGACCGTCTCCTCACGGGTGGCGACCGGCGAGAAGCCGAACTGCTGGTAAAGCTGGAGCGCGCGGGGGTGATCCAGATTGTTGGTCGTTACCGTCAGCTTGCTCGGATTAAGCGCCCAGGCGGCAAAGAGCGTCTGGAGCAGGAACCACTTGCCGAGGCCGAGGCCGAGTGCATGTTCCATCAGGCCGAAATGGACGAGTTCGACGACGTCGTCGTCGCCCTGGTGCAACTCGAAAAAGCCGGCCGGCGCGCCGTTGACATAGAGAACCGTGACACTGGTCCGCTTGTCGCCGAGCACCGCCGAAAGTTCCTCGTCGCTCATCCGCAGTCGCTCGGTCCAGTGCCAGCGGCGACCGACACGCAGGTACAAAAAGCGGTAATAGCTGAGCGGGATGTCGGAGACGCGCAGGATGGCGGTCTGGATGTTGACCGGCATCGGCAGGCTTTGCTTCGGCGGCGCCGTCATCTCGAGTTCGGTTACGTGCGCTGTCAGGGAGGCGAGCTTCGGCGAGCGCATGATATCACTCTCGACCGGTGACGATCGTCGTGTCGGCGCGGCCGCCCCATTCCGACCAGGAGCCATCATAAAGGGTGTTGTCCGTGTGGCCGAGCGATTGCAGCGCCAGGGTGATGATGGCGGCGGTGACACCCGACCCGCAGGTCGTGACCACGGGCCTAGAGAGATCGACGCCGGCGTCGGCGAAGGTTTGGCGCAGCGTCGCGAGATCCTTGAACTTTCCGTTTTCCGAGAAAATGCCGGAGGGAAGGCTGTGCGCGCCAGGCATATGGCCCGAGCGCATGCCGGCGCGCGGCTCCGGTTCTTCGCCATAGAAACGTCCGGCGCCGCGGGCATCGGCGATCTGGATGCTGCCGTCGGCGACGATCTCTTTCATCCGCTCGAAGGAAGTGACTGCCGAAGGCGTGAAGCTCGCATTGAACGTCGCCGGCTTGGGCGAGGGCACTTCGGTGGTAACAGGGCGTCCTTCCTTGTTCCAGCCATCCATGCCGCCATCGAGCACGTAAACGTTCTTGGCGCCCATGATGCGCAACATCCACCAGACGCGCGGTGCGGTCATGATGCCGGGGCCGTCATAGACGACGATCGTGTCCGTCTCGCTGACGCCGAGCGCGCCGACCGACGAGGCGAAGACTTCCGGCGAGGGCAAGGTGTGGGGCAGGCCGCTCGTGTGGTCGGCAATGGCATCCTGGTCGAAGAATACGGCACCGGGAATATGTCCGGCGTCGTATTCCGCCTTCGGGTTGCGGTTCTGTGCGGGCAGGTACCAGGCAGCGTCGAGGATCCGGATCGCCGGGTCGCCGAGGCGCTCCTGCAGCCAATCGGCGGAAACGATAAAGGCGCTCTTGTTGTTGGTCACGGTCGCAACTCCCTACTCAAACTGATGCGCGATCTTCGGGCTTGCCGAAGCGGATACGGAACCTACGGTTTTCCTTGCCCTTCTTTTCGATCTTGGCGATGTGGATGGCCCCGACTTCCTGCGTTTCCGACACATGGGTGCCGCCGCAGGGTTGGCTGTCGATGGCCGAATTTTCGCCGATGCAGACAAGGCTGACGCGCCCAAGGCCGATCGGCGGGCGCACGTTCTTCGATTTGACGATGCCGGGATTGGCGGCGAGTTCCTCGTCCGTGATCCATTGGACGTAAACCGGGTGATTTTCCTCGACGAGCTTCATCAGCGCCGTCGTGACTTCGTCCCTGTCGATCGTCTCGCTCATGTCGAAATCGACGCGGCTCTCGTCCTCGCCGACCGAGGCTCCAGTGATCGGGAAGGGGCAGACGACCGAGAGCAGATGGCAGGCGGTGTGCATGCGCATCAGCCGGTAGCGGCGGGGCCAGTCGATGTGCAGGACGAGCTTTTCACCGACATTCGGCGCCGGCTGTCCCTCAGCCGGCACATGCATGATGATGTCCTTGGTTTCGCCGTGACGCGCGACCGCGATGTCGATCCGGCTGCCGTCGGCGCGCTCCAGAAAGCCGGTGTCGCCGGGCTGCCCGCCCGATGTTGCGTAGAAGCAGGTCTGATCCAGTTCGATCCCGCCATCTTCCAGGATCCCGGTGACGCTTGCTTCGCAGGTCGAGAGGTAGAAATCGTCTCGGAAAAGGGCGGTCACGGTCCTAGTCATCGCATTCCTATCCAACTGATTCGTATGGCACCGCAATGTGGGAAGACGTCTTCAACCAGGCCGGCACCGGCAGTCCCTTGGAGACCAGGAAGTCCGGATTGAAGAGCTTCGACTGATAGCGGTTACCATAGTCGCAGAGGATCGTCACGATCGTATGTCCTGGACCGAGCTCCCTGGCGAGCCGCACGGCACCGGCAATGTTGATGCCCGTCGAGCCGCCGACGCAGATGCCTTCCCGTTCGATCAGGTCGAAGACGTAGGGAACGGCTTCCGAATCCGGAATCTGGTAGGAGAAGTCCGGCGTAAAGCCTTCGAGATTGGCGGTGATGCGGCCCTGGCCGATGCCCTCGGTAATCGAGCTGCCCTCGGCCTTCAGTTCGCCGCTGGTGTAGTAGCTGTAAAGCGCTGCGCCCTGCGGATCCGCAAGGCCGATCTTGATTGCTGGGTTCTTCGCCTTCAGCCCCAGTGCGACGCCCGCCAGCGTTCCGCCGGAGCCGACGGCGCAGATGAAGCCATCGACCTTGCCGTCCGTGTCGCGCCAGATCTCGGGCGCCGTGGTTTCCACATGCGCGTCACGGTTGGCGACGTTGTCGAACTGGTTCGCCCAGATGGCGCCGTTCGGTTCTGTCTTTGCCAATTGCTCGGCGAGCCGGCCGGAGAGCTTCACGTAGTTGTTGGGGTTCTTGTAGGGAACAGCCGGCACTTCGACGAGCTCGGCGCCAAGCAGCCGCAAGGCGTCCTTCTTCTCCTGGCTCTGGGTTTCGGGAATGACGATCACGGTGCGATAACCAAGCGCCTGGCCGACGAGCGCAAGCCCAATGCCCGTATTGCCGGCCGTACCTTCGACGATGACGCCGCCGGGGCGGAGCTGCCCGCTCCGTTCCGCGTGACGGATGATCGACAGCGCGGCGCGGTCCTTGACCGACTGTCCCGGATTGAGGAACTCGGCCTTGCCGAGGATGTCGCAGCCCGTGGCTTCAGACACGGCCTTCAGCCGAATCAAGGGTGTGTTGCCGATCGCTTCGAGGACGGACGGTAGAATGGTCATTTTCAGAACCTCGTGCTTGAGGACAGGCGCCGGAGCAGGGCGACACAGCCAGGGAAATACGAACGGCGGCTGACGAAAATCGACAACGACCCCGGACCGCCGAAATGTTGGCGTGTTTTCGGCTCAGCCTGCACTTCAGGCAAGAAATAGCGTTTCGCCGCCGCTCTGTCCCGAACAAAAATCGTCTCCAAGGCATCTGGGGCTCCGCGGCAAGGACCGCTGCCGCGATGAAGGGCCGGGCTCGTCTCTTTCGCCAGAAGGAGATGCGTGCGTTTTTTCCGGCGCGTGCCGAGGAGTGAGAGTGATGAGTATTCAGTCTGTGAAATCCGAACATAAACTGGCTTGGGTCACCGGCGCGAGCGCGGGCATCGGGCGGGCGCTGGCGCTCAAGCTGGTGCGTGAAGGCTATTCGGTGGTCGTCACGGCCAGAAGCCACGAGAAACTGGTGGACCTGCAGCACGAGGCGGCCGGGGAGGGAAGGATCACCGTTCTCGACGGCGACGTCACCGACCCCAAGGACATGGAGCGCGTGCTGGCAGCGATCGAGTACGATCATGGCCACCTGTCGCTGGTGATCCTCAATGCCGGGGTGGCGGTCCCCGTGCGGGGAGACGATCTCCACCGCGAAGCCTTCGAGGAGAGCTTCGCGGTCAATCTCAACGGCGTGGTCAACTGCCTGCTGCCGGCCGTCGAGCATATGAAGGCGCAGGGATATGGCCACATCGCCATCGTGTCTTCCGTCGCCGGCTATGGCGGGTTGCCCACCAGCGCCGCCTACGGCGCCTCCAAGGCCGCGCTGATCAACATGGCCGAGAGCCTGAAGTTCGATCTCGACCGGATCGGCATCCGGCTGCAGATCATCTGCCCCGGCTTTGTCGATACGCCGGGTACCGCGAGGATACGCTTCCCGCGCCCGGGCCTCGTCAGTGCCGAGCAGGCGGCGGATCGCATCGTCGCGGGCCTGAAGTCGCGACGCTTCGAGATCACCTTTCCGCGGCATTTCACCTACGCGGTGAAGCTCATGCGCCTGCTGCCCTATAGTCTCTATTTCGCTCTTATCAGGCGGCTGACGGGTGTCGTTGCCGAGGCCAGAGAGGCGAAAAAACATGCCGGCTCCGGCGAGCGTCGGCGTCAGGCGGTGTGAAGCACCAGCACGGCGCCGAAGATGAGTGCGAGCCCGGCCCAGCCGATCGGCTTCAACTTCTGTCCGAAGAGCAGCCGTCCGCAGATGGCCGTGCCGAAGATTCCGGTCGCGCCGAGGACGGCGTAGGCGATCGCAAGCTCCATGCCCTTGACCGCTTCGGCAAGGAGCGCGAAGGCGGCAAGCACCAGCAGAATGGAGAGGGCCCCCCAACCGCGGCGGGCAAAGCCCTCCGATTTCGTCGAGGCGAGGTTCGCGGCAACATCGAGAATGCCCGCCATCACGGCCAGCGCGAAGTAGATGCTAGGCGCGCTCACTGGCTGCTCCTTCCGTCGCGGCTTCGTCCTCGTCGTGACGCTGGCCGGCATTGACGAGCAATATGCCGACGATCGCCATCGAAAGCCCCAGCATCTCGCGGCCGGTCAGCACATGGCCGAAGACGAATACCGAGACCAGCGTGATGATCGCGACACCCGAACCTTCCCAGATCGCATAGGCGACGCCGACGGAGATCGTCTTCACGGCCTTGGCCAGGAAGACGTAGGAGAGGGCGATCGAGACATACATGACGATGTGGCCGAGATAAGAGCCGCTCGATGAGGCGGCCTTCATTACCGTCAGGCCCACCACTTCGGTCGCGATGGCGAGCGCGAGGAAAAACCATGCAAGACGCATGCGGAACCTTCAAAAGAGAATTGGATCGACCGCCTCTTAAGCGCTGCGCGTGACGCGGTAAAGATGCGCCATACGCGTTCCTATTTGAACACGATCTGGCGAAGGGTGATGTTGCGGGCGCGGAAGCCGGCTTCGCAATAGTAGAAATAGAACTCCCATAGCCACTTGAAACGCAGGTCGAAGCCCAACGGCTCAATCCGGTTCCAGACGGACCAGAAGCGCTCGCGCCATTCGCCGAGTGTCCGGCGCAATCGATACCGAAGCCGAAGGCGTTGATCATGCGCAGGCCGACACCTATGACAAAAGGCAGCGCCGATCATCGTCTGGTTCCGCAAGGATCTGCGCCTTGCGCGCTCTATTCGGAAGCTGGACGAACGCGGCGACGGCCCCACTGGGGGCGGCGCAGCAATGTGGTTGCACCATGCGCTGGAGGCGTTAGGGGCGCCTCGGCCGCCAAGGCTCGCAACTTATCATCCGCGAGATCACAAGCGTGCCGAGAGAACCATGATGAACCCAGGCCTACCGTGTAGAAGGGGATTGATCACCCGGGGAACACAGGTGCAAAATGAAAAAGAGCCATTCGCATTTCTGCAAACGGCTCTTTTTGAAACTGGCTCCCCGGGCCGGATTCGAACCGGCGACCTATCGATTAACAGTCGAGTGCTCTACCGCTGAGCTACCAGGGATCATCCGCGCCGCTGTTTCGCTGTGCGCTTCAGAAGTGAGGCTGCTAATACGCATGCTTTTCTGATTTGCCAAGCGGTTTTTTCAAAAAAAATGACAAGTTCGGTTGCGAGGCTGTGGAGAAGTCCCCAATTGTGGGAAAAGACGCCGGATAGCGAATGATGAATAAAAACAGGAAGCAGACGCATTTCGGGATTGATCCGCAGACGCGCCAGATCGTGCTCGGCAAATGGCGCATCACCCTGCCGCAATCGCCGCTGCTGCGTATCCTGTTGGGCTCGCTCCTGGTGTTCTGCGGCTTACTCGGCTTTCTGCCGGTGCTCGGCTTCTGGATGATACCGCTGGGCCTCATCGTCCTTTCGCACGATATCCCATCCGTTCGCCGCCGCCGTCGTCGCTTGGCTGTCTGGTGGGCACGCTGGCGCGGACGCGCGAATTCCTCCAACGGCTCGTGAACCGAGAGCTGCTGCCTACTATTTCTATGGATCGCGAAATGTTTGATCGATCCGGATCGCAACCGGCCAGAGCACTTCCACTTCCCGACGGTCTGATTCACACCGGCCCAGCGAGCCCCTTGTTGAGGGAGGCCGCCGAAAACTTTTCGGCAACCCATCAAACGCATAATGCGGTCGCGAATCAGGATGGGGACGCATGGCCAAAGGCACTACGAAACGTCGAAGCCGGAATTCCGGTCGGAGCAGGGGTAAACAAGGCGGTATGGCACCGTGGTATCTGGCCGCGGCGCTGACCGTCGGCGGCGTGGTCGCCTATGATCACCGTGCCGAACTGAAACACTGGCCGGTGGCATCGGACGTGCTGGCATTCACGTCGTGGCATGAATCGAAGCCGAAGTCTGTTCGCGTCGCGCAGAAAACGGACGAGCGTCCTGCTCAGCAAGCCGAGAAGCAGAAACCGAATCCGGTGACGAGAGTCGCACTTGCCGCGCCGGTGCCGTCCGTTGACGTCGGCGCAAAGGCGCCGACACCCGCGGTGCGGCCGAACGAGGAAGTGAAGACGGCATCCATCCGCACGGATCAGTTCTATTTTTGCGGGATTCGCAACGACAATTGCGTGATCGACGGCGCCACCTTCCTGTACCGCGGCGAAACGATCCGCGTGGCAGACGTCGACGCACCGCGCATCCGCCAGGCAAGCTGCGACAAGGAACGTTCGCGCGGCTTCTACGCCAAGCAGCGCTTGCGCGAACTGCTGAATGCGGGTGACTTCAAGCTGGAAGCGGCGAGCGGTCGCCCGGATGCCAAGCCCGGCGAAAAGCTGCGACTGGTCACCCGCGGCGACCAGTCCATCGGGCGCGTGCTCGTCTCCGAAGGGCTGGTGCGCCCGTGGACGGGCCACGCTACTCCCTGGTGCTGAGGCCAATCCGGTATACAATCGGCCGAGCTTCTCGATCGCTCTGTGGAAAGTGCCGATCTTACAAATCGACGGCGCGTTTTTCGGAAAATGCCTCTTGCGGTTTTTCTGCAATCATTCTAAATCCGCGCCAACGCTCGGTTATCCGAGCCGTGAGGCCTCGTGGCGGAGTGGTGACGCAGAGGACTGCAAATCCTTGTACCCCGGTTCAATTCCGGGCGAGGCCTCCAAACATTTTCACCAACGAATTCAATAGGCTGCCGTCGTGGTGAAGCGGGGATTTGCCTGCTTCCATGTCGCGTCATGTTGCAACGGGATTCCCTTGCGTGCCAAGCATTTCCACGAGGCGACGGCGAATTCACGCGACATGGAATGCGACATGATCACGGCGAATCCGGAGCCAGAAACCCACTTACCAACTGCGCGTGCGTGAAAACTGGATCTCCATCCTCGCCACCGACAAACACGTCGTAGCGCATCATGTATCCGGCCTTGAGATGGACTCCCTCGATTGTGGCCGGAGGACAGGAACACGGCGCCTCGCCGGTCCTCATGATCTCGGCGGCGATGTCATCTGGACGTTGCCGCCTGGAAGGCTGTCATAGCGCCCACAGCGGCCTGTCGGAGCCATGAGGGCTTGGAGGGGCGGCCGGGTTCAGCCCAACCTTTTTGTTACCTTATTTTATCATTGACTAAAACGTGCGCTATGCGACCCTAAGGCCTCACGGTTGTGGGGGAATCGATGAAGATTTACAGGATGCGGTACACCTCGGTGGGGGCTTTTGGTGCGTGGGCCTTCGCGCTGCCGCCAGTTGCCGCACACTTCCTTTTCCAAGAGAATTGGCCGCAACCATCGCATTCGTTACCTCTGGCGTGAGGGGAGGATCGAATGCATTCGAAATGGTTGCGCCGCATCGCCGTGTTCGTGGCCGGCATTGGCATTGTGTTCGGCTATGGTGTTGTCTGGCCCAGCGTGACTGAGGCCATGTTCTGGGCCAAGCCGCATTCGATTACCGAAACCGTCAAATGGTTCCTGGATCGCGAGGGAATACCCGGCGCGGTCGTCGCATTCGGTAAAGCTGGAGAGAAGCCGCGACTGCTGAGCTTTGGCGTTGCTGATCATGCGACCGGGCGTCCCATGCAAGACAACATGACGTTTCAAATAGCCAGCATCTCAAAGCTCATCACTGCAGAAGCAGTACTGACGTTGATAGATGATGGCCAACTGAGGCTTGACGATACACTCCAAAGCATCTTCCCATCCGTCGCCAAGGCCGAAGATCCCCGCTTCAGCAACATCACGGTTCGCCACCTGTTGCAACATACTTCCGGCTTGGGGTGGCGTCAGCATTTCGATCTGGTCGCGGCCGACAAGGAAACGTTCGCGCCGGCTGAGGCCTGTTTACCGGTCGTTCTTGAGCGCCAAAAGCGCCCCTTGGATAGCGACCCCGGCGAGGAAGCGGAATACACAGACTTCGGCCCCTGCTGGCTTGGCCTGATCGTCGCCAAGATCAGCGGGATGTCTTACGAACGGTTTGTCCAAACGCGCGTCCTGAACCGCCTGGGCCTCAAGAGAACGGGCCTCATTAGCGAAGCACCCGCGGAGGTCCGTCATCACGTTGTCGGCATGGACGCGGCCAGGACGCACTTCAACCCGTCTGCCGGCTGGACGTCGACAGCCGAAGACCTCTACCGTTTCGCGTCGCGCGCCATCCGTGATACCGAGATTGCCACTCCTGTACCAGGCGAGTTTTCTGAACAGTCCTTCGGCCTCGGATGGTGGATATGGCAGCGCGGAACCGAGACCGATATCGCGCATACAGGAGCGCTGAACGGAACACGGGCAGTGGTCGCTCGCTCATCAGACGGAATCGTGATTGTCGCACTCTTCAACGGACGCGAAAAAGCCCGCGATTTGAGCCGTTTCGTTCGCATCCAGCATAGTCTCATCGACGCAGCCCGACGCGCCTATGAGCGCGCCTACAAAAGACGCAAATCCGGCTGGGCGCCTCGCAGGCTTATAACATCAGTCGACTACGGTGCCGACGGACGGATTACCACGCCGTGCTGATCCATGAGACATTCGGAGCGGGGCGGACGAGTGCAATCGTCTTCAGAGCAATACTTTGAAAAGCTGGATCACGTGCGAGCATTCGCCGCCTTCATGGTGTTCACTTGGCACTTCATCCATGCCGGCGGGGTCCCAGTAAATTACGTCCCGGCCTTGCCGCTGCTCTCATTGCTTGAGGAAGGCCATACGGGCGTTTCGCTATTCATGACGCTGAGCGGGTACCTGTTCGCCAAGCTGCTGGACGGCAGGCAGATCGACTATAAGAGCTTCCTGTGGAACCGAGCCCTTCGTCTGCTGCCTTTGTTGACGGTCGCACTGCTGCTGCAGGCGGCAGCCTGGATTGCCAACGGATCCTCGGTTCAAGCAGTCGCGACACAGATCGCGCTTGGAAGCATACTTCCAAGGTGGCCGAACGGTGCTTGGAGCATCGCCGTAGAATGGCACTTCTATCTGATCCTTCCCGCAATTCTCTTCCTGCGGCGATTGGTGGCCTTGATCCTGATCTTTACGGCGGTCGTGTTGCGCCTGAGCCTGTTTATAACCGGCTGGGAAATCCATCCAACCGCGTACTGGACAATCATCGGTCACTTCGACCAGTTCGTTGCCGGGATATATGTCTGGTATCTCTTCCGAGGTGAACGCGTGCGGCCCTTGGCAGTCCTTGCGGTCGCCATGGCGTTCGTCACCTTCTACCACTGGTTCAACATCAGCGGCGGTTTCTATGGGCCTCAAGCATCGCCCGTATGGATCTATCTTCCCGCCGCCGAGGCCGCGTTCTACGCCGTGATGATCGCCGCCTACGACGGATCGAAATTGAGTTTGCCTAAACGGCTATCGGCCTCGATTTCCTTCGTAGGCACGGTCTCCTATTCGATCTACCTGCTTCACTTTTGGTACTATGGCCCCGCTGCAAAAATGGTGACGCAGTATCTTGGTCTTCTGCCCTTTGGGCTTTCGCTTCTGTGTTCCCTGCTGGCTTTTGTGCTGTTCCTGCCGATCGCAGCACTCAGCTACCGATGCATCGAACAGCCGTTCTTGAAGCTCCGTACGAGATACGCGAGGCGTGGCCCTCATTTTAGGCCGGAGAACTCTTATACGGGTGCCCTGCGCTGAGATTCCCGGTCAGCCCCCACTTGTGGGCCAGAAAGCCCTCGACCTCCGGTCAGACTGTGATTGCTGGGCGTTGGTGAAGATGGCCTCGGCACTAAAGCAGGCGAGCCATGCAACCGCTGTAGTGGTCCGAGATTCCCGAGAACTGGCGAGGACGTAAACCCGACGGTACTGCTGCTCGTCGAGAAGAAGGATGCCCGTCGAGCATCATAGCCCAATCGCTGGCCGGGCTATAAACGCCCACGATGCGCCAAGAAGCCAGTGAAGGCGACGGATTGCCTGCGGTTTTCCGCGCCATAGACCCGAAGCCGTCATATACGACGCCATCCGAGAGTGACAGGCGGCGCTCCAACTCGACTGGGAGCCAAACCTCCCAGGCCGTTTGCCGGACCCTATACAAGATACGCAGACGCCGCCGATGTCCCGGAGAAGATATTGGGCAGCGAAAGGAGCTGCCGTTCCAGATCTTGTCCGGATGTCAGTGGTAGCGGCGGATCAGTCCGACGAGCTTGCCCTGGATCTTCACCCGATCGGGTCCGAAAATCCGTGTCTCGTAGGCGGGATTGGCGGCTTCGAGCGCAATCGACGCGCCCTTGCGCCGGAAGCGCTTCAGCGTCGCTTCCTCATCGTCCACGAGCGCCACGACAATATCGCCGGGATTGGCCGTGTTGCCATTGCGGATGATCACCGTGTCGCCGTCGAAGATGCCGGCTTCGATCATCGAGTCGCCCTTGACTTCGAGGGCGTAGTGTTCGCCGTTGCCGAGCATGTCGAGCGGAACGGTGATGTCATGCGTGTTGTTCTGGATGGCCGAGATCGGCACACCTGCAGCGATGCGGCCCATGACCGGCACGGACACCGAAGCGTTTTCAGCCGCTGGCGCCGGCTTTGGCAGTGCAGCAGGGGGAGGTGCTGCCGGTTTGCCGAGGCTTCCCTCGATCACGCTCGGGGAGAAGCCGCGGCGCGGCTGCTGCTGCTGGATGGATGCGTAGGCTTCCGGGAGCTTGATGACCTCGAGCGCACGGGCCCGGTTCGGCAGACGGCGAATGAACCCGCGTTCTTCGAGCGCCGTGATCAAGCGGTGGATGCCGGATTTCGACGCCAGCTCGAGCGCATCCTTCATTTCATCGAATGATGGCGGGACGCCCGACTCCTTCATGCGTTCGTGAATGAACAGAAGCAATTCCTGTTGCTTGCGGGTCAGCATGGCACGTCGCTCCAGAAGCGTGAAACAAATCAAGAACAGACACTATCTGTTCCATATGTGTTCTGCAAGTGCCTAAAATTCCGTGAATTCAGGCAATTGACGCGTCTGCGCGTATCAATCGGTCACTTTTACGGGAGCAAAGCGGGTTTGAGTGCGCGAAATAGGGCCTGCGGCGTGGCGCATGGCGAGACCGTGAGGTTGATTCGAACGATTCGTGATCGTTTTCGTGGAGCAGGCGAGCTGATCCGGTGTTCAGGTGGAATCGCTGTAAGCGGAAGGTACTAAAGCGACGTGCGTTCATCCGAACGCTCTTCGCTTTAGGCCGGCTGCGTGCTGGAGCAGGCGTCTTCGAATTCCTTCACCGTCTCGGGGGTGTTGTCTTCGGGAAGCACGGCGTCCGCCGCATCGGTCGCAACAGCTGTGTCGCCGTCATAGACGAACGACTGGATGTAGAACGCAATCGCGCCCTTCCACACTTTGCGTCCGTCGATCTGATGGCAGGGAACGGCGGTTTCGAAATCGGTCTGCAGTTCGTCAACCGTGGCGGCGCTGAGCTTGATGTCAGGCATATTGGGCGATGCGACTATCGAAGCGAGGAGGAGGGCGGCGAGCACGGTGATCGTCCACTTTGATGCAAGGGTGGGACTACGGGGCGGTTAACGATGTGAACCGCGCTTTCGTTCCGGTGTCCAGCAAGCCTGGCGATCACTCTGACGTGTTCAACAGCTCTTTGAGTGTAAGCTGTGGCTGTTTTACGTCACGTGCCCGACGCGCAAAGGCCGCAGGGCTTTGCAGCAGCGGCGCGCTGCGGCAAGGGGGGCGGCGTCAGCGTATTTCCAAGGGGGAATGGCGGACAGGGTGGGATTCGAACCCACGGTACGGTTTCCCGTACGCTGGTTTTCAAGACCAGAGCCTTAAACCACTCGGCCACCTGTCCTTGCCTGAAGCCGGCAGCTAACGGCTTTCGGGCACGGCGTTATTGCGCGAAGCTCCGTCGCTTTGCAAGATTTAAGATGCATCGCCGAAGGATTTTCTCGGTGGCCCGGTATTAGAGCGCGGGCCCGCTCTGCCGGTAACCATCTGTAAACCATAACGCATGAAATCCGGCGTTGATCTGTGGATGAGTTCGCATTTTTGCCGTGTTGCTGTCATGTTTGATCGACTGTTCCGTTTCGGGACGCCGAGATTTCCGCTGGGGGCATGAGCGGAAGGTTTCGAGTACGGCTTATTCGATCGATGTTGTGGGACAGATGACATCCAGTAAAAATGCGGCATATCTGGTCAAGGGACTGCGCCTTGCGGCAGTCCCCATGCTGTGCGTAACGCTTGCGGCCTGCGGATCCACGTCGAGCATCAAGAAGTCCAAGTCGCGCAGCAAGGAATACTTCGCCGAATCCGTTTATGGCGTGAAGGCGAGCCCGCGCGTTGCGACTGGAAACAGTATTCCGAAGGGCGGCGGACGTTACCAGGTCGGCAAGGCCTATCAAGTCAAGGGCAAGTGGTATCAGCCGAAGGAGGACTTCGGCTACAACAAGACCGGTGTCGCCTCCTGGTATGGCTCGGCGTTTCACGGCCGCCTGACTGCCAACGGCGAGGTCTACGACAAGGCGCACCTGTCCGCCGCGCACCCGACATTCCCGCTGCCGAGCTATGCGCGCGTCACCAATATGGAAAATGGCGCGTCGGTGATCGTGCGCGTCAACGACCGTGGCCCCTATGAATACGGCCGCATCATCGACGTTTCCTCGAAGACGGCCGACATGCTCGACATCAAGCGCAAGGGCAGCGCGAAAGTGCGCGTACAATATGTCGGCCGCGCGCCGCTTGAAGGCAACGACATGCCCTATCTGATGGCTTCCTATGTCCAGAAGGGCGAACGGGGCCCGAGCGTGATGCCGGAAGGCCAGATCGCAACCGGCGTGATGGTTGCGTCGAACGAGCCGTTCCGCAATCAGAGCCTCGGCACGCTCACCGTTCCCGCAAAGGCTTCGCTTGACGTCGGCGAACCGGTGACGGCACTTGCCGCGCCCGTGCCGCAGTTCGCTCAGCCAGAGTCGCTGAACGAGTTCGTGGTGCTCCCGGAGATCGGCCCGATCCCGCGTGAGCGGCCGGAATTCATCCCGATGCCCGACGGCAACATGGCCTATGCGGCCGCCTATTACGAAGTTCGCGTCAGCGACGCCGAATCGCCGTTTGAAGCGATCATGGTCGACAAGAAGCAGCTTACCCCCCAGGTGATTGTCGATTACGCGAAGCGCCAGAAAGCAAGCGGTTCTGTCCGATAACCGTAAGCGGCGTTGTGCCAAAATGACCACGCTGCTATGGCCAAGGGGAAACCGGAGTTTCCCATGCGCATGAAGATGTTTTCGGCGGTGTTTTTCGGCGTGGCATTGTTTGCTGGTGCCGTACTCGCGCAGACACCGGCGCCTGCCTTCGATACCAAGGCAAAACAGATCCTGCTGGTCGATGCCGAAACCGGCACCGTGCTTTTCTCGCGCGCCGAAAACCAACCGATTCCGCCGGCATCGCTCGCCAAATTGATGACGATGGAAGTCGTGGCCGAGGCTCTCGTCAAGGGTGAGCTTTCCGCCGAAACCACCTTCGACGTGTCCGAGCACGCCTGGCGTACCGGTGGTGCCCCGTCCGGCACCTCGACGATGTTTGCCGCATTGAAATCCCGCATCCGCGTTGCCGACCTTCTGCAGGGCGTGGCGGTGCAGCTCGCCAACGATGCCTGCATCATCCTTGCCGAGGGCATGACCGGCAATGAGGGCGCCTTTGCCGAGCGCATGACGGCGCGCGCTCGCGAGCTCGGCATGCCGGTTGCGACGTTCCGCAACGCCACGGGGCTGCCTGATCCCGGCAACCAGATCACGATGAGCGAACTGGTAACGCTCATTCGGCATCTCCATGAGGCCCATCCGGATCTCTACCGGCTCTATTCGCAGCCGGAGTTCGAGTGGAACAAGATCCTGCAGCGCAACAAGAACCCGCTGATCTCGGCCAATATCGGCGTGGACGGCCTGGCGACCGGTTTTGCCGAAGGCTTCGGCTTCTCGCTCGCCGCCTCGCTGCAGCGCGGCGACCGCCGGGTCTATCTCGCCATGGGTGGTCTCGAAACCGACAAGGAGCGCATCGAGGAGAGCCGCAGGGTGCTCGATTGGGCCATGACTGCCTTCGAAAAGAAGCGGATTTTTGCCGATGGGGAAGCGATTGGCGAAGCGGCCGTCTATGGCGGCGATGCGTCTCACGTCCCGCTGGTGGCCGGCGGTCCCGTCGACGTGCTGTTGCCCGTCGACAACCCGGAACGGCTGACTGCACGGATCGTCTACAGGTGGCCCTTGCGCGCACCGGTGACGGCTGGCACGGAGGTCGGCGTCGTCAAATTGTGGAATGGCGAGAAACTGCTGCGCGAAGTGCCGGTCAAGACCGCCAGCG
The DNA here is from genome assembly GCF_055710065.1 of Ensifer sp. VA4. Lineage (NCBI taxonomy): Bacteria > Pseudomonadati > Pseudomonadota > Alphaproteobacteria > Hyphomicrobiales > Rhizobiaceae > Ensifer > Ensifer sp. VA4. The sequence continues at coordinate 311,832 of NZ_JBVQPO010000006.1, read as the reverse complement.
CCGTGGGGCAGGGCACGTTGACCAGCCGCGCTCTCGATGCGCTGCAGGAACTGCTGTTCTTCTGGATTTAGTCGCCCTATCTGCGGCGAAGGCTATTCCTGCCAATTGATCGCCGCCTGACGGTTTCGCACCGCGGACCAATCGGCTAAACAGGGCCGGAGCGGGATGAGGATAAAGTGTGCGGTTTTCCGCCCGCATCCCGGTCTAACTTATGAGAGCCGGCCATGATGATTGGGTCGATTCGACCTAATCATCATGGCCGGAGGTTGCATGCCGATATGGGAAAGCATGGTGTCGCTGAAAAAAGGTCTGTTCGTAACATTCGAAGGCGGGGAGGGTGCCGGCAAGTCGACGCAGCTCCGCCTTCTGGCCGAATCCCTGCGCGCCCGCGGTTACGAGGTGCTGACGACGCGCGAGCCTGGGGGATCACCGGGCGCCGAAGCGGTCCGCCACGTGCTGCTTTCGGGAGCGGCGGAGGCCTTCGGGGTTAAGATGGAAGCGATTCTCTTTGCCGCGGCCCGCAGCGACCACGTCGAAGAGGTCATCCGCCCAGCGCTCGAAAAGGGCACGATCGTGCTTTGCGACCGCTTCATGGATTCCTCGCGCGTCTACCAAGGCATCACCGGCAATCTCGAGCAAAGCTTCGTCGAGAGCCTCGAGCGTGTGGCGATCAACGGCGTCGTGCCGGATCTGACCGTGATTTTCGATCTGCCGGCCAGCATCGGCCTCCAGCGGGCGCAACTCCGGGCCGGCGACGACAATCCGGATCGTTTCGAAAAGGAGCAACTGGAGACCCACGAAAACCGGCGGGAGGCTTTTCTCGATATCGCCAGGCGCGATGCCGACCGATGCCGGGTGGTGGACGCGACGCAACCCGTCGAAGCCATCGCCGCCGAGGTGCTTTCGCTCGTGCAGGCCCTTTTGCCGCACGGTAACGGCGCTGACGCCGCGACCGAGGAAGTCGTGTCATGAGCGCAGAAAGAGCCGGCGTCCTGGATGGCGCCATCGCGCCCGCCGAGAACAATCGGCTGTTCGGCCACGAACAGGCAGAAAGCTTCCTGGCGCAGAGCTATCGCTCCGGCAAGGGACACCACGCGATCCTGATCGAAGGGCCGGAGGGCATCGGCAAGGCGACGCTTGCCTTCCGCTTTGCGCACCACATTCTGAAGCATCCCGAACCCGCTGAAGCGCCTGAGGCGCTTGCCGATCCCGATCCGTCTTCCGCCATCGGGCGGCAGCTCGCTTCGGGCGCCTCGCACAATCTGCTGCACCTGACGCGGCCGATCGATGAAAAGACGGGCAGGGCGAAGGGCGCGATCACGGTCGATGAGGTCCGGCGTGCCGGCAAGTTCTTCAGCCAGACGTCTGGAACGGGCAACTGGCGCATCGTCATCATCGACCCGGCCGACGACCTCAACCGCAATGCGGCCAATGCCATCCTGAAGATCCTCGAGGAGCCGCCGCGCCGCTCGCTCTTCCTGGTGCTGACGCATGCGCCTGGAAAATTGCTGCCGACGATCCGCTCGCGCTGCCTGCCGCTACGGCTGAAGCCGCTCGACGCCGCGCCGCTCCATCAGGCACTGGCCCATCTCGGTTTCGATCTCGAGGGCGAAAATGCCGAGCGCATCGTCACGGCGGCCAATGGCAGCGTTGCCGAAGCGCTGAAGCTCATCAATTATGGCGGGCTGGAGATTGCCGCGACCTTCGATGGGATCCTCGCAGGGCAGGGCCCGGCGGTCCGCAAGGACATGCACAAGCTGGCGGACGTGCTCTCGGGCAAGGACAGCGAAACGATCTTCGAGTTTTTCCAGGCACTCGCCAGCGACCGCATCATGCGCGACGCGCGCGAGGCCGCGATTGCCGGAGACATCATGCGCGCCGAGCGCTTCGCGCGGCTATCGGCCTCCGTGACCGAGCGCCTGTCCGTCAGCGACGCCTACAATCTCGACCGCAAGCAAACCATCCTGTCGCTCCTCGACGACATGAAGGCGGCGTTATAGCGTTGCCTGGAAGCGCCATTTGCGCTCGATTGCCGCCGGCAGGTCGAGCTTATGATGGTGGGCGAAAAGCAGGACATGCCCGAGCAGGTCAGCGGTCTCGTCGGCCATCAGCGCCGTGAGTTCCTCCGTCGATTTGCCGTGACGCCGGCCACGACCGCTGAGCTTGTTCCAGACCTGGGTCAACTCCCCAAGTTGCTCCTGTATCTTCAGGATGAACCAGTCGGCATCGCGCTCGATCCCGTGCGCGCCGGCATAACCGGCGGAGGCGGTTTCAAATTGGCTGCCAAGTCGCTCCAGCATGACTCGCCCTCTGCTTTATGTTTCTGTTTTGTTCTAGGCGGCGCGTGCGGATTGCGCAAGGTTGACGGCATCCGCGGCGAACTCTCCGGCGGGCCTTTTCACGGATCGCATGTTTCTTCCTTTAAGCGTATGCGCTAAGAGCGTGCGTAGCTTAATCCGAGATAGATCGAATCCGCCTATGAGAGACACGTCCCCTTTCTACATCACCACCGCGATTTCCTACCCGAACGGCCGGCCGCATATCGGTCATGCCTATGAGTTGATCGCGACCGATGCCATGGCGCGCTACCAGCGCCTCGACGGACGTGACGTGTTCTTCCTGACCGGTACGGACGAGCACGGCCAGAAGATGCAGCAGACGGCGCGCAAGGAAGGCGTGACGCCGCAGGAACTGGCTGACCGCAACTCCGCGGAATTCCAGAAGATGGCGGTGCTTCTGAACGCGTCCAACGACGACTTCATCCGCACGACCGAGAAGCGCCATCACGAGGCGTCGCAGGCGATCTGGATCCGCATGGGGGAGGCGGGCGATCTCTACAAGGATTCCTATGCCGGCTGGTATTCGGTGCGCGACGAAGCCTACTACCAGGAGAACGAGACCGAACTGCGCGACGATGGCGTCCGCTATGGGCCGCAGGGAACGCCGGTCGAATGGGTCGAGGAGCAGAGCTACTTCTTCCGCCTCTCCGCCTATCAGGAGAAGCTCCTGAAGCATTACGAGGAAAACCCGGATTTCATCGGTCCGGCCGAGCGTCGTAATGAAGTGATTTCCTTCGTAAAATCGGGCCTCAAGGATCTCTCGGTTTCGCGCACCACCTTCGACTGGGGCATCAGGGTTCCGAACGACCCGGCGCACGTCATGTATGTCTGGGTCGACGCGCTGACAAACTACCTCACGGCCACTGGCTATCTCGATGATCCGAAGGGGCCGCGCGCCAAGTTCTGGCCGGCGAATATCCATGTGATCGGCAAGGATATCATCCGCTTCCATGCGGTCTACTGGCCGGCATTCCTGATGTCGGCCGGCCTGCCGCTGCCGAAGCGCGTCTTCGCCCACGGCTTCCTGCTCAACAAGGGCGAGAAGATGTCGAAGTCGCTCGGCAACGTCGTCGATCCGTTCAATCTCGTCGAGCATTTCGGCCTCGACCAGATCCGCTACTTCTTCCTGCGTGAAGTCTCTTTCGGTCAGGATGGCAGCTATAGCGAGGAGGGGATCGCGACCCGCATCAACTCCGACCTCGCCAACGGCATCGGCAACCTGGCGAGCCGCTCGCTGTCGATGATCGTCAAGAACTGCGACGGCCAGATCCCGGTCTGCGGTACCTTGACCGACGAGGACAAGGCGATGCTGGCGGCCGCCGACGCGCTGCTGGAAACGACGCGCGACGAGATGGGCAAGCAGATGATCCACCGGGCATTGGCGGCGATCATCGCCGTCGTCTCGGAGACGGACCGCTATTTCGCCGGCCAGGAGCCCTGGGCGCTGAAGAAGACCGATCCGGCGCGCATGGGGACTGTGCTTTATGTCACCGCCGAAGTCGTGCGTCAGATCGCCATCCTGCTGCAACCCTTCATGCCGGAATCGTCGGCAAAGCTGCTCGATCTGGTCGCCGCTCCGCCGGACAAGCGCGACTTCGCAGCACTTGGCGAGGCGGGACGCCTTGTCTCGGGTACACCGCTAGAGGCACCGAAGCCGGTCTTCCCGCGCTATGTTGCACCGGAAGCGCAATAAGGCACTTTGAGCATGCTGATCGATACGCATTGCCATCTGGATTTCCCCGACTTCGAAGCGGAGCGCGATGCCATTGTCGCGCGGGCGCACGAGGCCGGTGTCGAGCAGATGATCACGATCTCGACCCGCGTGAAGCGGTTCGAGACGATCCTTTCGATCGCCGAATCCTATCCGAACGTTTTCTGTTCCGTCGGCACCCATCCGCACAATGCGGATGAGGAGCTGGACGTCACGACCGAAGATCTTGTCCGGCTATCGGCGCATCCGAAGGTGGTTGCGATCGGCGAGGCGGGTCTCGACTACTTCTACGACAACGCGCCGCGCGATGCCCAGGCCGAGGGCCTGCGCCGTCACATCGCCGCAGCGCGCGAGACCGGTCTGCCGCTCGTCATTCACAGCCGCTCGGCGGACGAGGATATGGCGGCGATCCTGACCGAGGAAACCGGGAAGGGGGCCTTCCCTTTCCTTCTGCACTGCTTCTCCTCCGGTCCTGACCTCGCCCGCATCGGCGTCGAACTCGGCGGCTACGTGTCCTTTTCGGGCATCCTGACCTTCCCGAAATCCGAAGAGTTGCGCGAGATCGCCAAGACCGTGCCGCACGACCGGATGATCGTCGAGACCGACGCGCCGTATCTCGCGCCGAAGCCGTTCCGCGGCAAGCGCAACGAGCCGGCCTATGTCGCCCATACCGCTGCCGTGCTCGCCGAAACGATCGGCGTGAGCACTGAGGAGATCGCGACGATCACCACGGAAAACGCCTTCCGCATCTTCTCCAAGATGCCGAGGATCTGACATGGCGTTCCGGCGCGCCTTCACCATTCTCGGCTGCGGCTCGTCGCCGGGCGTCCCGCGCATTACCGGTGACTGGGGCGCCTGCAATCCTGAAAATCCAAAGAACCGGCGCATGCGCGCGGCTTTGCTGGTCGAGCAGACCGCGCCCGATGGCGGCAAGACGACCGTCGTCATCGACACCGGGCCGGATTTTCGTGCGCAAATGGTTGCAGCAGGGGTGCGCCACATCGATGCGGTGCTCTATACCCACGCCCATGCCGATCACTTGCACGGCATCGACGACCTGCGCGGCTACGTCATTGAAAACCGGAGAAGGGTGCCGATCTGGGCCGATGCCTATACCATGGGCCGAATCCGCGAAGGCTTCGGCTATTGCCTGCAATCACCTCCCGGAAGCGGTTACCCGCCGATCGTCGAGCCACGGATCATTCCCGACGATCTGTCGCCCGTCGTGATCACCGGCGCCGGCGGGCCGATTCCGTTCCGGCCGCTGATGCAGTTTCACGGCAACATCCATTCGCTGGGGTTCCGTATCGGTAATTTCGCCTATTGCAGCGATGTCAGTGATTTTCCTGCCGAAACCGTCGCCAAGCTCGACGGTCTCGATCTCCTGGTCATCGACACGCTGCAGTACAAGTTTCACCCCAGCCATCTGTCGCTGGTGCAGTCGCTCGGCTGGATCGCCAGGCTGCAGCCGAAGCGGGCGGTGCTGACGCACATGCACGTGCCGTTGGATTACGACACGGTTCAGGGCGAAACGCCCGATCACATCGAGCCGGCCTACGACATGATGCGGCTCGAATTCGACGTCGACGATCCGGCATCCGCCGATAACGCGTAAATTAGATTAGAAGTATTTTCTAATATGCTGATTTATTTGGAAAAATAGGGTGCGAGATTGGAGCGGATGCGCTCCAGTACCGTTGCGCCTGAAAGATCCGGAACGAAGCGCTGGCCGGTGATCTTCTCGAAAGCCTCGATATAGACCGCCGAGGTCTGTTCGATGAGATCGACGGGAATTTCCGGGATCGGATCCTTGTAGGGATCGCAGCGCGCGGTGACCCAGGCGCGCACGAAATCCTTGTCGAAGCTCTTCGGGCGGTCGCCGCGTTCGAAGCTCTGCTGGTAGCTATCGGCAATCCAGTAGCGGCTGCTATCGGGCGTGTGGATCTCATCGGCGAGAATGATCGTGCCGTTCTCGTCGGTGCCGAACTCGTATTTGGTGTCGACGAGGATCAGGCCGCGCTCGGCGGCGCGCTGCTGGCCACGGGCAAACAGAGCCAGCGCATAGTTCCAGACCGTGTCGAGCTGTTCTTTCGTTAGCAGTCCTTGCTCGAGGATGGCTTCGGCCGAAAGCGGCTCGTCGTGACCGCCGTCGAAAGCCTTGCTGGTGGGCGTAATGATCGGCTGTGGCAGCTTTTCGTTGTCGCGCATGCCGTCCGGCAAGGTGATGCCGTACATCTCACGTTCGCCGTTACGGTACTTCGTCAGGATCGAGGTGCTCGTGGTTCCGGCGAGATAACCGCGCACGACGACCTCGACCGGCAGGATGTCGAGCCGCTTGCCGATGACGACATTGGGGTCCGGATAGCTGACCACATGGTTCGGGCAGATGTCGGCCGTTTCCTCGAACCAATAGCGCGCGGTCTGGGTCAAGACGTGACCCTTGTGCGGAATGGAGGTCAGGATGACGTCGAAGGCGCTCAGCCGATCCGTCGCGATGATGATCCGGTTGCCGTCGGGCAGATCGTAATTTTCGCGAACTTTGCCTTTGTAGCGGTTTGGCAGTTCCGGAATGAAAGCATCTGAAAGAACGCGCAATTCGCTCATCACATCTGGCCTTGAAAGAGGTGTCGATCGCTGGAACGCTAAGCAGGCGGGAAAGGCCGGGTCAAGCTCGGCAAGGCAAGGAACAGTGCGCAATTCATGTTTTCCGCCATATACGGAAGTTCCATAATCTATCTTATGTGATCTTTGTGTGTGTAGCCGGGTGGGTTCAAGGATGAAGTGCGACTTACGATAGATACCAATGGGTTGTCACTCTCCCCGGCTTTTGATGACCCGGGAGATTTCAGCTTGCGGCACCCCATAGGAGGCTGACGCCCGCACCGAGCAACAGCGCATCCATGATGTGCCTGAAGGCTTCAGGCGTCAGGCGTAGCAGAAAAGGTTTGGCAATCAGTGAGCCGACCATCAACGATCCGCCCACCAACAACCCCTTTGCCAAGACCGCGAATGGCAGAGCGCCGAAACTTTGAAACGTGAGCGCCTTGGTGACGTAAATCGCAAGCGACGCTGCGGCTTCTGTGCCGATGAAGCTTCCTTTTGTCAGGCCGTATCCGATGAACACCGGCACGGATACGGGGCCGGTCGAAGCGACAATGCCCGTCAGGAAACCTATGGCAGCCCCCGCCAAAGCGAGATGTGGCAGCGTCAGTTGCCGTAAATTTGCGGCAAGCCAGCGGCGCATTGGGATCATGGTCAGGAAGAAGATTCCGATTGCCGCATCCACTGTGCGCGGAGGCAAAACCAACATTGTGCGCGCGCCCAGTGCTGCTGCCGGTATCCCTGTCGCCGCATAGGCCGCAACTGCATGCCAGTCGATGGAGCGCCACCATACGAGAATGCGGGAGACATTTGCCATCACGGCGGCGATGGCCATGATCGGGATGGCTTCCTTTGGGCCATTAACGTATGCGAGCACCGGCAGGAGCATCATCGAAGCGCCCGTACCGATAATGCCGCTAACGACCCCGGCGAGCAGGCCAATGATGAGGACAAGAAGCAAGCACGGGCTCCATCAATTTCTGACGTCTCACGGATAAAATTCGAGTTTTCTGATTCTGAAAAGCAGAACGCCGCCCCGCTCCTGCCAGCCGTGCGAGATCCCGTTCCTCCGGTTCGAAAAAACGTTCGCGCGGGCGTCGGGCGGCCCTGCCTGATCGGTTCATTTCGAAAAACATCACCAACTTATGATATTTAAGGAAGACTACTCAGAACATGATGTAATTATATGATTATATTTGGTAATATTGGATCGCTTGATGCCGAGAGCCGCACGCCGCTGGCACACGACCGTTTCCGAAGTGCGCGACTGTCCTATGCTCTTCAGCTCTGGCTATGGAGATCGGCGATGTTCAGGAGCTTTGTTATGGCCCTCGGGCTAGTGGCTCTGGCTGGCACAGGCGCTTCGCGCGCGGAAGAACCGGTCGATACAGTGCGATCGATCATTCAGGAGCAGATCGCCGCCTTCCTGCGTGATGATGCGGAGGCCGCCTATTCCTTTGCCTCGCCCGAGATCCGCGGCAAGTTTCCCGACAAGTCCGCCTTCTTCGACATGGTCAAGCGCGGCTATCGGCCGGTTTACCGGCCCGGCAATTTCGCCTTTGGCCGGTCGAAAGTCGTGGGCGACCAGGTGTTCCAGGAGGTGCTGATCTCGGCGCCCGATGGCAAGGACTGGACGGCGATTTACCAGCTCGTGAAGCAGCCGGATGGCAGCTACAAGATCAATGCCGTGATGATGCTGCAGTCGGCGCCAGGGCCGGCGATTTGAGTGCCTCGCGCCTCACACTGGCGGCAGGTCCCCTCGCCGCCAGTTTTCCTGGGTTTCGGCCATGAAGTCGGCAAAGCGCCCCTCGTCGATCGCCAGGCGAATGCCGGCCATGAGTTCCTGATAGTAGGCCAGGTTGTTCCAGCTCAGAAGCATGCCGCCAAGCGACTCGTTCGAACGGATCAGGTGATGCAGATAGGCGCGCGAATAGTCGCGCGTCGCCGGGCATGAGGATTGTTCGTCGAGCGGGCGCATGTCTTCGGCATGCCGCGCATTGCGCAGGTTGATGCGGCCGTGGCGCGTGAAAGCAAGGCCGTGGCGTCCCGAACGGGTCGGCATCACGCAGTCGAACATGTCGATGCCCTCAGCCACCGACTTCAGGATATCGTCGGGTGTGCCGACTCCCATGAGGTAGCGCGGCTTGTCCGCCGGCATGATCGGGCAGGTGATGTCGAGCATGCGCAGCATCACCTCCTGCGGCTCGCCGACGGCGAGACCGCCGACGGCGTATCCTTTGAGATCGAGGCCTTTCAGCGCTTCGGCCGAGCGCTCACGCAGCTTCGGGATATCGCCACCCTGCACGATGCCGAACATCGCCTTGCCCGGCTGGTTGCCGAAGGCGACCTTGCAGCGTTCGGCCCAGCGCAGCGACATTTCCATCGCGCGCTCGATTTCCTTGGGTTCAGCCGGCAGCGCCACGCATTCGTCGAGCTGCATCTGGATATCGCTGTCGAGCAGACCCTGGATCTCGATCGAGCGTTCCGGCGACATATGGAAGATTGCGCCATCGACGTGGCTCTTGAAGGTGACGCCCTGCTCGTCGAGCTTGCGCAGGCCGGCAAGCGACATGACCTGGAAGCCGCCCGAATCGGTGAGGATCGGTCCCTGCCAGCGGATCAGCCCGTGCAGGCCGCCAAGCCGGGCGACGCGCTCGGCGCCGGGGCGCAGCATCAGGTGGTAGGTGTTGCCGAGAATGATGTCGGCGCCGAGATCCTTCACCTGGTCGAGATACATCGCCTTGACCGTGCCGACCGTGCCGACCGGCATGAAGGCCGGCGTGCGGATCGTGCCGCGCGGCATGGAAACCTCGCCGCGACGTGCCTTGCCGTCGGTTTTGTGGAGCTTGAACTGGAAGGTCTCGGTCATCTAGTCTTTCCGGAAGAGCAGGCTGGCATCGCCATAGGAATAGAAGCGGTAGCCGGTTTCGATCGCATGTGTGTAGGCCGCGCGCATCGTTTCCAGGCCCGAGAAGGCCGAGACCAGCATGAACAGGGTCGATTTCGGCAGGTGGAAATTGGTCATCAGCATGTCGACGGCACGGAAACGATAGCCGGGCGTGATGAAGATGCCGGTTGGCCCCGACCACGGACTGACGAGGCCGTCGTCGGAAGTCGCGCTCTCGATCAGCCGCAGCGAAGTCGTGCCGACGCAGACGATGCGCCCGCCCCTCGCCTTGACGGCATTGAGCCGCTCGGCGGTGCGGGCGTCGACATGGCCGATCTCCTGATGCATCACATGATCATCGGTATCGTCAGCCTTGACTGGCAGGAACGTTCCCGCCCCGACATGCAGCGTCACGAAGTGCCTTTCGATGCCGGCCTCGTCGAGCTTGGCAAAGAGACGGTCGGTGAAGTGCAACCCTGCCGTGGGCGCGGCAACGGCGCCCTCCTCCCGGGCATACACCGTCTGGTAGTCAGCGCGGTCTCGGGCGTCTTCGGCGCGTTTCGAGGCGATGTAGGGCGGCAAGGGAATATGGCCGACCGCCATGATCGCCTCGTCGAGCGACGGGCCCGAAAGGTCGAAGCGCAGCGTCACCTCGCCGGCATCGCCCTTCTCTTCCACGGTCGCGTCGAGCGTGCCGAGCATGCAGCTCGCGCCTTCATGGCCAAAGGCGATGCGGTCACCGACCTTCAGCCGCCGCGCCGGGCGGGCAAAGGCCTTCCAGCGATCGGGTGCTGTCCGCATGTGCAGCGTCAGCGAGACGGGCGTGGTGATCTCCTCGCCGCGGCGGCGAATGCCTTCCAATTGTGCCGGGATGACCTTGGTGTCGTTGAAGACCAGTGCGTCGCCCTCCCTGAGGAACGACGGCAGGTCGAGCACGCCCTTGTCGGACAGAACTTCCGGGCCACCAGGGTGAACGACGAGCATGCGGGCGCTGTCGCGTGGGCTTGCGGGCCTAAGCGCAATCGAGGTTTCCGGAAGGTCGAAGTCGAACAGGTCTACGCGCATCGTTATCTTCAGACAAAAGCAAACCCGCCCCGGCGCGTTCGGCGACCGGGGCGGGTCCGTGCATTAGCGCAAATCAGGCGTCGGCGGCAACCCGCATCGTCACGATCGAGTCGGGATCGCGCACCGGTTCGCCGCGCTTGATCTTGTCGACATTGTCCATGCCCTCGATGACCTGACCCCAAACGGAGTATTGCTTGTTGAGCCAGGGGGCATCGGTGAAGCAGATGAAGAACTGCGAGTTAGCCGAGTTCGGCATCTGGCTGCGGGCCATCGAGCAGGTGCCGCGAACGTGGCTGACGTTCGAGAATTCGGCCTTCAGATCCGGCTTGGAGGAGCCGCCCATGCCGGCACGCGCCGGGTTGAAGTGCTCGCCGCCGGTCTTGCCGTACTGAACGTCGCCGGTCTGCGCCATGAAGTCCTCGATCACGCGGTGGAACACCACGCCGTCATAGGCACCTTCGCGAGCCAGTTCCTTGATGCGGGCGACATGGCCCGGAGCGACGTCAGGCAGAAGCTCGATGACGACCCTGCCCTTGGTGGTCTCCAGGATGATCGTGTTTTCCGGATCCTTGATCTCGGCCATGGGTTTTCTCCTTCTGTTGACTTTACTTGCCGACCTTGACGTTGATCATGCGGTCGGGATCGGTAACGGAGCCGTTGTTGGCATCGTCGCCGAGCTTGATCTTGTCGACGTTCTCCATCCCGGAAACGACCTTGCCGACGACAGTATACTGGCCGTTCAGGAAGTCTCCCGGCGCGAACATGATGAAAAACTGCGAGTTGGCGCTGTTCGGGTCCTGCGAGCGGGCCATGCCGACCGTGCCGCGCTCGAACGGAACGTCGGAGAACTCCGCCGGCAGGTCGGGCCGCGAGGAACCACCGGTGCCGGCAGCCTGCGGCTGGTAGCCGTTTTCCATGTCGCCATACTGCACGTCGCCGGTCTGGGCCATGAAGCCCTTGATCACGCGGTGAAAGGCAACGTTGTCATATTCGCCGGCGGCGGTAAGCGCCTTGATCTGCTCGACATGCTTCGGAGCAATGTCCGGACGCAACTCGACGACGACAGGCCCATCCTTGAGCGTGATCGTGATGAAGTTGTCGGCCGATTGTGCGATCGCCGTTCCCGTCCAGGAGGCAAGCGCAAGGGCGCCGGCGAAAGCGAGGTGGAGGATTTTCATGGTTTCTCCCTGCGTGGTGAATTGTGCCGCGCGTCAGGCGCGGCGTTTGGCCTGCAGCGCTTGGTAAACTGCCGCGGGCACGAAGGCGCTGACGTCACCGCCCATGGCCGCGATCTGGCGGACCAATGTGGCCGTAATGGGCCGCGATGCCGTGCCCGCGGGCAAGAATAACGTCTGGATGTCGGGGGCCATCTGCCGGTTCATGCCGGCCATCTGCATTTCGTAGTCGAGGTCCGTGCCGTCGCGAAGCCCGCGCACCAGCAGTTTCGCGCCGCGGGCGCGCGCCGCGTCGACGACCAGATTGTCGAAGGCGACGACTTCGATGTCACCGGCCCTTTCGGGGAGAAACTCCTGCAGTGACTGACGGATGAGCTCGGCGCGTTCTTCGAAGGAAAACAGCGGCGCCTTCCCCGGATGGATGCCGATCGCGACGATGACCTTCGCCGCCACGTTCAGTGCCTGCACGAGCACGTCGAGATGCCCGTTCGTCATTGGATCGAAGGAGCCGGGATAGAATGCCGTGGTCATTGCACCTGTTTCCGTTTGGTGAAGCCTTTTGTCACGTACGGCGACGGACCGCAAGAGTTGTGCCGATGGCTGAGGACTGTTCCCTGGGAAACAGCGGGGCGGAAAGAATGAATGCTAGATGAATGTCATGTTCAACGGTGCTTCACACGCAGAACGTTAGTGTAGCGCCATAAACAACGGAACTTTTCGAACGTATTGCCGTTTAGGATGCGAAAGGATTACGGCTATGGGACTTGCTCTGTTTTCGATGGCGATGTTTTTCACGATGCTTTTCGCGACGATTCAAGGACTTCGCAACGAGTCCCGTGACCGGCGCGAGCAATTCGTGACCCAGAAGATCTTCCGTTGACGGAGGGCGTCATGGCCACCCTGTTCATGATCGCGGCTGCGGTCATCAGTTCCGTTTTTTTGATCGATTTTGCCCGGACGATACGCGACCTCCAGCGCGATCGCCAGGGTTCGGAGCGGCTCGACGGATTCAACGTCTAGCAGCCCACGGCTTCGCGAATGAAGCTTGGTAATAAGCGGTCGTCGTTCCTTCCCTTCCCCTGAGGCGACCGCCATTGCAAGCCGGACGGCATCCCCTGCCCGTCCGGCTTTTTCTTGGCCAGGCGCTCACCGCGCCTTGGCTGGTTGGGCAGCCCTTGCCGAAATCCCGTTGATCATCCGGAAGAAGCGCCAATTCAACAATAACGCCGCCGCGGCAAGGCCAAGGACGAATCCGAACCAGACACCGATTCCGCCGAAGTTGAACGGGAAGGCGAAGGCCCAGGCGCAGACGAAACCGATCGGCCAATAGGATATCATCGCCAGCAGCATCGGCACCTTGGTATCCTTCAGGCCGCGCAGCATGCCGGCAGCGATTGCCTGCATGCCGTCGACGAGCTGAAAGGCGCCGGCAATGACGATGAGCGGCGCGGCAAAGGCAAGCACGGCGGCGGCATCCGGCCGATCGGTATCGAGATAGAGCGCGGCGAGCTGGCTCGGGAAAAACGCATAGATCGCACTGCCGACGACGGCAAAGCCGGCTCCGAGGACCAGAGACGCAATCGCCGCGCGCCGCACGCCCAGCAGGTCGCCGCGACCAAAGGCAAGCCCGACGCGAACCGTGGCCGCCTGCGCGATACCAAGCGGGATCATGAAGGCGATCGAGGCGAACTGCAGCGCGATCCCGTGCGCGGCAAGCTCGATCGTACCGATCGTGCCCATCAGCAGCGATGCGACGGTAAAGAGGCTGACCTCGGCGAGGATCGTCAGCGAGATCGGAATGCCGAGATGGACGACCTCGCGGAAAGCAGCCCAGTCGGGCCGCCAGAAGCGCACGAAGAGCTCGTACCGGTTGAGCTCAGGCTTGCTCTTGATATAGCCGATCGTCAGCGCCGCGCCGAGCAGCGCCACGCCAAGGGCCGCCACCGCAGCACCGAAGATGCCGAGCTTAGGAAAGCCGAAATGGCCATAGATCAGCACGTAGCAGAGGGTGGCATTGAGCACGAGCGTCGCCAGCGTCACGTAGAGAATGACCCCTGCCCGCTCCAAACCGCTCAGGAATGCTCGCAGCACCATGAAGATGAGGCCCGGGAAGATCGCCCATTGCGCAACGTGGATATATTCGGCCGCAAGCGCTGCCACCTTCGGCTGCTGCCCGGCAAAGAGCAGGATCGGTTCGGCCATCCAGAGGATCGGCGCCGTCAGCACGCCATAGAGCAGGACGACCCACATGCCCATGCGCACGGAGCGGCGCACCGAGACCTTGTCGCCCCGCCCCACGGCCTGCGCTGCCATCGGCACCACAGCGTTCGCAAAGCCGCTGCCGAAGATGTAGACGGTGAAATACATTTGCGTCGCCAGGATGATCGCAGCAAGCTCGGTTGCGCCGAGCTTGCCGACCATCAGAACGTCCGTCGTGTTGATCGCGAGTTGGGCAAGCTGGGCACCGACGAACGGCACGCCGAGATGGAAGCTTGCGCGATAATGCGTCCGCCAGGAGTTGTCGGTCGTCAACGGTATCGAGCTCGCATTCGCGGTCAGCATGGCAGATTCCTGGCAGTCGGCGCGGCCCCGGGGCCGCAACTGGAAGTCGGAGGGAGGAAAACCGGAAATAGAATACCGCCGGGAAAAGAGCCAGCCGCTAGGGCGGCTTTGCTCAAACTTTCATCGATAGATCACGAAAATTGATCAATTTCCGTGCATTCTCGGTCGTTCGACCGTTTCAACCGCTGCTGCGGCAACGACCGGCGCGTCCGTCTCCAACGCTTGTGGCCCGACCGCGCTACTCCTGGGTATTTTCAACAGGAAGACGACGAGCGCGCCGACGAGGAAGCAACTCGCAAGCGCATAGGGAGCGCCGGCGAAAGCGACGGGAGCGCCGGGACTGGTGAAGTAGCCGAAGGCCTGGGTGAAGATCAGCGGGCCAATGATCGTGGTGATGCTGCCGATGCTGGTCAGCGCACCCTGAAGTTCTCCCTGTGCCGACGGTGGGACATGCGCGGCTGCGATGCTGCGCAGCGGCGGATCGGCGAGGCTTTCGAGCGCGGTCGCGATGATCACCGCATAGATCATCCATCCCTGCCAGGCGCCGGCATAGCCGATGGCGCCGAGCGTCGTGAAGGTCAGTCCGAGCACCGCCGTCCGCCACTCTCCAAGCCGCGGCACGACACGCGGCAAAATGACGGCCATGACGAACGCGCCGCCGATACCGAAGATCCCGAGCGAAAGCCCGATCTGCCCCTCGCTCCAGCCATAGCGATAGTTGGATACGAAGGACCAGACTGCCGGATAGACGGAATGGGCGAGCCAGAAGAGAAAAAACACCAAGCCGACCCAGCCTATACCGGGATAGTTGCGCATCTGCTTCAGAGCACCGAGCGGATTGGCGCGTTTCCACTCGAAACGGCGGCGATTGGCGCGATCCAGTGTCTCCGGCAGCAGAAACACGCCGAGGATGAAATTCAGGAAGGAGAGCGCTGCGGCACCGTAGAACGGCACGCGCGGACCCAATTCCCCGAGCAGGCCGCCGAGCACGGGACCAAGGGCGAAGCCAGTCCCGAAGGCAATGCCGATCAGCCCAAAATTCTTGGCGCGGTTCCCGTCGTTGCTAATGTCGGCGATATAGGCCGATGCGGTGCCGAAGCTCGCTCCGCTGATGCCGGCGAGAATGCGGCCGATGAACAGCATCCAGTAGCTGGTAGCGAGCGCGCAGATCAGATTGTCGAGCGCGAAGGTGAAGACGGACGCGAGTAGGACCGGGCGTCGGCCGAATCGGTCGCTGAGATTGCCGATCAGCGGGGCGAAGAGAAACTGCATCGCCGCATAGACGAGCAGCAGCCAGCCGCCATCTATCGCCGCCTCGCTGACATTGGATCCGGTCAGCTCTTCCAGATAGGTCGGCAACACCGGAACGATGATCGCGATGCCGAGGATATCCAGGAACAGGATGAGGAAGACGAGGAACAGGCCGCGTCGCACAAATTTCTCGTCGAGCATGCGATTCTTCCCCCGTGCGGCCTGCCTCAGGGTGAGAGACAGAACGTGAACGACGCTACCAATTTAGGTGTAACGGATCATTTTGCGCGAAACAATCCGTGAACATCTCAAATTATCTGATGAGATTATCGCAATGGTTGATGCGTCGCGTGACGGGGGCGACCGCCTGTCACGCATGGTCGCGCCGTTGCTCGAGCTTCAAGAAATCGACGAAGGCGCGCAGCGGCGCCGGCATGTGCCTGCGGCTTGCATAATACAGAAACGGCCCGGAAAAGTTGGTCGTCCAGTCATCGAGGATGGGCACGAGCTGCCCGATCGCGATCGCAGGCGCCACGAACTCCTCGAAGGTGCGGATGATGCCAAGCCCGTCGATGGCGGCGCCGATTTCGAGGTCGATCGTGTTGGCGGTCACCACAGCGGGCGGCGCGATCGTCAGCGCCGCGTCGCCTTCGCCGAACTCCCAGGGAAGGGAAATGCCGCTGGCGAAACGGTGACGAATGCAGCGATGTTCGAGCAGGTCGCGTGGATGGCGCGGCACCCCTCGCCTCGCGAGATAATCCGGTGCCGCGGCCGTAACATAGCGTTGCCGGCTCGGCCCGATGGGGATCGCGATCATGTCGCGCTCGACGCGTTCCTCGTAACGCACGCCGGCATCGAACCCGGCCGCCAGAACGTCGACGAAGCCATCTTCCGCCGTCACTTCCAACGAGATCGCCGGGTGCTCGCTGAGGAATCGACCGACGATCGGTGGTAGGATTTCGCGGGCGACGATGGTTGGGACATTGAGCTTCAGCGTTCCCGCCGGACTGTCGCGCATTTCGTTGACCTGCTCGAGCGCGCCGGCAATTTCGCCGAGTGCAGGCGACAGCCGATCGAGCAGCCGCGTGCCGGCCTCCGTGAGTGTGACGCTGCGGGTCGTGCGGTTCAGCAGGCGCACTTGCAGCTTCGCTTCCAGCCGGCGCAGCGCTTCGCTGAGCGACGACGCGGAAACGCCACGCTTCTTCGCTGCCGCGCGGAAGCTGCGCGCGGCGGCAACGGCGGTGAAGGCATCGAGATCGGCGAGCGGCAGGTCGTTCATTGTGCGGAATTTCGTACAAGTCGTTCGGGTGAGATCGGATTATCGCACGACGCCGATCGAAGTAAACAAGAGACCGAGCAAACGGCCGGCAGATTTCGGCCTTGTCGAAGGAGAACACGAATGGATTACGTTTCACTCGGAAAGACCGGCCCGTCGGTGTCGGTCCTCGGCCTCGGTTGCATGGGCATGTCCGGCATGTACGGCCCGGCCGATCGTGCCGAAAGCATCGCTACCATCCATGCCGCGCTGGAGGCCGGCATCACGCTGCTCGACACCGGCGACTTCTATGGTATGGGCCATAACGAGATGCTGATCGGCGAGGCGCTGAAAGGCGGAAAACGCGAGAAGGCGTTGTTGAGCGTGAAGTTCGGCGCCTTGCGTGATGCCGCCGGCAACTGGTCCGGCTACGATTGCCGCCCCAAGGCCATCCGCAACTTTCTCGCCTATTCGCTGCAGCGGCTCGGTGTCGACCATATCGACGTCTATCGCCCCTCCAGGCTCGATCCCGACGTTCCGATCGAGGACACCATTGGTGCGATCGCCGACATGGTGAAGGCTGGATACGTCCGACATATCGGCCTCTCCGAAGTCGGCTCCGAAACCATCCGCCGCGCTGCTGCCGTCCACCCGATCTCGGATCTGCAGATCGAATATTCGCTGATATCACGCGGTATCGAGTCGGAGATCCTGCCGACCTGCCGCGCTCTCGGCATTGGCGTCACCGCCTACGGTGTTCTCTCGCGCGGCCTGATTAGCGGTCATTGGCAGAAGGGCGCGGTCGGCAAGGGCGATTTCCGCGCCATGAGCCCGCGGTTCCAGGAGGGCAACATCGACAAGAACCTCGCCCTCGTCGAGGCGCTGAGGCAGATCGCCGATAGCAAGGGCGTTTCGGTGGCGCAGATCGCGATTGCCTGGGTGGCGGCACAGGGCCAGGACATCGTGCCGTTGATCGGGGCGCGCCGGCGGGATCGCTTGGCGGAAGCCCTCGCCTCGCGCGATATCACTCTCAGCTCCGGCGATCTGGCTGCGATCGAAAAGGCGGTTCCGAAAGACGCCGCAGCGGGCGCCCGCTATCCAGAAGCCCTGCTCGCCCATATGGACAGCGAACGCTGACCACGACAAACGACAAGGGCCGGCAATCGTGCCGGCCCTGATGGCATCTTGCGGCGCTGCGGTCAGACGGCACCCGAGAAGGTATCGCAGGCCGACATCTTGCCGCTATCGAAGCCACGCTTGAACCAGCGCATGCGCTGTTCGGAGGTGCCGTGGTTGAAGCTTTCCGGAACGACATAGCCCTGCATGCGCTTTTGCAGCGTGTCGTCGCCAATCTGGGTGGCGGCGTTCAGCGCTTCCTCGAGGTCGCCCGTTTCCAGCAGACCCTTCTGGTCCGTATATTTGCCCCAGACGCCGGCGAAGCAATCGGCCTGCAGTTCGACGCGGACAGACATCTGGTTCGCTTCAGTCTCGCTCATCGACTGGCGCATCTGGTTGAACTTCGGCAGGACGCCGATCAGGTTCTGGACGTGATGGCCGACCTCGTGCGCGACCACATAGGCCTGGGCGAAGTCGCCCGATGCATCGAACTTCTGCGCGAGTTCGTCGAAGAAGCTCATGTCGAGATAGACCTTGTGGTCCCCTGGGCAATAGAACGGCCCGGAGGCGGCAGACGCGAAACCGCAAGCCGAGCTCACCTGGCCGCGGAAGAGCACCATCTTCGGCTCTTCGTATTGTTTGCCGCTCGCCTGGAAGATGCCGTTCCAGGTATCCTCGGTCTCGGCAAGGACGGTCGCCATGAAGGCCTTCATTTCCTCTTCCTCAGCCGAGCCGCGCGGCGCCGGTGAACCGTCGCTCTGCTCGAAGCCGGGCAACTGCATCTGACCGCCGCCGCCTTCCAGCACCTGCAGCATGTCGATGCCCATGGCCTTGAGGATGAAGTAGAGGATGACGAGGAAGATGATCGTGCCAAAGCTCATGCCGCCGCCGGCGCGACGCATTCCGCCTCCGCCGCCCGGCATGCGGAAACCGCCGCCGCGCCCGAACGGATTGCCGCCACCCGGGCTCGCGCCGCGCTGATCTTCGATGTTTTCGGATTGGCGGCGGCCTTTCCATTCCATGATCTGTCCTCCCAGCCTCGGTCAACAGGCGTTGTCGGTTTGCTCTTTTATAGGACGGGCCTATCGTCGTTGTAAAACGCAATTGCCACCCGTAAGTTCGCGATCTGGCCAGACTTTTTGCTGCTTCGAGCCGGCCTGCGAAGGTTTTTCGCAACCCAGGTCGCGCTCTGTCGCCTCGGTACGCGCGCGGCTTTCTTGACCCTCGGCCACATTATCGCTCCTATGCATCCGGGGTCATCGAGATCGACAAGCTGATTTCACGGCGCGTAACGCTCGATGAGGCCGCCGGTGTCATCTCACACCGTCCGGCGGCCGGGGAAGTCAAGGTTCTGGTGTTTCCCGGTCGCGCCTGACGTTTGGCGCGGATTTGGCGCTGCCGAGAGAACGAGAAAGCAGAGGACGCGCAAATATGCGGGCTTCTTGTCGATTCCGGAATTTTCGGGGTTTCGCTTGCAGATACATTTGCCTATAAGCCGCTTCTAGCCTGAAAAGACCATCAATGCGTGCCCGGCCGGTGACCTCCCACTTTGGCCGGTTTTTCGCGCAGCTAGAAACGGATGACCGACCATGCCGAAGCGCCAAGACATCAAGTCCATTCTTATCATCGGCGCGGGGCCGATCGTCATCGGTCAGGCATGCGAATTCGACTATTCCGGCACCCAGGCCTGTAAGGCGCTGAAAGAGGAAGGCTACCGCGTCATCCTCGTCAACTCCAACCCGGCAACGATCATGACCGATCCGGGCCTCGCCGACGCAACCTACGTCGAGCCGATCACGCCGGAAGTCGTCGCCAAGATCATCGCCAAGGAGCGCCCGGACGCGCTGCTGCCGACCATGGGCGGCCAGACCGCGCTCAACACGGCGCTGTCGCTGCGCCGCATGGGCGTTCTCGACCGCTACAATGTCGAGATGATCGGCGCGAAGCCGGACGCGATCGACAAGGCCGAAGACCGCGCGCTCTTCCGCGAAGCCATGGCGAAGATCGGCCTCGAAACGCCGAAGTCGCGGCTGGCGAACGCCACCGACATCAAGGACCACGACCGCAAGGTGCATGAGGCCGAGCGCGCCGAACTGAAGAACCGTCTTTCTGGCCCGGAACTCGACAAGGCGCTCGACGAGCTCGAGAACCAGTGGAACCTCGGCGAAGGCGATCGCAAGCAGCGCTACATGAACCATGCGATGGCGATTGCCGCACAGGCGCTCGACGATGTCGGCCTGCCGGCGATCATCCGCCCGTCCTTCACCCTTGGCGGCACCGGCGGCGGCATTGCCTACAACCGTACTGAATTCTTCGACATCGTCGGCAGCGGTCTCGATGCTTCGCCGACCACTGAAGTGCTGATCGAAGAATCGGTGCTCGGCTGGAAGGAATACGAGATGGAAGTGGTCCGCGACACCGCGGACAACTGCATCATCATCTGCTCGATCGAGAACATCGATCCGATGGGCGTGCATACCGGCGATTCGATCACCGTTGCCCCGGCGCTGACGCTGACGGACAAGGAATACCAGATCATGCGCAACGCCTCGATCGCGGTGCTGCGCGAGATCGGGGTCGAAACCGGTGGCTCGAACGTCCAGTTCGCCGTCAACCCGGAGAACGGCCGCCTGGTCGTCATCGAGATGAACCCGCGCGTTTCGCGCTCCTCGGCGCTCGCATCGAAGGCGACCGGCTTCCCGATCGCCAAGATCGCGGCGAAGCTCGCGATCGGCTACACGCTGGACGAGCTCGACAACGACATCACCGGCGGCGCGACGCCGGCATCATTCGAACCGTCGATCGACTACGTCGTCACCAAGATCCCGCGTTTCGCCTTCGAGAAGTTCCCGGGTGCCTCGCCGGTTCTGACGACCGCCATGAAGTCGGTCGGTGAAGTCATGGCGATCGGCCGTACCTTCGCCGAATCGCTGCAGAAGGCGCTGCGCGGCCTCGAAACCGGCCTCACCGGGCTCGACGAAATCGAAATCCCCGACATGGACGACGACGGCGATGGCCGCAACGCCATCCGCGCTGCGATCGGCACGCCGACGCCGGACCGGCTGCGCATGGTTGCTCAGGCGCTCCGCCTCGGCATGAGCGAGGCGGACGTTCACGAGGCGAGCAAGATCGATCCGTGGTTCATCGCCCAGTTCAAGGCGATCGTCGACATGGAGGCGCGCATCCGCGAGCACGGCCTGCCCGAGGATGCCGAAAACCTGCGCATGCTGAAGGCCATGGGCTTCTCCGACGCCCGGCTCGCCACGCTCGGCGGCAGGCGCCCGAAGGAAGTGGCGGAACTGCGCAATGCATTGAATGTCCGTCCGGTCTACAAGCGCATCGACACCTGCGCTGCCGAGTTCGCCTCGCCGACGGCCTACATGTACTCGACCTATGAAACGCCCTTCGTCGGTGCCGCCCGTTCCGAAGCCGGGGTCTCCGACCGAAAGAAGGTCGTCATCCTCGGTGGCGGTCCGAACCGCATCGGCCAGGGCATCGAGTTCGACTATTGCTGCTGCCACGCGGCCTTCGCGCTGAAGGACGCCGGCTACGAAGCGATCATGATCAACTGCAACCCGGAGACCGTTTCGACCGACTACGACACCTCCGACCGCCTTTATTTCGAGCCGCTGACGGCCGAAGACGTGATCGAGATCATGCGCGCCGAGCAGGAGAAGGGTGAACTCGTCGGCGTCATCGTGCAGTTCGGCGGCCAGACGCCGCTGAAGCTCGCCGAAGCGCTGGAAAAGAACGGCATCCCGATCCTCGGCACCGCACCGGATGCGATCGACCTTGCCGAAGATCGCGACCGCTTCCAGAAGCTCCTGATGAAGCTCGACCTCAACCAGCCGCGCAACGGCATCGCCTACTCGGTCGAGCAGGCACGCCTCGTTGCTGCCGAGATCGGCTTCCCGCTGGTCGTGCGCCCGTCCTACGTTCTCGGCGGCCGCGCCATGCAGATCATCCATTCGGAAAGCATGCTGCAGACCTATCTGCTCGACACGGTTCCGGGCTTGGTTCCGGAAGACATCAAGCAGCGCTACCCGAACGACAAGACCGGCCAGATCAACACGCTGCTCGGCAAGAACCCGCTGCTTTTCGACAGCTACCTGACAAACGCCACGGAAGTGGACGTCGACTGCCTCTGCGACGGCAAGGACGTCTTCGTCTCGGGCATCATGGAACATATCGAGGAAGCCGGCATTCACTCGGGCGACAGCGCCTGCTCGCTGCCGGTGCACACGCTCGACACGGCCCTGGTCGACGAACTCGAGCGCCAGACGTCGGCGCTTGCCAAGGCGCTCAATGTCGGCGGCCTGATGAACGTGCAATTCGCCATCAAGGACGGCACGATCTACGTGCTTGAAGTCAACCCGCGCGCCTCGCGTACCGTGCCCTTCGTCGCCAAGACGATCGGCGCGCCGATCGCCAAGATCGCGGCCCGCGTCATGGCGGGCGAAACGCTGGATGTGGCGATCGCCGCCTATGGCGAGAAGCCGGATCCGCGCAACCTGAAGCACATTGCGGTGAAGGAAGCGGTCTTCCCCTTCGCGCGCTTCCCCGGCGTCGACACGCTGCTCGGTCCGGAAATGCGCTCGACCGGCGAAGTCATCGGTCTCGACACCGACTATGCGCTCGCCTTCGCCAAGTCGCAGCTCGGCGCCGGCGTCGACCTGCCGCGCGATGGAACGGTGTTCGTTTCGGTGCGCGACGAGGACAAGACCCGGGTTCTTCCGGCGATCCGCATCCTCGTCGATATCGGCTTCAAGGTCATGGCCACGGCCGGTACCGCTCGCTTCCTCGGTGAAAACGGCATTGCCGCGACCAAGGTCAACAAGGTCCAGGAAGGCCGGCCGCACGTCGAGGACGCGATCCGCAACCGCCAGGTCCAACTGGTCATCAACACGACCGATGGCAACAAGGCGATTTCGGACTCGAAGTCGCTGCGCCGCGCAACGCTGATGCAGAAGGTGCCCTACTACACCACCATGGCCGGCGCGGAAGCGGCAGCGCATGCAATCAAGGCGCTGAAGGCCGGCAGCCTCGAAGTGCGCCCGCTGCAGAGCTACTTCAAGGCCTGATAGTACGAGCGGCGCGCGACGATCTCGCGCGCCGCTTCCAGTCCTGACGATCGACCGCCATCCGCGCTTTCGTCCACCCGGTCCGGCTGAATGCCGCATGAATGGGCGGTTCAGGCTGCGTTCGTCCGCATCGTGCTCCAATGTGTCAGCGCTTGGGAATCGGAGGGGCCTCCGGCGGGCGCGCTACGGGGCAAGATCGTGCAACTCTATTTTTTCGATTTGCATTGGGGCGACGAGCACTTCGTCGACGAGGACGGCATCATCCATTTCGACGAGGGCTCGGCGCTCTATTATGGCCAGCGCATCGCCGACAGGATAGGTCGCGATGCGGACTATGGATCGCTGAGGGTCGAGGTCTTCTCCGGCAATCGCCGGCTGCTTGCGACGATCGTTCCGTCGAGCGGCCGTGGCGGCGAGCAGCGCGCGCTGCTTGGGCGCCGCTACGTCGGCGCCCCGCTCCACGCGGCCGCCTAGAGCGTTTTGCAGTCAGGTGGAATCACCTGACGTCGCACAAATGCGGCAAGAACAATGGGTTAGAGCGGCGGCGCCGCGAGAACCGAAAGATGCTCCCGAATCAAAGTGCCAAAGCGTCACTCATCTGAAAGCACGACGCTTTGGTTTCCAGAGACCGCCTGGACCGCTGCTTCCCCCGCATTCCTCCCGGACGGCTTGGTGGCAAGCCGCACGGTCCTAAGGCCGAAGTAGAGCGATGCCGTCGAGATCATGGTCGCGACGATGAAGACGGCGAACAGTGCCCCGTGCATCGTGGCGACGCTTGCCTTCTCGTCGAAGCCCTGGAGATTCGCGGTCAATCCGCAGATTGCTGCACCGATGGCGTAACCCGCCGATTGCAGCGTCGGCAGAAATGCCGAGGTCTTGTCACGTTCCCTATGGGGCGAAACATCCATCATCAACTGGCTGAGCGGCCCCCAGGAGACTCCGAAGCCGGCGCCGATCGCGATCTGGCTTGGAAAGACCAGCCGGAACTCGTCAATGGCGACCGCGATCGTCAGGCCGACGAGTCCGAGGCTGAGTAGGGCCGGCCCCGTCTGGATGAGCTTCACACGCAGATCGTGCGAGTGCAGGCTCGCAACGAGAATTGCTGTCACGCTCCAGGAGATCGCCATCAGCGCACCGGAAAATCCGGCAGCGGTCGGGCTGAAGTTCCACACGTGCTGCAGGCCATAGATGAGGTAGACGGAGCCGGACGCTTGCGCCAGTGGCATCAACAGCACGACCCAAAGGCCGGTACCGAGCGGTTTTGTGAGCGCGAAGGCGCCGGCAGGCAAGATCGAATGCGCCGCCCGCCGGTCGGTCTCGACCGCTGCCCAAAGGATCGTCAGCGCCGTTGTCAATGCGACGACCATCAACGGAACGCTTCTGGCCGTGGTTGAAACCGATATCAGCAATATGCCGGCGCCGACGACGGTCAGCCGCAGGAGCGGGATCGGGCGTGATTTGCCGATCGATATCTTTTGGGTCGGCACGATGGCGAGGACGAGGGCGACGAAGATTGCCGCGGCAGGGACGTTGACGCCGAAGGCCGCCCGCCAGGACCAATGTTCCGTGACGAATCCGGAGACGAGCGGACCGCCGAAAGCCGCCATCGCCCAGACGATGGCTTCGGCTCCGAAGACCTTCGGCACCAGCCGCGGCGGAAAGAGCTCCGGGATCAGCGCATAGCAGACCGCGGCGATGATACCCTCGCCGAATCCCTGGAACACCCGGCCGGCGAGCACCTGCGGCATGCTGCTCGCGGTCGTCGCTATCATGGTTCCGCCGACAAATACGATGGCGGCTGCAATCAGCGTGCCGCGGGCGCCGAACCTTGCCTTCAGATTGGCCGCAACCGCCCCGCCGAGAATCGCGAAGACGAGATAGAGCGTGACCGCCCAGGAAAGCAGCGTGGCGCCGCCGATGTCCGCGACAGCCGTCGGTAGTGCCGTCGCTATGAAAAATTCATTGAACGCAAAAAGTGCGACCCCAAGGCAGAGCGTCACCGTTGCCGCCAGATAGCCTGGCCGGAGCAGTTCGCTCCAGCGCCCGTCCTCGTGCGACCCCGCGTCCAGGTCCGCCTTGATATCGTGGTCCTTGGCCAGATCCATGCCCCTTGCTTCCTCTTTGATATACTGCAGGAGCAATTCTGATACGACCTCAACCGCAGTTGAGGTAAAGCGGTTTCTGCGAAACTTGCCACCGGTTTTGTTCGTCTACAAGTTGCGGATGGTTTGTCACCTTCGGTGGACGGTGGCGAAATATCTGGCTTTCGCGCTTCCGTTTCTGCTATAACCGGGGCTCAAAGTTTCGGACGGTTCCGGTGTTCGCGCGCCGGAGACCGTTTTCTTTTGCGTTGGCGCTGCCCGAAGGGCGGCGCCTCGTGCTTGATGAAGGACAATGAAATGGTCGAAAAAGTGCCGATGACCCAGGGTGGATTCGTCAACCTGCAGGAGGAGCTGCGCTGGCGCCAGCAGGAAGAACGACCACGAATCATCGAGGCGATTGCCGAAGCCCGTGCACATGGCGACCTGTCGGAAAATGCCGAATACCATGCCGCCAAGGAGGCGCAGAGCCACAATGAGGGCCGCATCACCGAGCTCGAAGACTTGATCGCCCGCGCGGAAGTCATTGATCTCTCGAAGATGTCCGGCTCCAAGATCAAGTTTGGCGCCAAGGTCAAGCTCGTTGACGAGGACACGGACGAAGAAAAGACCTATCAGATCGTCGGCGACCAGGAGGCCGACGTGAAGGCTGGCCGCATCTCGATCTCGTCGCCGATCGCGCGCGCCCTGATCGGCAAGGAAGTCGGCGATTCCATCGAAGTGAACGCCCCCGGCGGCTCCAAGGCCTATGAAATTCTCGCGGTCAACTGGGGCTGATCAGCCCCGGCAGGGGCGAAGCCTCCCATCGCCCCATTCTCTCATTCCCAAAAGACGATCGTTGCTCGCGCAAGGAGTGCGCTTTCGTGGCCGATATCCGGAACGTCGAAGTCATCGCTCCCAATTTCAAGCGCCGCCTCTCGGGCGTGACGTCCACCATTATTCAGTTGATTCCGATCCAGCGCGCGCTCGGCGAAAAGATCGCCGTGCTCGGCCCGGGACTGCCGGATACCCTGCCCTCGATCCGATTCCGCGATCTCCTGCGCTTGTGGAGCGCACCGGACGGTCGGCCCTGCCGGGTCTGGCATGCGCGCCGCAACGTCGAGATGCTGCCGGCGATCGTGCTGCGCGACCTGCTCGGCATGAAGCTGAAGATCGTCTTCACGTCCGCCTCGCAACGCCGCCACACCGGCTGGAGCAAGTTCCTGATCTCCAGGATGGATGCGGTGATCGCGACGAGCGGCAAGACTGCCGCCTATCTCGAAGTGCCGAACACGGTGATCCTGCACGGCATCGACACGAAACGCTTCCGGCCGCCTGTGGACGCGGCTGCCGCCAAGTCCGCGCTCGGCCTCGACCCCGCGCAGAAATATGTCGGCTGCTTCGGGCGGGTTCGTAAGCAGAAGGGAACCGATCTCTTCGTCGACAGCATGATCGCGCTGCTCCCCTGCCGGCCGGGCTGGAGCGCCGTCGTTGCGGGGCGCGCGACCGGCCCGCATGTGGCGTTCGAGAACGAGCTGAAGGAACGTGTGGCAAAGGCCGGCCTGACGGACCGCATCCGTTTCGTCGGCGAACACACAAACATTCCCGATTGGTATCGCGCGCTCGACCTCTTCGTCGCGCCGCAACGCTGGGAAGGTTTTGGCCTGACGCCGCTCGAGGCCATGGCAACCGGGGTGCCGGTTGTCGCGACCGATGTCGGCGCGTTTTCGGAACTGGTCGTCGTCGGTGAGCAGGAAACCGGCACGATCATTGCCGCAAACGACCTGCAGGCGATGGTCGAGGCGACTGCCGGATTCATGGACGATGATGGCCGCCGCGCCACGGCCGGCGCCAATGGCCTGGGGCTGACCTGTGCGTCCTTCGCGATCGAAGGTGAGGCCCGTGCGATCAATGCCGTCTACGAGCGGTTGATGCGCTTCTGAGCGGCCGGCGGCCGCGTGCTGCTGCATGTCTCCTTAAATCGACCTCGATTTAAGGAGACATGCAGAAAATCAAAGTGCTACGGCGACCTTTGCGCGTCTGATTAGACGCGCGGCGCTGTAGAGCGACCTCAGCGCTTCGAGGCGAAAAGCTTCAGATAGGCGTCGGTGATCGCCTGCTTGGAGAACTGGTTCATCAGCGTCTCGTGGCCGCGTACGGCAAGGCGTTCGCCCAGCGACGTGTCGTTTGCGATCCTGTCAATCGCCTGGGCAAAGCCGTCGGCATCGCCGATATCGACCATCAAGCCGTTTTCGCCGTCGCGCATGAACCATTGCGGCCCTTCGGAACGGCTCGAAACAACGGGCGTGCCCTGGGCCCAGGCCTCGAGGATGACATTGCCGAGCGGCTCATGGCTCGATGCCATGACGAAAATGTCCGAAGCGGCGAGGAAGGGACGCGTATCCTTCTGCCAGCCCGCAAAGCGTACGCGCTTCGAGACGCCGAGATCGGCGGCCAGCTTCTCCAGGTTTCCACGTTCCTCGCCGTCGCCGACGAGCCAGAGGTAGGCGTCCGGCACCTTGGCGATCGCCTGGATCAGCGTGTGGAATCCCTTGCGTGGGACGAAGCGTCCCATCGACATGACGACGGGCGCGTTCTCCGGCGTATCAAGTGTTGCCCGGCTGACGGAGGCGACCCGCTCGGTACCGGTGAAGTTGGAGATGACCTCGACGTCGCGCGTCCAGCCGAGCTTGCGCACATGTTCGGCAATGCCCGGCGTGTTGCAGACGAGACAATCGGTATTGCGGAAATAGTCGAGACGCAGCGGATAGTCGCCGAGGCGGGAAATCTTGATGCAGCCCTTGTAGTTCGGCATGAGGCGGCTTGCGCGCGGCATCCAGGCGAAGAGCGCGTCCGGCTTCTCGCGGCGCGCCATGCTGCTGACCTTCATCGGCAGAAGGATCCGGTCGAGCGACAGGTTGCGGAAATTGCTTTCGATGATGCGCGTCGCACCTTCGATATCCTTCCGCCAGATGCGCCCGGGCCGGATGACCGACGTCTGCTCGACGCCGCGCTCGCCAAGCGCATTGACCAGATGAACGAAGAAGCGCTCTGCGCCGCCGTCCTTACCGAAATGAAAGTGCATGATTTTCATGGGAACCTCACGGGCTGGCCTGGCGCCGATCCATGTCGTCATGGTTCGGACGGCGTTTCAGCGCGTGCCTCTGATAGATCTTGGCTGCGGTCAGGAAGGCGTAGACGGCCCCCGTCATCGCTTCGATGAAGCCCGGAAAGCCGCAGCGCCAAAGGCCGTTGCGGAAATAGAGCCGGTAGAAATAGAGCGGTGGGCTGAACAGCATCTTGTAGGGCCGCGCGGACTTGCCGGCGGCAAACTGCTGGTCTGCCTTGAGCGTCGAGTATTTGTTTTCCTTGAGGATCTGCTCGTCGATGATCAACGGCCGGTAGTGAAGCAGGCTGCCCTTGCGGGCAGCGCCGACGGCACCATCCGGCACGATACCCTCATGGACCTTCTGGTTGAGGTCGTAGCGTCCCCTGCCCTGGCGGATCAGCCTGAGGTTCCGCCTTTCGTGCACGCGCTCTGGCGTGTAGCCGTAGCCGATCAGATAGGGCCTGCGGGCAACGCGCCAGCCGACCGTCTCCGCCGGTGCCTCGAGCAGCGATGGCAGCAGCGCCTTCAGCGACCCGTCCAGGCGCTCGTCGGAATCGATGTTGAGGCACCACGGCTGCGTGCATTGATCGAGGGCGAATTGCTTCTGACCGGCATAACCCCGCCACGGCTCGTGCAGGAAGCGGATCGGCCAGCCCTTGTCGATATAGGATTGCACGAGTGCCGGCGTGCCGTCGGTCGAGCCGGAGTCGACGATGACGATTTCCGCGCATTGATCGAGGCTCTCGATGCAATTGCCGAGATAGGCTTCTTCGTTCTGGCAGATGATGAAGGCGGAAAGCGGAAGCTTGCTCATGGGCGGGCCTTAGATCTGGACGAGGCCGATATCCTTGACCTGGCGAATGGTCAGCATCGTGCGCACCGTGTCGACCCGTTCGTTGGCCGTCAGCACTTCGATGACGAAATCCTGGAAAGTTGTCAGGTTCTCGGCGACACAATGCAGCAGGAAGTCGCTTTCGCCGGAAACTGTCCAGGCCTGGCGGACAATCTGCCATTCGGCCGTGGCGGCAGCGAAGGCCTTGAGATCGGCTTCCGACTGGCGCTTGAGGCCCACCATGCAGAAGGCGACGAGATCGAAGCCGAGGGCCGGCGCGTTCAGGAGCGCGTGATAGCCCTTGATGACGCCGGTTTCTTCGAGCTTGCGCACGCGCCTGAGGCAGGGCGGCGCAGAGATGCCGACCCGTTGGGCGAGATCGACATTGGTCATCCGGCCATCACGCTGGAGCTCGCGAAGGATCTTGAGATCGATTGCGTCGAGCTCGACTTGTTTCGTCATGAACGTTCGTCCTTTTTGCGTGGCGACTTTATGCGCGAGGGCAAAGTCGAAAACCTTGTATTTGCCGATGGTTGGGCTGGCCCGATGGCCGGCGACGCTGACTGGTCCCCTATCCCGGCGCGGCCGCGATCATCTCTGTCGAGATTTTCGGCAAGGCGCGCTCTCCAAGGGCGAGGTCGTCTCGAGTCGGTGCGTGGCCGGGCGCAGCGCCTTCGCGATGGAACCAAGCACGGCCGGCATTCAACCCCATATGCTTCTCCAGCAAAGTGAATCCGCGTGAAATATCGCCAAACCCGCTGGACAACAAGCAGTCGCGCCGACTATTCGCGGGAAAATGGCATGGCCGAGACCGGTAGGATCGCAAAAATGGGCCGCGACCGCCGCAAGCGGCACAGGCTTGGCCGGCTATGGCGATCATTCCTTCGTCGCACCGCTCGCGGCGCAAGGTCCGGCAAATCGGATCGCATGGCCGAACCTGGTGCACAAACGCGTCATCTGGTGGCAAAACTAGGCTTGGCGCTCAAGCACTTGTGTGTATCAGGGCGGACGCCCTTGAAAGTCATGGCAGGGAATACCTAAACTATGGAACTATTTCCCATTGACGCAATGGAATCGGACGAGAGCGTTTCCTCTCCCCGTGAACGAAGGACAAGACTATGACTGCCCGTCACGTGAAAGTGCTGATCGTCGGCTCCGGCCCGGCTGGTTATACCGCCGCCATCTATACGGCGCGCGCCATGCTCGAGCCGGTGCTGATCGCCGGCCTGGAACAGGGCGGCCAGCTGATGATCACCACCGACGTGGAAAACTATCCGGGTTATGCCGATCCGGTTCAGGGGCCCTGGATGATGGAGCAGATGCTGAAGCAGGCGACCCATGTCGGTGCCGATATCGTCAATGATCTCGTGACCGATGTCGATCTGTCGGTGCGCCCGTTCCGCGTCAAGACCGACAGCGGTAGCGAGTGGACGGCGGACGCCCTGATCATCGCAACCGGCGCCAAGGCCAAGTGGCTCGGCATCGAGACCGAACACACCTTCATGGGCTTCGGCGTCTCGGCCTGCGCCACCTGCGACGGTTTCTTCTACCGCAACAAGGACGTCATCGTCGTCGGCGGCGGCAACTCGGCCGTGGAAGAGGCGCTGTATCTGTCGAATCTCGCCAAGACCGTCACCGTCGTGCACCGCCGCGATTCCTTCCGCGCCGAGAAAATCCTGCAGGAGCGCCTGTTCGCCAAGCCGAATGTCAAGGTGATCTGGGACCACGAGGTCGTCGAGTACCTGGGTACTCCGGCGAAGCCGCCGATGCCTGCCTCGGTCAACGGCGTGAAGCTGCGCAACACCAAGACCGGCGAGACCTCGGACATGGTCACCGACGGCGTTTTCGTCGCGATCGGCCACGCGCCGGCGGTCGAACTTTTCAAAGGCAAGCTTCGGCAAAAGTCCAACGGCTACCTGTGGACCGCGCCCGATTCGACGGCGACCGACGTACCCGGCGTTTTTGCCGCAGGCGACGTGACGGACGACATCTATCGTCAGGCGGTGACGGCGGCCGGCATGGGCTGCATGGCAGCGCTCGAGGCTGAGAAATACCTGGCGGGTCATATGCCCGTCGCAATTGCAGCCGAATAGAAGCTGCGAATCGGGGCGGGTGTCCTGAGGCACCTCCCCGTGTGGGAACAGACGCATCAGCCACATCCGGGAGACAGGACCCCGTCTCCCGGAGTGGTTTCATATGGGGGACTTCATGTCGCTGGACTGGGACAAACTGCGCATTTTTCACGCGGCGGCCGAGGCTGGGTCGTTCACGCATGCGGCAGACAAGCTCCATCTCTCCCAGTCGGCGATCAGCCGGCAGGTGAGTTCGCTTGAACAGGACGTTGGCATCAAGCTGTTTCACCGTCATGCGCGCGGCCTGATCCTGACCGAACAGGGCGAAATCCTCTACCGCACGGCGCACGAAGTGCTGATGAAGCTCGAAAGCGTCAAGATTCAGCTCAGCGAGACCACCGACAAGCCGAGCGGCAAGCTGCGCATCACCACGACCGTCGGTCTCGGCCAGGGCTGGCTCACGGACAAGATCCAGGAATTCATGTCGCTGCATCCGGATGTGCAGGTCCAGCTCATCCTCGACAACGAAGAGCTCGACGTGAACATGCGCCATGCGGACTGCGCCATTCGGCTGCGCCAGCCGCAGCAGTCGGACCTGATTCAGCGCAAGCTCTTCACCGTGCATATGCACGTCTACGCCGCGCCGTCCTACATCAACAAGTACGGTGAACCGCAGTCGATCAACGACCTCGACAATCACCGCATCATCACCTTCGGCGAACCGGCGCCGAACTATCTGCTCGACGTGAACTGGCTCGAGATCGCTGGCCGCGATTCCGACAATCCGCGCGTGTCGCACCTGCAGATCAACAGCCAGACCTCGATCAAGCGCGCCTGCCTCTTGGGCATCGGCATCGCCATGCTGCCGGACTATATCGTCGGCCGCGACCCCGGCCTCATCCAGCTTCCGATCAGTGCCGACATCCCGTCGTTCGATACCTATTTTTGCTATCCCGACGAGATGAAGAACGCTGCGAAGCTCAAGGTCTTCCGCGATTACATCGTCGCCAAAGCGCGGAACTGGAATTTCTGACGCCGATCTGCAAATGCTCTTTTTGTGGGCATTTCTTGGTTTCTTCCATAACAAGCTGTTTTTGCTGCGATATTTTGAATGCTTCCTCGATTTTGTGCGGCGCATTTTGTTGTGCGATGCAATAATGTGCAGGGATGCGCACATGACATGGCTGTCATGCATATTAAATGATTGTTGCCCGCCCAAAAAAGCAGCATACCAAACTCAGCTGATGCATCTTTGGTGGCTTCTCCTCCCAGTGCCACCGCAGCAGCTGTTCCCCTCTGGAGGTTTAAATTACCTTCACAACTTATAAGGGCCCAAGTCACCTTGTGGCCCTCTTTTTTTGTCTACTGTTAGATGCGGGCGAACTGTGACGAAAATCACAGCCGACTATTGAAAGTCGGTAGTTCGCTTCCCATATCAAATTGCAGCTGATGCATTCTTGGTGGCTTCTCCTCCCCGCCACCGCATTAGCTGTTCCCCTCTGGAGGTTCTCATTACCTTCACAACTACAAGGGCCCAAGTTTCTTGAGGTCCTTTTTTTTTTGCCCTCGCCGATGCTCACGGCCTTGTGATTTGAATATCGTCCTTTCACGATACATCTATCGATAAAACTCGATATGGCGATATGCAGTGGACCGAGACGAGATATTGAAAGCGCTTGCCCATCCAGTGCGGGTGAACATCCTCGCCTGGCTGAAAGAGCCTCAGCTCCATTTCCCGACGCAGGAGCATCCGTTCGATCTCGGCGTATGCGCCGGTCAGTTCGAACGCTGCGGCCTGTCGCAGTCGACCGTTTCCTCGCACCTCGCGGTACTTCAGCGCGCCGGCCTCGTGACAACGCGCCGGGTCGGCCAGTGGATCTTCTATCGTCGTGACGAAGAGACGATTGCCGCCTTCCTCAAGAGCATCGGCGACCTCTGAACCGCAACACCTCCCAAGCAGACCTCCCAAACAGACCTCCATGAAAGGACCTCACATGGCCTCGCTTTTCGACCCCATCACCATCGGCGATATCCCGCTGAAGAACCGCATCGTCATGGCGCCGCTGACGCGCAATCGTTCTCCCGGCGCCGTACCGAACACACTGAACGTCACCTATTATGAGCAGCGTGCAACGGCCGGCTTGCTGATTACCGAGGGAACGGCAATCACACAGCAGGGTCAGGGCTATGCCGACGTGCCCGGCCTCTATACGCCGGAGGCGCTGGAAGGCTGGCGCAAGGTGACGGATGCAGTGCATGCGAAAGGTGGACGGATCGTCGTGCAGATGTGGCATGTCGGCCGTATCTCGCACAATTCGCTGCAGCCGAACGGCCTCAAGCCGGTTGCGCCGTCCGCAATCCGCGCCAAATCCAAGACCTATCTGATCAATCCGGATGGCACCGGCTCCTTTGCCGAAACCTCCGAACCGCACGCGCTGGAAATTGGCGAGATCGAAGGTATCGTCGAGGACTACCGCAAGGCTGCGCGCGCCGCGATCGATGCCGGCTTCGACGGCATCGAGATCCACGCGGCCAACGGCTATCTCATCGATCAGTTCCTGCGCTCCGGATCGAACCATCGGACGGATTCCTACGGCGGTTCGATCGAGAACCGGGCTCGCTTCCTGTTTGAGGTCATGGATGCGGTGACGAAGGAAATCGGCGCTGGCCGCGTCGGCATCCGTCTTTCGCCGGTAACACCGGCCAACGACGCGTTCGATCCCGAACCGCAATCGCTCTTCGGCTATGTCGTCGCGAACCTCGCCCGTTATCCCCTCGCCTATATCCACATCATCGAGGGCGCGACGGGCGGCCCGCGCGACCACCAGCAGGGCGACCGGCCGTTCGACTATGACGCGCTGCGTTCCGCCTATGTGACGGCCGGCGGCAAGGCTGCCTGGATGACGAACAACGGCTATGACAAGGCGCTGGCGGTGAAGACGGTCAGGGACGGCGAAGCCGATCTCGTCGCTTTCGGCAAATCGTTCATCGCCAATCCGGATCTCGTCGAGCGGCTGAAGCTCGACGCGCCGCTCAACGCGCCGGACCAGGCGACCTTCTATGGGGGCGGCGCCAAGGGCTACACCGACTATCCGGCCCTTGAACAGGTCGCCTGACGCTCCCACATGGCCCATGCCCCGTCACCTCGGCGGGGCATTTGTCCATTGGGAAATCAACCTCTTATGTTTTCTTTATATTTTGAAAAATGGTCATTACAGCCGGACGGCGAAATTATCGTCACGCCCTCCAGCCATCTTCATCCCGTCCGCTATCGCAACCATCAAGCGATGCTGAAGGTCGCGCGGGATCCCGAAGAAAAGTTCGGTCGCCTGCCGATGCTCTATTGGAACGGGCAAGGCGCCGCAAAAGTCTATGAGTCCGACGGCGATGCCGTACTGATGGAGCGCACGGATAGCCAGCGCAACCTGTTCCACATGGCAATGACGGGAAGCGATCAAGACGCGACGCGCATCATCTGCCGCACGGTTGCGGAACTGCATGCGCCGCGTTTGACGCCCGTTCCGCAGGATCTCGTCCCGCTCGACAAATGGTTCGCCTCGCTGGAAGCCGCCGCCCCTGCCCGAGGTGGCCTGTTTGCGCGTGCGCTGGAGGCGGCGAAGGGCCTGCTTGCCGATCCGGAACCGCCCGTCGTGCTTCATGGCGACGTGCACCACGCCAACATCCTCGATTTCGGCGACCGCGGCTGGCTGGCGATCGATCCAAAGCGCGTGTTCGGCGATCGCGGCTACGACTATGCCAACCTGTTCTGCAATCCGGAGCTACCTTTGGTCACCGCTCCTGGCCGGCTGCAAAGGCATCTGCCGATCGTTGCCGAAGAGACGGGCCTTCACCCGCGGCGCATCCTCAATTGGGTGCTGGCCTATTCCGGGCTTTCCGCTGCCTGGTTCCTGGAGGACGGTGACGACTTCGGCGTCGAGAGCGATCTGACGATGGCCGAGATCGCAATCGCCGAGCTCGATCGCTAAGCTCAGCCGGTCCTCAACAGGATGACGGCATAAATGCACGCCTCGCTGCCGGCGTTGCGGAAGACGCAATCCTGCGGCGGCCCGAGTTCCAGGCAGTCCCCCTCGCCAAGAACGTGGGTCTCAGGGCCCTCCACAAAGGTGAGGCTGCCTTGTTTCACCCATATCCATCGACGATGAAGCGCATAGGCGGATGCCGGGATCGGCACCTCGGCGCTGGCCGGAAGCTCGACCTCGACAAGTTCGAGCGGCAGGTCCGACATCGGTGAAACGTGGCGCCGAAGATATCCCGTTTGCGGATCGCGCCACACCGATTGATCCCGCCGTCGCGACAGCCGGCCCTGACTCATCTCCGCTCGCGCGATCAGGCTGGACATGGTCAGGCCGAACGCGCCCGCAAGCTTTGCGAGCAATGTCGCCGTCGGGCTGCTGTCGCCCCGCTCGACCTTGTGGATCATTGCGCGCGAGACACCGGAGCGCTCTGAAAGTTCGCTCAGCGACCAGCCGCGCGCTTCCCGTTCGAGACGAATTCGTTCACCGAGCCGTTGATCCAGACCGTCTACTTTAGTATTCATGTCGTAGTCATATAGTGGACGAATGCGAGGAGCAAGCATGTTGATCAGGGCGGCCATCCAAGACGATCTGCCAGCCATCTGCGAGATCTACAACGACGCCGTCGCGAACACGACGGCGATCTGGAACGAGACCCTGGTCGATGTCGCCAATCGGGCGGCCTGGCTGAAAGCCCGTGCGGACGCAGGCTATCCGGTGCTGGTGGCCGTTTCCGACGAGGGAGATATCGTCGGCTATGCCTCATTCGGCGATTGGCGCGCCTTCGATGGCTATCGCCACACGGTTGAGCATTCCGTCTACGTTCACAAGGATCATCGCGGTGGTGGCATCGGCCGCAAACTCATGGTCGCGCTGATCGCCGAAGCGGAACGGCTGGGCAAGCATGTGATGATCGCAGGCATCGAATCGGAAAACACGGCCTCGATCCGCCTTCACGCCCAACTGGGTTTTGTCGATACCGGCCGCATGCGCGAGGTCGGCACGAAATTCGGCCGCTGGCTCGATCTCACATTCATGCAACTGGTGCTTCGGACGGGCTCGCCACGCTAGGCTCCGGCATCCGCCTCGACAATGACCGCTTGTCGAGGCGATTGGAGATGCTATGAACGCATAAGGCGTGTTTCTGGAACGCAGCAACGTGAGTCTTCGGCGGAAAGTGAGATCGGTCGCTTGGTCACGGGTCGCGAGAGCGGCGCTGGCGCTGCTTGTCAGCGCACCCGTTTTCGTCGCGGGATCGGCGGCTGCTCGTATCGACGACCTCGCCCCTGGCCCGAAATGCGTCTATTCGGGGCGGTCGGCCAAAGACCCCGCGCAGGCACTCTGCATCAGCAAGGAGAATTTCGCCCGCGACGTCTGCGGCGTGATCGATCATTACGCGACGGCGAACGACCTGCCTTCCGCCTTCTTCGCCCGCCTGATCTGGCGCGAAAGCCTGTTCCGGCCGAATGCGGTCAGCCCCAAGGGCGCCGAAGGGATCGCGCAGTTCATGCCGGGAACGGCGAAGCTGCGGGGGCTCAACAACAGCTTCGATGCCGTCGAGGCACTGGGAAAATCGGCGGAATATCTGAACGAGCTCAAGTCGCGTTACGGCAATCTCGGCTTTGCCGCCGCTGCCTACAATGCCGGAGAAAACGGGCTGGAGCGGTTCCTCGAGGTCGATTGGCTGCCGGCCGAAACCCGCAACTACGTGCTCGCGATCACCGCCTACAGCGTCGAGGACTGGCGCGACAATCCTCCAAAAATCCTCGATCTGACGCTCGACAAGAACAAGACCTTCCTGGATGGCTGCGTGGCGCTGGCCAGTACCCGCAACCTTCGCGATATCGAGGTGATCGACGAAGCCGAATGGGCGCCCTGGGGCGTACAGCTCGCCGCGCACTTCCAAAAATCGGTAGCGCAGCGACTGTTCGTGAACGCGGTCAAGCGCCTGCCGGAATCGATCCGAAGCGAGAAGCCTTTGTTGCTTAGGGAGCGCAATGCCAGCTTTGGCCTCAGGATTCGCTACGCCGCGCGCATCGGCCGCGAGACCCAAGCGGAAGCGAACAAGCTCTGCACCACCATCCGCAAGAGCGGCGGCGCCTGCCTCGTCTTCAAGAACTGATCACGTGGCAACGCGGTCGCCGGCGCTCCTAGCTGCTCCCTCCAACGGCAGGCAGCCGAGTCCCCTGAGCGTCGTAGCCACCGCCTCGTCGATCGGCGTGTGCGGCTCTTCACCGAGAACGGCAAGCAGCCGATCGTTCGGCATCCTCAGCGGTTCGCGCCAAACGTAGCGCATCTTGCGCAATTCCTTGAAGAGCGGGACGAAGGGCGAGGCAAGGCCGATCAGCGACCAGGGGAACGCCCGCACCGGTAGCTCCGGCTTACCGACCGCACGGCGGATCGCCGCCACCATCTCTGTGCCGTTGCGGTCGAGGAAGCCGCGCATGTGATAGACGGCAAAGCGCGGCAGGTTCTCGGCACGCTCGACGAGACGGATCATGGTTTCCGCCACGTCGGGCAGATAGGCCCACTGGTGCGAAGTGCCTTCGCGGCCGGGATAGGAAATCGCCGTCAGCGGTTTTCCGGCTTTTACCAGTCCTTGCGAGAACCAGTTGTTCGCGGCTCCCGGGCCGAAGAAGTCGCCTGCCCTGACGATGATGACACCGACGCCTGCGTCGGACGCATTCCTCAGCCGACGCTCCATTTCTTTGCGGATCATGCCCTTGTCCGTATCCGGGTTCTGCGGCGCGTCCTCCGTCAGAATGGGAAAGGCATCGCGGCCGAAATTGTAGATCGTTCCCGGCAGCAGGATGCGCGCCCCTGTGGCCTTGGCCGCAGCGATGGTGCTGTCGAGCATCGGCAGCACCAGGGTGCCCCAATTGCGGTAGCCGGGCGGATTGACGGCGTGCACGATCAGATCGACGCCTTCGGCCGCGGCGCGGACATCCCGCGTGCTCATGGCATCGCCCTGCCGCCAGTCGAGTGCCGGCTCCGCCCGCGCCGCCTTCTCGGCGTTTCGGTTCAAGGCGCGCACCTGCCAGCCGCGCCTGTCAAGCCCGCGCGCGACGGCGCTGCCAATACCGCCCGTCGCCCCGAGCACCAGTGCGATCCTTGTTCTTTCCTGCGTCCCGATCATGTCACGCTCCATCCATTTCGATGAACAGAGGATCACGCATCATGGAGCTAAACGGAATTGCCGAACATCTTTGAGCGGATATACTGAAATGTATGAGCAAACTGGATTTGAGCTGGGATTTCTACAGAAGCTTTCTCGCGGTG
The DNA here is from genome assembly GCF_055710065.1 of Ensifer sp. VA4. Classification (NCBI taxonomy): domain Bacteria; kingdom Pseudomonadati; phylum Pseudomonadota; class Alphaproteobacteria; order Hyphomicrobiales; family Rhizobiaceae; genus Ensifer; species Ensifer sp. VA4. Next base: position 273,385 of record NZ_JBVQPO010000006.1, on the reverse strand, counting down.
TTACGGGAGGGATCGCTGTCCGCGGCCGCCCGCGAGCTCGGCCTGACGCAGCCGACCATCGGCCGGCACATAGATGCGATGGAAGCATCCCTTGGTTATCCGCTCTTCGTGCGGTCTCCGCACGGCCTGCTGCCGACCGAAGCCGCGCTGGCGCTCAGGCCCTATGCCGAGACGCTTTCCGCGACATCGGCGGCGCTCCTGCGGGCCGCGTCCAGCCAGCGTGATGCCGTCAGCGGTACGGTGCGCATCAGTGCCAGCGAGGTCATCGGCATCGAGGTCCTGCCGCCGATCCTGGCGCAACTGCACGAGGACTATCCGGAACTGACGATCGAACTCTCCGCGTCCGATGCGGTCGAAGATCTGTTGCGCCAGGAGGCGGATATCGCGGTGCGCATGGTCGCGCCGGCGCAGGATGCCTTGATCGCCCGCCACCTCGGCGTCGTCCCCATCAGCTTTCACGCCCACCGCCGTTACATCGCGCGGCGCGGTATGCCTCAGGCACTGACCGATCTCGCCGATCACAGCCTGATCGGCTACGACCGGGAAACCGCGGCAATCCGGGCGATCATCGCGCGCTCGCCCGAACTGCCGCCGGCAGGCTTTGCGCTGAAGGCTGACAGCAACCTTGCCCAATTGGCCGCGATCCGCGCCGGCTTCGGCATCGGCATCTGCCAGAACGGCCTGGCGGCGCGCGACCCCAATCTTCTCCCGGTGCTGCCGGGCCTCTTCGAGATGAAACTCGATACTTGGCTGGTAATGCACGAGAACCTGAAGTCGGCGCCGCGCTGCCGCGTCACGTTCGACGCACTGGCCAAGGGGCTGCGCGACTACATTCGCGGAGCGGCACCTGCGGCAGAGGACGGCGATGCTTCCGCCTAGCGCAGTGGTTGCCCGCCTGACGATGGAGACATCGCCTCCATCCGCGTCCACCGTGTCGAGCACGAGCGCGGATCGCGCCCAACAGACCCCGCTTCCTTCAGCAAGTTTGCGATCGTCGCGAAGGGCAGCTTCAAATCAGACAAGAGAAGAGCCCGCCAAGATGACGGGCTCTCAAATTTCTTGGGTTAGTCGATCGCGTGGCGGTTAGCCCTCGGATTCGGCTGGCGTTTCCGGCACGCCGTTGTCGACCGCTGCCTCCTCGCCTTCGTCTTCGCCGTCTGGCTCGCTGATGCGCTCGACCGAAACGACCTTCTCGTCCTTGGCGGTCGAGAAGATGGTGACGCCCTTGGTCGCGCGGCTCGCAAGCCGGACGCCATTGATCGGAACGCGGATCAACTGGCCGCCATCGGAGACGAGCATGATCTGGTCGTTGTCTTCGATCGGGAAGGCTGCGACCAACTCGCCGATTTCCGCGGTCCGCGACGTATCGGTGGCACGGATGCCCTTGCCGCCACGACCGGAGGTGCGGAAGTCGTAGGATGACGAGCGCTTGCCGAAGCCCTTGGCCGAGACCGTCAGCACGAACTGTTCGCGTGCCTTGAGTTCCTCGTAGCGTTCGTTCGAAAGCTCGCCGCCATCGGTGACTTCCTCGCCAACCAGCGCGATTTCTTCCTCGTCGCCGTTCGTCGCGCGTCGTTCTGCCGCCGCACGCTTCAGATAGGCAGCGCGCTCCCACGGTTCGGCGTCTACATGGCCAAGGATCGCCATCGAGATGATGCGGTCGCCGTCGCCGAGGTTGATGCCACGAACACCGATCGAGTTGCGGCCGGCAAAGACGCGCACATCGTCGACCGGGAAGCGGATGCACTGGCCGAGCGCCGTTGTCAGCATGACGTCATCATGCTCCGTGCAGGTGTCGACGGACAGGATCTCGTCGCCCTCTTCCTCGAGCTTCATCGCGATCTTGCCGTTGCGGTTGACCTGGACGAAGTCCGACAGCTTGTTGCGGCGAACCGTGCCGCGGGTCGTCGAGAACATGACGTCGAGGTTTTCCCAGGTCGCCTCGTCCTCCGGCAACGGCATGATGGTGGTGATGCGTTCGCCGGGCTCCAGCGGCAGCATGTTGATCAGCGCCTTGCCGCGTGACTGCGGCGTGCCGATCGGCAGGCGCCAGACCTTCTCCTTATAGACGATGCCACGCGAGGAGAAGAACAGAACCGGCGTATGGGTGTTGGCGACGAATAGCCGGGTAACAAAATCCTCGTCCCTGGTCGCCATGCCCGAACGGCCCTTGCCGCCGCGACGCTGCGCCCGGTAGGTCGTCAACGGCACGCGCTTGATGTAGCCGAGATGCGAGACGGTCACGACCATGTCTTCACGGGCAATGAGGTCCTCATCGTCCATGTCCGGGCCGCCTTCCATGATCTCGGTGCGGCGCGGTGTGCCGAACTCGTCGCGGATGGCGATGAGCTCTTCCTTGACGATCGACATGATGCGCAGGCGCGACGACAGGATGTCGAGGTAATCCTTGATTTCCTCGCCGATCTTGTTGAGTTCGTCGCCGATTTCATCGCGGCCGAGCGCGGTCAGGCGCTGCAGGCGCAGGTCGAGGATGGCGCGGGCCTGCTCTTCCGAGAGGTTGTAGGTGCCGTCCTCGTTGATGCGGTGGCGCGGGTCGTCGATCAGGCGAATGAGGCTCTCGACGTCATGGGCCGGCCAGCGACGCTCCATCAGTTGCTCGCGCGCCGTCTGCGGGTCTGGCGCATGGCGGATGAGCTTGATGATTTCGTCGATATTGGCGACCGCGATGGCGAGACCGACGAGCACATGGGCCCGGTCGCGCGCCTTGCGCAGCAGGTATTTCGTGCGCCGGCTAACGACTTCTTCGCGGAACGAAACGAAGGCCCTGAGCATGTCGAGCAGCGTCATGTGCTCGGGCTTGCCGCCGTTCAGCGCCACCATGTTGCAGCCAAACGAGGTCTGCAGCGGCGTATAGCGGTAGAGCTGGTTCAGGATGACGTCGGCATTGGCGTCGCGCTTCAGTTCGATGACGACGCGATAGCCCTGACGGTCGGATTCGTCGCGCAGGTCGGAGATGCCCTCGATGCGCTTCTCGCGCACCAGTTCGGCCATCTTCTCGATCATCGTCGCCTTGTTCACCTGGAACGGGATCTCGGTGATGATGATCTGCTCGCGGTCGCCGCGCATTGGCTCGATATGGGCGCGGCCGCGCATGATGACCGAGCCGCGACCGGTCTCGTAGGCCGAGCGGATGCCGGAGCGGCCGAGGATCAGCGCGCCGGTCGGGAAGTCCGGCCCCGGGATGATTTCCATCAGTTCCGGCAATTCGATCGCCGGATTGTCGATCAGCGCGGCGCAACCGTCGATGACTTCGACGAGATTGTGCGGCGGGATGTTCGTCGCCATGCCGACGGCGATGCCGCCGGCGCCGTTGACGAGCAGGTTCGGGAACTTCGCGGGAACGACGGACGGCTCCTGCAGGGTGCCGTCATAGTTGTCGCGGAAGTCGACCGTTTCCTTGTCGAGGTCGTCGAGCAGGGAATGCGCTGCCTTCTGCAGGCGGCATTCGGTGTAGCGTTCCGCTGCCGGCGGGTCGCCGTCGACGGAACCGAAGTTGCCCTGGCCATCGATCAGCGGCAGGCGCAGAGACCAATCCTGCGCCATGCGTGCAAGCGCGTCGTAGATCGCGGCGTTGCCGTGCGGGTGATACTTACCCATCACGTCCCCGGTGACGCGGGCGCATTTGACGTATTTCTTGTTCCAGTCGATGCCGAGCTCGCTCATCCCGTAGAGGATGCGGCGGTGCACGGGTTTCAGACCGTCACGCACGTCGGGAAGCGCGCGGCTGACGATGACGCTCATCGCGTAATCGAGATAGGACCGCTGCATTTCCTCGATGATGGAAATCGGCTCAATGCCTGGCGGAGTTTTTCCGCCGCCGGGAGTGCTTTGCTCAGTCAATGGTGATCACGATCTTTGTTCAGAATCAGTCGGATATTTATAGCGGATTGCCACCGGAATCGCCAATTTGCGGCCCACGGCACCACTCGTCCGCCCAAGTGTGAAGATTTCACTGTAACGTTTTGATTCACTGCATGATTCGCTCGGTGATCCAGATCAGGAGCCGGCGAGCCATGCGGCAGTTGTGAACAGTCTTTTGCCGCCGGAGGAGGCTTTTCTAGGGCATTGCGCGGCAAATCGGAAGACCCCCGCCGCCAATCGCCGCGGCGCCGCGCATTTGCGGGCCGCTCGCCGCAAGGAATTGCTCATTAAGTCATTGCTGAGACTTTGTTTGCCGCCCTCTTTCCAAGCGCTCGCGGCTTGCCTAACAATGCCCCATGCCACCGGGAAAACCCGGGGCGAATCCGGAAGGGGAAACGGATGTTCAATATCGACCTCCTGGTCAATGCGCTCACCACGCTTCTCGTCACCCTCGATCCGCCCGGCCTCGCGCCAATCTTCCTGAGCCTGACGGTCGGCCTCAGCCGGCAGGAGCGCTTTCAGGTGGCCACGCGCGGCTCGCTGATCGCCTTCTTCATTCTCGCCGCCTTCGCGCTCTTCGGTAATGGCATTCTCGGTCTGCTCGGCATCTCGATCGGCGCCTTCCGCATCGCCGGCGGCCTGCTGCTCTTCTGGATCTCCTTCGAGATGATTTTCGAGAAGCGGCAGGAACGCAAGGAAAAGACCGGCGAGAACGCAACCGCCAAGGACCACATCCACAACATCGCGGTCTTCCCGCTCGCCCTGCCCTTGATTGCCGGGCCAGGCGCGATCTCGGCGACGATCCTGCTTGCCGGCTCGTTTCCGACGGCCGTGGAGCGCACGCAGCTCATCATCGTCATCGCGCTGTCGATCTTGAGCCTCTTCCTGGCGCTCGTGATCGCCGAGCGCATCGACCGGTTTCTCGGCGTCACCGGCCGGGCCATCCTGACCCGCCTGCTCGGCGTCATCCTGGCGGCTCTTGCCGTCCAGTTCGTCGTCGACGGTGTCAAATCCGCCATGGCCCTCTAGGCCGACGATCTGAAGTCATCGCGAGACGACGGTGGTTTCCGTACAAACAGAAACGCCGTGCCCAAACGGACACGGCGTTTGAAACAGTGCGGGTTGGCTACAACGATCAGAACGGAATATCGTCGTCCATATCGCGCGAGAAGCCGCCGCCCTGGCCCTGGCCACCCTGGCCGCCGGAGCGTCCGCCGCCGGACGACTGGCGCGGCTGATCGTAATCGTCGTAACCGCCGCCGCCACCGCCGTAGCTGCTGCCGCCGAAGTCGCCGCCGCCACCACGGCTGACGCCGGAGCCGCCGCCCTCGCCGCGGCCGTCAAGCATCGTCAGCGTCGAGTTGAAGCCCTGCAGCACGACTTCCGTGGAATAGCGGTCGTTGCCGTTCTGGTCTTGCCACTTGCGGGTCTGCAGCGCGCCTTCGATGTAGAGCTTGGCGCCCTTCTTCACATATTGCTCGACGACCTTGCAGAGGCCCTCGTTGAAGACCACGACGGTGTGCCATTCGGTCTTCTCACGACGCTCGCCGCTGTTGCGGTCGCGCCAGGATTCCGAGGTTGCGATGCGCAGGTTGGCGATCGGCCGGCCGTCCTGCGTGCGCCGGATTTCCGGGTCTGCCCCGACATTTCCGATCAAGATCACCTTGTTGACGCTTCCAGCCATGTTGCTTTTCCCGTGGTTTCACCGGACCTTAGGCCCGGCTTGGAATTTCAAGAGCGCGCATCTTAGCGGCCAGATGCCGCCGATACGCCCCGCCTCGCACATAATCCACAACAGTTTTGGTCGTTTTATGGGCGATTTGTTCTTTCTTTGTTCTAGTATTTGGCTATGATCCTGTCAACCGACTCGAATTGGCCGCCTCTTTTGCCGATTGCGCCTCGACATGGGCGTTAGCGTCATTACATAGGGGGCTTTCAACCGACATGCAAAAGCTGGCTTCCGATGAGTGAACTCAAGACCATCTCCATTCGTGGTGCGCGTGAGCACAATCTGAAAGGCATCGACCTCGATCTGCCGCGCAACAAGCTGATCGTGATGACCGGCCTATCCGGCTCTGGCAAGTCCTCGCTCGCCTTCGATACGATCTATGCCGAGGGGCAGCGCCGCTATGTCGAGAGCCTGTCGGCCTATGCGCGCCAGTTCCTCGAGATGATGCAGAAGCCGGATGTCGACCAGATCGACGGCCTGTCGCCGGCGATTTCTATCGAGCAGAAGACGACCTCGCGCAACCCGCGTTCGACGGTCGGCACGGTCACGGAAATCTACGACTATATGCGCCTGCTCTTCGCGCGCGTCGGCGTGCCCTATTCGCCGGCGACGGGCCTGCCGATCGAAAGCCAGACCGTCAGCCAGATGGTCGATCGGGTGCTGGAGTTTGGCGAAGGCACGCGTCTTTATATCCTCGCGCCGCTCGTTCGCGGCCGCAAGGGCGAGTACAAGAAGGAACTCGCCGAGTTGATGAAGAAGGGCTTTCAGCGCGTCAAGGTCGACGGCACCTTCTACGAGATCGCCGAAGTTCCGCCGCTCGACAAGAAGTACAAGCATGACATCGACGTCGTGGTCGACCGCGTGGTCGTGCGGCCGGATCTCGCTTCGCGCCTCGCCGACAGCCTCGAGACCTGCCTGACGCTGGCCGACGGGCTTGCGATTGCCGAATTCGCCGACAAGCCGCTGCCGCCGGAAGAAACGGCTGCAGGCGGCTCGGCCAACAAGTCGCTGAACGAGACCCACGAGCGCGTGTTGTTTTCGGAAAAATTCGCCTGCCCGGTCTCCGGTTTCACGATCTCCGAGATCGAGCCGCGCCTGTTCTCGTTCAACAATCCCTTCGGCGCCTGCCCGACCTGTGACGGTCTCGGCAGCCAGCAGAAGATCGACGTGGCGCTGATCGTTCCGGAGGAGCACAGGACCTTGCGCGACGGCGCGATCGCGCCCTGGGCCAAGTCGTCCTCGCCCTACTACAACCAGACGCTGGAGGCGCTCGGCAAGGCCTTCGGCTTCAAGCTCGGTAACCGTTGGAACGAATTGTCTTCGGCCGCGCAGAATGCGATCCTGCACGGAACGGAAGAGAAGATCGTCTTCCACTATGAGGACGGCGCCCGCTCCTACAACACCACCAAGAATTTCGAAGGCATCGTGCCCAATCTCGAGCGCCGCTGGAAGGAAACCGATAGCGCCTGGGCGCGCGAAGAGATCGAACGTTACATGTCGGCCGCCCCCTGCCCGGCCTGCGCCGGTTTCCGCCTGAAGCCCGAGGCGCTGGCGGTCAAGATCGACAAGCTGCACATCGGTCAGGTCACCGAGATGTCGATCCGCGTTGCGCGCGACTGGTTCGAGGCGCTGCCGGCGCATCTCAATACCAAGCAGAACGAAATCGCCGTCCGCATCCTCAAGGAGATCCGCGACCGTCTGCGCTTCCTCAACGACGTCGGCCTCGAATATCTCAGCCTGTCGCGCAACTCCGGAACCCTCTCGGGCGGTGAAAGCCAGCGTATCCGGCTTGCCTCGCAGATCGGCTCGGGCCTCACGGGCGTGCTCTACGTGCTCGACGAACCGTCGATCGGGCTGCACCAGCGCGACAACGCCCGCCTGCTCGAAACGCTCCGGCATCTGCGCGATATCGGCAATACCGTGATCGTCGTCGAGCACGACGAGGACGCGATCCTGACGGCCGATTATGTCGTCGACATCGGCCCGGCCGCGGGCATCCATGGCGGCGAGGTCATCGCGCAAGGGTCTCCGTCGGACATCATGGCCAATCCGAAATCGCTGACCGGCAAGTATCTTTCCGGCGAGCTTTCGGTCGCGGTTCCCTCGGAACGTCGTAAGCCGAAGAAGAAGAAGGAAATCACCGTCGTCGGCGCCCGCGCCAACAACCTGAAGAACGTCACCGCCTCAATCCCGCTCGGTGTCTTCACCGCCGTGACCGGTGTGTCCGGCGGCGGCAAGTCGACTTTCCTGATCGAAACGCTCTACAAGGCCGCTGCCCGCCGTATCATGGGCGCGCGCGAGAACCCGGCGGAGCACGACCGCATCGATGGCTTCGAGCATATCGACAAGGTGATTGACATCGACCAGTCGCCGATCGGCCGCACGCCGCGCTCCAACCCAGCGACCTATACCGGCGCCTTCACGCCGATCCGCGACTGGTTTGCCGGTCTGCCGGAGGCAAAGGCACGCGGCTACCAGCCGGGCCGCTTCTCGTTCAACGTCAAGGGTGGCCGCTGCGAGGCCTGTCAGGGCGACGGCGTCATCAAGATCGAAATGCACTTCCTGCCGGATGTCTACGTCACCTGCGACGTCTGCCACGGCAAGCGTTACAACCGCGAAACGCTCGACGTGCACTTCAAGGGCAAGTCCATTGCCGACGTGCTCGACATGACGGTCGAGGAAGGCGTGGAGTTCTTTGCCGCCGTCCCCGCCGTGCGCGACAAGCTGGTGACGCTGAACCAGGTGGGCCTCGGCTACATCAAGGTCGGGCAGCAGGCAAACACGCTTTCAGGCGGTGAAGCCCAGCGCGTCAAGCTGGCGAAGGAACTGTCGAAGCGCTCCACCGGCCGTACGCTCTACATTCTCGACGAGCCGACAACCGGCTTGCATTTCCATGACGTAGCCAAGCTTCTTGAAGTTCTGCATGAACTTGTGAACCAGGGCAATTCCGTCGTCGTCATCGAGCACAATCTCGAGGTCATCAAGACCGCCGACTGGATCATCGACTTCGGTCCCGAAGGTGGCGATGGCGGCGGCGAGGTCATCGCCAAGGGTACGCCTGAGGAGGTGGTCAAGGAGAAGCGCTCCTATACCGGCCAGTTCCTGAAGGAGCTTCTCGAGCGCCGGCCGATGAAGAAGGTCGAGGCGGCGGAGTGATCGCCTCGACGCCGATCGGCGACCGCAAGGAGTGATCGCGGCATGATGCGGCCTGCTCGTCTGGAGGATCTGGCTGCTGTGCAAAGCCTGACCGAGGCGGCCTACGAGCCCTACCGGGCGCTTCTTGGCGGGCCGCCGCTCCCGGTCACCGAGGACTACGGCCCACGCATTGTCAGCGGCGAGGTTTGGCTTCGGGAGCGAGATGATGTTGTCGTGGCGCTTGCCGTCTTCGAGCGGCACGCCGATCACCTGCTGATCTTCAGCATTGCCGTCGAGCCTGGCTGTCAGGGCCAGGGGCTCGGTATCGAACTCCTGCAATTCCTGGATGGCAAGGCCGCCGAGTGGAACTTGCCGGAGGTGCGGCTCTATACCAATTCACGCATGGAGCGAAACATCGCGCTCTATCGCGCCTATGGATTTCAAGAAACGGGTCGCAGACCCAATCCCTATCGTCCAGGGTGGACGCTCGTGGACATGACGAAATCGATCAAAGACTGAAAAGCACGCGGTCAAGCGATGACCGTTGTCGAGGAGGATGGCATGGCAAAATCCGGAAAGATCCGCGTTGGTATCGGCGGCTGGACCTTCGAGCCCTGGGAGGGCACCTTCTATCCGAGCGGGCTCGCGAAGAAGCGCCAGCTCGAATACGCAAGCAAACAGCTTCGCGCGATCGAGGTGAACGGCACCTATTACTCCTCGCAAAAGCCCGAGACCTTCGCCAAGTGGGCCTCCGAAGTGCCCGAGGATTTCATCTTTTCGTTGAAGGCGAGCCGTTTCGTCACCAACCGCAAGGTTCTCTCGGAAGCCGGTGAATCCATGGAGCGATTCCTGACGCAAGGCTTGACCGAACTCGGCCCCCATCTCGGGCCGATCCTCTGGCAGTTCGCGCCGACAAAGAAGTTCGAACCCGACGACTTCGAGGGTTTTCTGAAACTTCTGCCCGAGAAGCAGGACGGGCTTGCGCTGCGCCACGTGGTCGAGGTCCGCAATCCCACCTTCCAGGTTCCGGAATTCGTGGCCCTGCTGGAGAAATACGGCGTTGCCGTGGTGCTCGCCGAACACGCGGATTATCCGATGATCGCCGACGTTACCGCCGATTTCGTCTATCTCCGCCTGCAGAAGGGCAGCGACGACATCGAGACCTGCTATGCGGCCGACAAGCTCGACCTCTGGGCCGAGCGCGCCAAGGCCTTCGCAAGCGGCGACGAGCCGAGCGGGCTCGACAAGAGCGCTCCGGAGCGCAAGGTCGCGAAGGAGCCGCGCGACGTGTTCGCCTACTTCATCACCGAGGGCAAGGTGAATGCGCCGAACGGTGCCCGTGAGTTGCAGAAACGCGTCGATTGAGGTCCAAGGCGGGATCAGTGCACGTGCCTGATCCCGCTCACCCGTCGCCAACCTACCAGTCCTTGTGCCCGGGCCGGCGTCATCGGCGCGCAGCGAGGCCGGAACAGCCGCTCCAAGCGGTGTCGGCGTTGCGCCGCGGGAGCCAAAAAGCCCAACGGCCTCAAGGCGCAAGACGCGAATCACCACGTTCACCCCACATCGCTTCCGCAAGTGCAACCGAGGGTACCGTTGGGGATGGTATTTATGCAGTTTTTTACCCGTCAATTTTTTGATTTCGCGCTCGCCGTTGCGGCAGTCTCGCAGGCAACCTCTGGAAGTGCCTGATTTTCATGGGGTTGGCCGATGTCCCCGTTTTCCACAGTCGGCCCACACAACATCTAGCGCTCAAACTTCCGTCACAAACCACCCCTTGACGCCCCCGGACGATTCACGGTTAATGGATTTCACGTTGCGACGGCGGCGGACCGGATTGTTGAGCGCCCGGTTCATCTCACCAAATCGTCGGTTCTGACAGGCGGCAGTCATGGATTTCACCATGCGGTCGCCGTGAGGATTGTTGTGCGATCTTTGTGGCCCGCTTGAGCAACAATTGGCTGGCATAAATCAGCTGTTAACACTATATTTAGTGCTTGCAGTCAGCCTATCTCACAAGATACAGGGTCACCCAGTTATGGGTTTCTCTCCAATGACGGAAGCTGAGACTGGCTGCGGGATGCCCCTCGCGGCCGGGCGGGGACAATTGCGCCTGTGGCGGGCGCTAGGCAACACGAAGGACCAGGGACAATGAAGATCGAACGTCGTTTCACCAAGGCCGGGCAATCCGCCTATGCGGAGATCGAATTCCGCAAGGCTACGAGTGAGATCAAGAACCCCGATGGTTCGATCGTTTTCCGCCTTGCCGATATCGACGTCCCGGCGCAGTTCAGCCAGGTCGCTGCCGACATTCTCGCCCAGAAGTATTTCCGCAAGGCTGGCGTTCCCGCCAAGATGAAGCGCGTCGAGGAGAACGATGTCCCCTCCTTCCTCTGGCGCTCGGTTCCCGATCAGGATGCGCTGAAGGCGCTGCCGAAAGAAGAGCAATACGGTTCCGAAACCGATGCCCGCCAGGTCTTCGATCGCCTGGCCGGCACCTGGGCCTATTGGGGTTGGAAGGGCGGCTACTTCGACACGGAAGAAGACGCCTCCGCCTTCCGCGACGAACTCGCCTACATGCTCGCCACCCAGCGCGTTGCGCCGAACTCGCCGCAATGGTTCAACACCGGCCTGCACTGGGCCTATGGTATTGACGGCCCCGGCCAGGGCCACTTCTATGTCGACCCCTTCACCGGCAAGCTGACGAAGTCCAAGTCCGCCTACGAGCACCCGCAGCCGCATGCCTGCTTCATCCAGTCGGTCGCCGACGATCTCGTCAACGAAGGCGGCATCATGGACCTCTGGGTGCGTGAGGCGCGCCTGTTCAAGTACGGCTCCGGCACCGGCTCCAACTTCTCGCACCTGCGCAGCGAAGGCGAAAAGCTCTCGGGCGGCGGCAAGTCCTCGGGCCTGATGTCGTTCCTGAAGATCGGCGACCGCGCCGCCGGCGCCATCAAGTCGGGCGGCACCACCCGTCGCGCCGCCAAGATGGTCGTCGTCGACATCGACCATCCGGATATCGAGGAATACATCAACTGGAAGGTCAAGGAAGAGCAGAAGGTTGCAGCCCTTGTCACCGGCTCCAAGGTCGTCGCCAAGCACCTGAAGGCGATCATGAAGGCCTGCGTCAATTGCGATGGCACCGACGATGCCTGCTATGACCCGAAGCAGAACCCGGCGCTGAAGCGCGAGATCCGCGCTGCCAAGCAGGCCCTGGTTCCGGAAAACTACGTCCAGCGCGTCATCCAGTTCGCCAAGCAGGGCTACAAGGACCTCGAATTCAAGACCTACGACACCGATTGGGATTCGGAAGCCTACCTCACGGTTTCGGGCCAGAACTCCAACAACTCGGTCTCGATCAAGGACGACTTCCTGCGCGCCGTCGAGGCTGATGGCGACTGGCACCTGACCGCCCGCAAGGACGGCCGCGTTCTGAAGACGCTGAAGGCTCGTGACCTCTGGGAGTCGATCTCCTACGCCGCCTGGGCGTCCGCCGATCCGGGCCTGCACTTCAACACGACGATGAACGACTGGCACACGAGCCCGGCCGCCGGCCCGATCCGCGCGTCGAACCCGTGCTCGGAATACATGTTCCTCGACGACACCGCCTGCAACCTCGCCTCGCTGAACCTGATGATGTTCAAGGACGCGGCGACCAAGCGCATCAACATCGCCGACTACGAACATGCCGTGCGCCTGTGGACCATCGTTCTCGAAATCTCGGTGATGATGGCGCAGTTCCCGTCCCGCGAGATTGCCGAGCTTTCCTACGAATACCGCACGCTCGGCCTCGGCTACGCCAATATCGGCGGTCTCTTGATGTCCTCGGGCATCCCCTATGACAGCGCCGAGGGCCGCGCCATCGCCGGTGCCCTCACCGCGATCATGACCGGCATTTCCTACGCCACCTCCGCCGAGATGGCTGAGAAGCTGGGCCCGTTCCCGGGCTTTGCGCCGAATCGCGAAAACATGCTTCGCGTCATCCGCAACCATCGCCGCGCCGCCTATGGCGAGACGACCGGCTACGAGGCACTTTCGGTCAACCCGGTCGCGCTCATCCACGCCGATAATCCGGACCAGGACCTCGTCATCCACGCCATGAGCGCCTGGGACAAGGCGCTGGAACTCGGCGAGAAGCACGGCTACCGCAACGCCCAGGCGACCGTGATTGCGCCGACCGGCACGATCGGCCTCGTCATGGACTGCGACACGACTGGCATCGAGCCCGACTTCGCGCTGGTCAAGTTCAAGAAGCTCGCCGGCGGCGGCTACTTCAAGATCATCAACCGCGCCGTTCCGGAAGCGCTGCGTTCGCTCGGCTATAGCGAGAGCCAGATCGCCGAGATCGAAGCCTATGCAGTCGGCCACGGCAACCTGAACCAGGCGCCGGCGATCAACCCGACGACGCTGAAGGCCAAGGGCTTCACCGACGAGAAGGTGGAAGCCGTCAACGCCGCGCTGAAGAGCGCCTTCGACATCAAGTTCGTCTTCAACCAGTGGACGCTCGGCGCCGATTTCCTGAAGGGCACGCTGAAGGTCACCGACGAACAGCTCGGCGCGATGGACTTCAACCTGCTGGAGCACATGGGCTTCTCGAAGAAGGACATCGAAGCGGCCAACATCCACGTCTGCGGCGCCATGACGCTTGAAGGCGCGCCGTTCCTCAAGAACGAGCACCTGCCGGTCTTCGATTGCGCCAACCCCTGCGGCAAGATCGGCAAGCGCTACCTCTCGGTCGAAAGCCACATCCGCATGATGGCGGCGGCCCAGCCGTTCATCTCGGGCGCGATTTCCAAGACGATCAACATGCCGAACGAGGCGACGGTCGAGGATTGCAAGAACGCCTATATGCTTTCCTGGAAGCTGGCGCTGAAGGCAAACGCCCTCTATCGCGACGGCTCCAAGCTGTCGCAGCCGCTGAATGCCTCGCTGATCGAGGACGACAAGGACGAGGATGCGCTGGAGGATCTGATCCAGGCACCTGCCGCCGCCCAGGCCGTCACGATCACCGAGAAGATCGTCGAGCGTGTCATCGAAAAGGTGATCCGCGCCCGCGAGAAACTGCCGAACCGCCGCCAGGGCTACACCCAGAAGGCCGTCGTCGGTGGCCACAAGGTGTATCTGCGCACCGGCGAATTCGGTGACGGCCGCCTCGGCGAGATCTTCATCGACATGCACAAGGAAGGTGCTGCCTTCCGTGCGATGATGAACAACTTCGCCATCGCCATCTCGCTCGGCCTGCAATATGGCGTGCCGCTCGAAGAATATGTGGAGGCCTTCACCTTCACCAAGTTCGAACCGGCCGGCATGGTTCAGGGCAACGATGCGATCAAGAACGCGACGTCGATCCTCGACTACGTGTTCCGCGAGCTCGCGGTTTCCTACCTGGGCCGCCACGACCTCGCCCATGTCGACACCTCCGATTTCGGCAACACCGCGCTCGGCAAGGGCATCCAGGAAGGCAAGACCAACCTGATCTCCACCGGCTGGACCCGCGGCTACAAGCCGACCATCGTCGGCGGCTCCAGCGACCGCACGGCCAGCGAGCCGAAGGGCTCCGCAACCGCCGCCCCTGCCCGCGCCTCTTCCGGCGCGACCGTGACGGCGATTGCCGGCAACACGGCCCGCAAGCTCGAGCCGGCAACGGCTGCGGCAAGCTCTGAAGTCGTGGCCTTCAAGCGCGAATACGAAGAGCGCGCCGCGGAACTCGCAGAAGAGATCGCCACTGAGGTCGAGCAGGAAGTGACTGCGCTCTTCTCCGACAAGGCCGCTGCGGAAGCGGCATCGGCGAAGGCTGACGCCAAGAAGGTGGAAGCCGAACGCCGCGCCCGCTCGATCATGCAGGGCTACACCGGCAACATGTGCTCCGAGTGCCAGAACTTCACGATGGTGCGCAACGGCACCTGCGAGAAGTGCGACACCTGCGGCGCGACGAGCGGCTGCAGCTAAGCAGATCGCAGACGAGTGTGGGTGGAGGATGGTGGGCTCCGTACAAATGTCACGGAGCCCATAGTGCGAGACAGATTGAGCCGTTAAAAATGTCACGCGCTGCTCGGCAGAGGCGAGGTCGTGAGCTTGTGGATGGGGGCAGCATTCGTATCAACAGTGGTGGCGTGTGTTCTGCAAGCGCTCGGCTATTCCGAGACCTGCACGCAAGGGGACACAGGTAGCTTCCAAGTTGGGGCAATGCTGAGCGCCCCCTTTTTTGATTATTCCGATAGCAATCTTTTGTTACTTCGGCTTCATGAGGCCGCGACCATACAAATGGTCCACGAAAGAGCTGGGATGTAATATAGGCACCTTCTGCGTATCATTTTTATTGCTCTTTATTAATAGAGGCCTCGCCTGGGGTGTATTAGCTACAGGCGCCACTCCTTGCTACATCACATACGATTTTTCAGACTATAGTCTGCCGCAATTATTTTCAGGTGATTATAATATCGAAGACGTTCTTGTTGGTGTCGTCTATGGTGTTTTTCCTGCCATACTTATGACAGTAGCAGCCCTAGCAACCTCTAAGAGATTAAGTCCGGTTTGATACCCCGAGTTTGTTGATCGACGCGAAGGTGGCCGAGTCGGCCGCCGATTTCAGTTGCGAACCGAGTTCTCAGGATGTCCACCCCGATCATTGATATCATTCTCGAAGACCCGGACGACCTCCGCGGCATCGTCGCCACGCTGGACGCTATAACGACACGCATAGCGGCATGGCGGGCCTGCCCGCTTTTGCCGTCCTGCTACGTGACTCTGAGACCAACGCCACGATCGGCGGATGACCCGCCTCGCCCTCTTACGTTCTGAACGGACCAAGGTCTGCTGCCGTTGCCCTTGCAAAGACCGTAGATTTGTACATGATCCCACTTGGGATGGGGCCGTAGCTCAGTTGGGAGAGCGCCGCAATCGCACTGCGGAGGTCGAGGGTTCGACTCCCTTCGGCTCCACCAAGACCTAAGTGTCCGACCCGAAGACATAGGTGACAGTTTGTTCGTAAGACACGGGTGACAATCTCGTGCTCTCACAGTAAGCGCCGGCAGAATGTGTCTTCTCCTGGAAGATGCAGCTTGTTTGTGCCTCCATTGAAATTGCATCGCGCCAACCGGTTGTCGAACAACCGCGATAGGTTTACCTTACGCCCGCTGATGACGGTACCAAGGTCCTATTCGGGGTTGGATCGACATGCGCGTCAAAGATGTAATGACGACATCGGTCGTCAAGCTATCCCCTGACAACAGCGTCAGACAGGCAGCCCGGATCATGCTCGACAATCACGTCAGCGGCCTCCCCGTCGTTGACGATGAGGGCCGGCTGGTGGGCTTGATCAGCGAGGGTGATCTCATCCGTCGGACCGAACTCGGGGGCGGTGTGCCGATGGTGGACGCGACGATCGCCGCCGACGATCGTGCCAACGCCTATGTGCGGCGGTCCTCCTGGCGGGTCGGCGACGCGATGACAGTCGATCCGGTGACGATCGATGAGGGTGCTTCCGTGGCGCGTGTGGCGGCGGTCATGCAGGAGCGCGGCATCAAGCGCATTCCCGTCCTCAGAAACGGCATTCTGGTCGGCATCGTCAGCCGCGCCGACCTGCTGCAGGCGGTTTTGTCAGCGAAGCAGGACGAGACGGCCGCAGGCGATGAAGCCATCCGGCGCAGCATTCTCGTGCGCCTCGGCGAGAATACCGGCGTCGAAGGGCTGGATATAAAGGTCGCTGTGACCGACGGCATCGTCCATCTCTGGGGCAATGTGGAGACGGCCGAGTGCCGGCGAGCCGCGCGGATCGTTGCGGAAAATGTCCGCGGCGTTCGGGCCGTGGTCGAGCATTTCTCGGAACCATATCCGCAATAGAGCGCATCCTGACACCGCCGCGGCACGCAGGTGTTCGCGGCACTGAAATAGCAAGACGATCCCTGCCGCTGTCGTCCGAAGACAGGCGTTCCACCCTTCCGCCCGCCACCGGGAGACAGCATCGACCGAAGCGAATTCAGAAGACTGCAGTGGCTTCACCACGGCGAGCCTGAGAAATCCAGGCAATGTCCTAATGATCGGGAGGTTCAGATGGTTTCGCCTGAAACGGCATCGATGAAAGAGACGGCATCCGGAAAATCGCATTCAGCAACTCCGTTGTCATCGGACGAACTCCGCCTGATGGACGCCTATTGGCGAGCCTCCAACTACCTTTCCGTCGGCCAGATCTATCTGCTCGACAATCCGCTGCTGCGCGAGCCGCTGAAACGCGAACACATCAAGCCACGCCTGCTCGGCCATTGGGGCACCTCGCCCGGCCTCAACATGCTCTATGTGCATCTCAACCGCGTGATCAAGCGCGACGATCTCAACATGATCTATATCATCGGGCCGGGGCACGGCGGACCGTCGCTGGTAGCGCATGCCTATCTCGAAGGTACCTATAGCGAGTTCTATCCGGATATCGGCGAAGACGCCGAGGGCATGCAGCGGCTCTTCAAGCAGTTCAGCTTTCCGGGCGGCATACCGAGCCACGTGGCGCCGGAAACGCCCGGCAGCATCCATGAAGGCGGCGAGCTCGGCTATGCGCTGAGCCACGCCTATGGCGCGGCCTTCGACAACCCGGATCTCGTCGTCGCCTGCATCGTCGGCGATGGCGAGGCCGAGACCGGGCCGCTTGCGACCGGCTGGCAAGGCAACAAGTTCCTGAACCCCGCCCGCGACGGCTGCGTCCTGCCGATCCTGCATTTGAACGGCTACAAGATCGCCAACCCGTGCTTCCTCGCCCGCATCCCGCGTGACGAGTTGCAGAAGTTCTTCGAGGGCATGGGCTACAAGCCCTATTTCGTCGAAGGGCATGATCCGGAAAGCGTGCACCAGCAACTGGCGGGCGTGCTCGATACGGCCATGGCCGAGATCCGGCAGATCTGGGACGACGCCCGCGTGAGGGGTAACCTGAAGCGGCCAGCCTGGCCGATGATCATCTTCCGCACGCCCAAGGGCTGGACCTGCCCGAAGGAGATCGACGGCAAGAAATGCGAGGATTACTGGCGCTCGCACCAGGTGCCGATGGGCGAAATGGACAAGCCCGAGCACATCCGCATCCTCGAGCAGTGGATGAAGAGCTACCGCCCCGAGGAGCTTTTCAGCGACGAGGGCCGGTTGAAGCCCGAAATCGCAGCGCTGGCGCCGACGGGGCATCGCCGCATGAGCGACAATCCGCACGCCAATGGCGGCCTGCTGCTGCGCGACCTGAAGATGCCGGCGTTCCGGAATTATGCCGTCGACGTTCCGCGTCCGGGTGCGACGACCGTGGAGGCCGCCCGTGTCATGGGCAAGTTCCTGCGCGACGTCATGAAGTCCAACATGGACTCCAGGAACTTCCGTCTGTTCAGCCCGGACGAAAACAATTCCAACCGCTGGCAGGACGTGCTGGAGGTCACCAATCGCTGCTACATGGCCGAGATCTATCCGGAGGACGATCACCTCTCACCGGATGGCCGCATCATGGAGGTCTTAAGCGAACACCAGTGCCAGGGCTGGCTCGAAGGCTATCTCTTGACCGGCCGCCACGGCTTCTTCTCCTGCTACGAAGCCTTCATTCACATCATCGATTCGATGTTCAACCAGCATGCCAAATGGCTGAAGGTCTGCAATGAGATTCCCTGGCGCCGGCCCGTCGCGTCGCTGAACTACTTCTTGAGTTCCCATGTCTGGCGGCAGGACCACAACGGCTTCAGCCATCAGGATCCTGGCTTCATCGATCACGTCGTCAACAAGAAGGCCGACGTCATCCGCGTCTACCTGCCGCCGGATGCCAACACCCTGCTCTCCGTCACCGACCACTGCCTGCGCAGCCGCAACTACATTAACGTCGTCGTCGCCGGCAAACAACCGGGGCCGCAATGGCTGACGATGGAGCAGGCCGTGCGCCATTGCAGCATGGGCGTCAGCATATGGGATTGGGCCAGCAATGATGCCAACAGCGAGCCGGACGTCGTCATGGCCTGCTGCGGCGACGTTCCGACGCTCGAAACGCTGGCCGCGGTCCAATTGCTGCGAGAGCATCTTCCCGAAGTGAAGGTCCGGGTCGTCAACGTCGTCAATCTGATGAAGCTGCAGCCGGCGGAAGAGCACCCCCATGGCCTCTCCGACCGCGATTTCGATGGCATCTTCACCAGGGACAAGCCGATCATCTTTGCCTTCCATGGCTACCCGTGGCTGATCCATCGCCTCACCTACCGCCGTACCAACCACGACAACCTGCATGTGCGCGGTTACAAGGAGGAAGGCACGACGACGACGCCGTTCGACATGGTGGTGCTGAACGAGCTCGATCGTTTCCATCTCGCCGGCGACGTCATCGACCGCTTGCCGCAGCTCGGCGCCCGTGCCGCCTATTTCAAGCAGGCGATACAAGCCAAGCTGATCGAGCATCGGGAATATATCGAAAAGCATGGTGACGACATGCCGTCGATCAGCGGCTGGAAATGGGGCGTCAAGGATGCGCAGCAGGCAAAGCCGACGACCTCGACGGAAGGCGATAACGTCTAAGGCGCGCGCTGCCAGATCGATGACCGAGCCGCTCCGGCAGGGGCGTCTCGCTCACATTAGGTGAATGAACCTCGTCGTAATCGCGGCTGGCTGGCCATGTCGGAATTGCTGTCGACAGATCCCGAACTGAACCGGATGCCGACCGAGCAGGACCTTGCCCGGTTGCAGTTCACGACCCTGCTCTACTATCTGCATTGCACCAATCCCGATAACGGGCTCGTGCGCGACAAGACTCAGGAAGATGCGCCCGCAAGTATCGCGGCGATCGGCATGGCGCTTGCGACGATCCCCGTGCTGGTCGAGCGGGGCATCGTCATTCGCAAGTTCGCCGCGAAGATCGCGCGTCGACGGCTGCAGTTTCTGCTGCAATGCCCGCAGGGGCCGGAGCCGGACGCCTCGGGCTACAAGGGCTTCTTCTATCACTTCCTTGACATCGAGACCGGCAGGCGCGTTTGGGAATGCGAATTGTCGACGATCGACTCCGCCTTCCTCTTCGCTGGCGCGCTGACGGTCGCCGCCTATTTGAATGGCGATGCGGCGGACGAAGCCGAAATTCGCCGCTCGGCAAATGCGCTCTATGAACGGGCCGACTGGAACTGGGCCTGCGATCACGGACTTACGCTGACGCATGGCTGGCGGCCGGAAAGCGGCTTCATTCCCTATCGCTGGCGCGGTTACGACGAGGGCCTGCTTCTCTACATCCTGGGCCTCGGTTCCCCCACCCGTCCGCTGCCGGCGGAAGCCTACACCGCCTATACCGAAAGCTACGACTGGCGGAACCTCTATGGTCGCGAGCTCCTCTATTCGGGCCCACTCTTCACGCACCAGCTGTCACATATGTGGATCGATTTCCGCGGTATCCGTGACGCCTTCATGCGCGAGCACAACAGCGACTACTTCCAAAACAGCCGGCACGCGACCTTCGTCCAGCAGCAATATGCCATCCGCAACCCGCTGAATTTCGTCGGCTACGGCGAGCATTGCTGGGGCTTCACGGCAAGCGACGGACCGGGCTGGACCAAGCGCACCGTGAACGGCAGCGAAAGGGAGTTCTTCGATTACCTCGCCCGCGGCGCGCCCTTCGGCCCGGATGATGGGACCGTGTCACCCTGGGCCGTCGTCGCCTCGCTGCCGTTCGCGCCGGAGATCGTCATCCCGACGGTCCGGAACTTTGCCCGCATGAATCTCGGCATGACCAGGCTTTATGGCTTCAAGCCGTCCTTCAATCGAAGCTTTCCGGTGGAAGGAACCGAAGCCGGCTGGTGGGTCAGCCCCTATCACTTCGGCATCGACCAGGGCCCGGTTGTCCTGATGATCGAGAACTACCGAACCGGCCTGCTGTGGAACATCATGCGCCGATGCGGGCCGCTGGTGGTGGGGTTGAGGCGAGCCGGTTTCTCCGGCGGCTGGCTCTGAAGGCCAATCCAACGAAGGTACTCGGCTGGACAGCCAGTGCCGACCAGAAGGCGCTGTGTGTGGCCTCTATGAAGCCATATTGGATTGCCGGGAGAATGGCCGTTGGACGCATCACCCAACTGAGCGGTTCGTCTTGCGCCGGGCTCCGCGGTGCAGCCTCAGGCGCGGTGCGCGGAAGACCGCAGGAGCCTGCCACTTCGGCCTGGCCAGCGCCGGCCCCTGAAAGAGGCTGTCCCAGACCTTTCCCTCTTGCGAAGGCACGCTTGGAGCAGCCAACGGATCGATGGAAAACGGTCGCTCTTAGCGGGGGGCGACGATGCCCTGGTAGTAATCGCCGTCACCGCCAACATAACGCGGGCCACCACCGTTCTGCGAGCAAGCGGCCAGGGTGGCGAGTGCGAGCAGCAATACGATCGTTCTCATGAAGTCGATTCCTTTCGGGCCTTGGCGGCAGCTATGTCCTTGAGACTAGTGGGGTATATAAGGCTTAGCGTAAGGGACAAGCGGCATCCAGTCGGTGGTATAACAAAACGCTTGATCGTTGAAGATGTAAATTTTGCCGGCATCCGCTTGGCGCCTCGCGCACCCGGAAATTCATGGATGAACGTGAAACGTGGTCAACGATCGATGAGCGCGAGGACTAGATCGACTGCTGCTTGTTCCCCTGCTCCCGCTCCTGCCAATATCTGAGGCGAAGCCGCGGCGCCATGATCCAGGCGACGAATGGCGTCGTGACAAAGCAGGCGACGACCAGCGTCGGGATCGCATACTTGGCGTTATCGGCGAGCACCGGGATCGACAAAACCGTCACGATGCCGATCCCGAACAGAATCGCATTGATCATCAGGCCGACCATGATGGCGAGTTGCAGGCGGACGGACATTTCGACCTCCCCGAGCTTCGAGGCCACATCGCACCTCGAACGAAATTCCCGCCGCCGATTTTATCAGGGATCGCGAATAAGCGAAATGGCGCGAGGGCACGGCCGCACGGGCTGCGCCGGCGACAATGCGTCACGTACAGCGCGTTGCCCCTGTCGCACGGGAAAATCCGCCCTATGCTCTTAGGCGAGTGATCGAAGACGCATGGCGGCCGTTCGCGCAGGGCGTCGGCAATGCGCCCTCGATCGTTGCCGCCTGAGGGAGACCGCATGACGAGCCCATACGAAACGCTCGGCGTCAGCCGCGATGCGACACTGAAGGACATCCAGAGCGCCTATCGCAAGCTCGCCAAGAAATTGCACCCGGACCTAAACCCGGGAGACAAAGGGGCGGAGGACCGCTTCAAGGCGGTTTCGGCAGCCTATGCCCTCCTCAGCGACGAGGAGAAACGCGGCAAATATGATCGCGGCGAAATTGACGAGACGGGTGCGGAGACTGCGCCCCGCCACTACTATCGCGAATACGCCTCGTCCGGCGATACGGCGGGACGCTACGAGAACGCGCATGGTTTCTCGGATTTCGCCGACGCGGACGATATTTTCTCGAGCTTCTTTTCTCGTCGCAGCGGCGGCCAGCAGCAACGTCGACGCGGCCGCGATCAGCACTTTTCCATGGAGATCGGCTTTCTCGATGCGGCCAACGGTACCAAGACCGAGATCAGCCTGCCGGGCGGCGGACCGGCGCTCGAACTTACCATCCCGCCCGGCACGCGCGACGGCCAGACGCTGCGGCTGCGTGGCAAGGGTGAGCCCGGGTTCAACGGCGCGCCGGCAGGCGATGCGTTGATCGATATTCGCGTCAGGCCCCATCCTCTGTTTACGGCCGATGGCGACGACGTCCGCTACGAGGTGCCGATCTCACTCAGTGAAGCGGTGCTTGGCGGCAAGATCCGGGTTCCGACGATCGACGGGGCGGTCAATGTCACGATCCCGCCGCACTCCAACACCGGCAAGACCCTGCGATTGAAGGGCAAGGGCCTGCACAAGCCGGGCGGCGGCCATGGCGACGCCTATGTCAGCCTGAAGATCGTGCTGCCGCAGACCCCCGACCCGGCGTTGTCCGCTTTCGTCGAAAGCTGGGCAGCCGGAAAGACGGAAGACCCGCGCAAAGGCATGGGAGGGCACGCATGAACGACCGTGAATTCTGCGAACACCTGGATATCGAGGCGAAGGTCCTGCGCATCTGGGTCGAGCAGCGCTGGCTAATGCCGCGTGAGGCTGAAGCCGGCTGGCTCTTCGAGGAGGCCGACCTCGCCCGCGCCCGGCTGATCCAGGATCTGACGGGCCCGATGGGTGTCAACGACAACGGCGTCGACGTCGCCATGCGGCTGCTCGACCAGATCCACGGCCTGCGCAGCCGCCTCGCCGAGTTGATGGACGCCATCCGCTCCCAGGAGCCGGAGGTTCAAAGGCTCATCCTGTCGAGGGTTGAGGGCGAATAGTCCCTGTCCAGCAGCCCGACCGTTTCGGCGACGAACAAGGTGTCGACGAACTCCGTCAGATCGATGATCCGGCCGTTTCGGAACGTGAACTTGTCGATGATTTCGGTCCGTTCGCGGGTTTGCGAGGGAACGAAGCAAACGACGCCGGCGCGGTGAACGACGATGGTGTCGCCGTCAGCATAGGCGCCGACCATCTCCATCTCGCTCAAGTCCCAGTTTTCTATGAGCGCCTGGAAACTGCCGCGCACGGTCTCGGGCGTGTTGACCGCGAGCGCCATCGTGCCAAGCCTGGCGTTCCCGACGATGCGGAAGCTGAAGTCGGGATCGAGCAGCGCCATTATGGTATCGAGGTCGTTGACATTGCGGGCGCTGTAAAGGGCCCGCACCCTGCTTTCCAGCACGCTGCGCTCGGTCATGGGAGGCCTCCCCGTTTTCTATCAGGGCGAGTGTGCGCGCACTTTAGCGATATCGCAAGTATGAGGTCGTGCTTCGGGATTCTTTGGCGGCAAGTGCTGCCATTTCGCTATCGTTAGGATTTTCTTAAAATTTGGCCGCCGGTTTTTACACGCCTGCAAGTGGAATTGAGCGACAAGAAAGGATTGACAACGGGAAGGCAGGAAAGACGTGACACAGGTCGTCACAGTATCCGCGACGATGGCGGCCTATGCAGCGGAAGCGCTGAAGCCGTCGGCACGCGTAGGTGGTGACGGTCCGACCGACGAGGCGATCACGCTGCTTTCGATCCGGCGCCCCGAGGAGCCCCGGCTGACGGCGGTCTCCGTCCCCAAGACCAGGGGTGCCCTGCCCCTCGCCTTCATGCTGGCAAGCGCCGATGGCCGCTTGCCGGAGCGCTCGGAGGCCGAAGCCCTGCGCCGCTATCTCGAATTCATGCGTGATGATGACGACGGCGCCGAGAGGCAGGAAAACGAAGGCCGGCAGGAGGAACCCGGCGGCCAAGAGGATGAGAGCGACGCCGCCTGAGGCGGGCGTCGCAGTATCTTAATCACTGATGCTTGTGGCCGCCAGCCGCTTCGCCGCCCTTGGCGGAGCCGACCGGGAACATCGCATCGACCTTGCCGGCCTTTTCGAAGACGAGCGTGACGGGAACGGCATCGCCCTCCTCGAACGGCGTCTTCACGTCCATGAACATCAGGTGCAGGCCGCCGGCCTTGAGCTGGACCGTTTCTCCGGCCGGCAGCGCAACGCCGTCATCGAGCTTGCGCATCTTCATCACGTCGTTTTCCATCTTCATCTCGTGGATCTCGACGCGTGCGGCCGCGGGGCTCTCGACGGCCACCAGCCGGTCTTCGCTTGCCCCCCCATTCTTGATCGTCAGGAAGCCGCCACCGACCTTGGCGCCGGGCAGCATTGCCTTCAGCGACCCGTCCGAAATATCGAGGTCGCCAATCTTTGCCGACCCGTCGGCAGCAGCCATATGCCCGCCCATATGCCCCCCATGGCCGGCATGGGGATCGGCGACATCGGCCATCGTTACCGTCACAGTCGGCGCCGGGCTCTTCAGGTCATGCGCATTCTGGCCTTCGGCCGCCACTTGGTCCCAGACGACCTTGCCGCCGGATCCGCAAAGCTGCGTGGTCGGGAATGCAAGCACGGTCTCCTTGTCGAAGCCCGAAACTTTGCCGCGGACGACGAAGGTGTCGTAGTATTCGTCCGGCAGGCTGCCGCCCTTCCAGCGGATTTCCACCGGTCCGGACGAGACCTTTTCGCCGTGATTGTCGTAGGTCTTCTTATAGTCGCCCTTGATTACCTCGAGTTCCCAGCCGGGCTTCGGCTGCGGCTTGGCGAAGACGAAGCCTTCCGGCAGCTTGATCTGAACTTCCGTCGTCGGCTTGCCGTCGCAGCCATGCGGTACCTGCAGCACCGCCTTGAAGGTGGTCCCAACCCGCGCCGTGTCGTTTTCAAACGTCGCGTGCGCGTGGGCAATCCCGCTTGCGGCAAGGGTAAGGCCGAGCGAAAGCGAAGCGATCCTGGTTTTCGTCATATCGTAATCTCCTGACCACGCGCGGGCCTTTGCCCGTCTGCCAGTGGTCCAAGCCGCCCAAAGCGGCGAATTGTAATGGGAAAGCGGGAGGAAGGATTACGAATGCGCCGGCGGCCCGCGCGACGGCGGCAGCAGGCGCAGATGCTGATGGGCAGCATCGTTTTCTGTCAGGATAGGCGAAACGAGCCATGTGCCCGTATCGGCGCGAACGCTCTCCACCGGCGGAACCGGCAGAAGGATCGCACTCGAAAGACGGCAGGCTTCGCAGACCGGGGCCATGGATTGGCCCTTGCCTCTTTGGTGATCGACTCCGTCCATGCCGAAGCAGATTTCGGCGAGCGTACCGTCGGGCAGTTGATAGGCGGCGATCTCGGCCGGTGTCAGCGTCTTGGCGCTGAGCGGCTTGTGGGCAAAGGTCAGGAAGACGAGCGCAAATACGGCGATCAGCCGCACTGCTATCCCGAATTTGCCTTCGCGCCCTGTCATCCGATCGACTCTTATGGGTTAGAGTGGGATGCGGATGGAAAACCGCACAGATATTTCCCATCCCGCTCTCGTATCGATCTTGGGTTATCCTCAACCGGAGAAGAAAGCAAAGGCAGAATTGCCGCAGCGGCGTCGGCTGCGTCTTTTGGTCATGCGACAAAAATATGTTTCACCGCGACACCGCCCTCTTGCCAAGCTCCCGCCTTCGCCGTTATCTGGAGACGATCTTGTTGGGAGAAACCGGTTCACTCCGGTGCCGAAGGAGCAACCGCCCCGGAAACTCTCAGGCCAAAGGACCAGCAAGGTGCCGGTAGGACTCTGGAGAGAAGCGCTTTTGCGCTCGCCGAAGGGATAACAATCTCAGGCAAAGGGACAGAGGGGGCTCGAATCGACGGCGATTGACGCCGGAAGTGTGAGCCGGCGCGGGAGCGCCAGACCTGGAGGCCGGATTTGGAAGACAATCCTCATTTGAAACATACGCCGCTGCATGCGCTGCACCTTTCCCTGGGCGCGCGCATGGTGCCCTTTGCTGGCTACGAAATGCCGGTGCAGTACCCTGATGGCGTGATGAAGGAACACCAGCATACCCGCGTTGCCGCCGGCCTCTTCGATGTCTCGCATATGGGGCAGGTCATCGTCCGGCCGAAGTCCGGCAAGATCGAAGACGCGGCGCTGGCACTCGAAAAGCTGGTGCCGGTCGATGTGCTCGGCCTTGCCGAAGGACGCCAGCGTTATGGCCTCTTCACCAATGCAGAAGGCGGCATCCTCGACGATCTGATGATTACCAATCGCGGCGACCATCTGTTCCTCGTCGTCAACGCCGCCTGCAAGGACGCCGACTTCGAGCTGCTGAAGAAGGGTCTTTCCGACACCTGCGACGTAACGATGATCGCGGATCGGGCACTGATCGCGCTTCAGGGGCCGCGTGCCGAAGCTGTTCTTGGCGAACTCTGGGCCGATGTCTCCGACATGCGCTTCATGGATGTTACCGAGGCGGACCTGCACGACGTCACCTGCATCATCTCTCGCTCGGGCTATACCGGCGAAGACGGCTTCGAGATCTCCATTCCCGTCGTCTCCGCCGTCGATGTGACCCAGCGCCTGCTGGAACATCCAGATGTCAAGCCGATCGGTCTCGGCGCCCGCGATTCGCTGCGCCTCGAAGCCGGCCTTTGTCTCTACGGAAACGACATCGACACCACCACGACCCCGGTGGAAGCAGCGCTCGAATGGGCGATGCAGAAGGCGCGCCGCGCCGGTGGCGCCCGCGAAGGCGGCTTCCCCGGTGCCGATCGCATCCTCGGGCAGTTGGCCGAGGGCGCCTCGCGCCGTCGCGTCGGGCTGAAGCCGGAGGGACGCGCGCCGGTTCGCGGCGGCGCCAAGCTCTTCGCCGACGCCGAGGGCAAGACCCCGGTCGGCCAGGTGACTTCGGGTGGTTTCGGCCCTTCCCTCGATGGTCCTGTTGCCATGGGCTACGTCGACGCCGGCCATGTCGAAAACGGCACCACCCTTTTTGCGGAAGTGCGCGGCAAATACCTGCCTGTAGCGGTCGCCGCCCTGCCCTTTGTCAAACAAACCTACAAACGCTGATCAGGAGAGAGCGCACATGTTGAAGTTCACTGAGGAACACGAGTGGCTGAAGATCGAAGCTGGTGTCGCAACCGTCGGCATCACCGAGCACGCCGCCGGCCAGCTTGGCGACCTCGTCTTCGTTGAACTGCCGGAAACCGGCTCGACCTTCTCGAAGGGCGATTCCGCTGCCACCGTCGAGTCCGTCAAGGCAGCTTCCGACGTCTATTGTCCGCTTGACGGCGAAGTCGTCGAAGTGAACCAGGCGATCGTTGACGATCCGTCGCTGGTCAACAGCGACCCGCAGGGGGCTGCCTGGTTCTTCAAGCTCAAGCTCACCAATCCCGGCGATGCCGACGCCCTTCTCGATGAAAAAGCCTATAAGGAGCTCGTCGCCTGATGAGCATGCCCAAGGATTTCACCTTTACCGACTACAAGCCGTATGACTTCGCCAACCGGCGTCATATCGGCCCGTCGCCGGCCGAAATGGACGAGATGCTGAAGGTCGTCGGCTATCCGACGCTCGATGCACTGATCGACGACACCGTCCCGCCGTCGATCCGCCAGAAGACCCCGCTCTCCTGGGGCGCGCCGATGACCGAGCGCGAAGCGCTCGACAAGATGCGCGAAACGGCCAACCGCAACCAGAAGCTCGTCTCGCTGATCGGCCAGGGCTACTACGGCACGATCACGCCGCCGGTCATCCAGCGCAACATCCTGGAAAACCCGGCCTGGTACACGGCCTATACGCCCTACCAGCCGGAAATCAGCCAGGGCCGTCTCGAAGCGCTGCTCAACTACCAGACCATGGTCTGCGACCTGACCGGCCTCGACGTTGCCAATGCTTCGCTGCTCGATGAAGCGACCGCCGCCGCCGAAGCCATGGCGATGGCCGAGCGTGTCTCGAAGTCGAAGGCCAAGACCTTCTTTGTCGACGAAAACTGCCACCCGCAGACGATTGCTCTCTTGAAAACGCGCGCCGAGCCGCTCGGCTGGCAGATCGTCGTCGGCAATCCGTTCACCGACCTCGATCCGGTCGACGTTTTCGGCGCCATCTTCCAATATCCGGGCACCTACGGCCACGTGCACGATTTCACCGGACTGATCGCCCGCCTGCACCAGACCGGGGCGATCGCCACGGTCGCCGCCGATCCGCTGGCGCTGGCGCTCCTGAAGTCGCCCGGCGAAATGGGCGCAGACATCGCCATCGGCTGCACCCAGCGCTTCGGTGTCCCGGTCGGTTACGGTGGTCCGCATGCGGCCTATATGGCGGTCAAGGACGCGCACAAGCGCTCCATGCCCGGCCGCCTCGTCGGCGTATCGGTCGATGCGCGCGGCAACCGCGCCTATCGCCTGTCGCTGCAGACCCGCGAACAGCATATCCGCCGCGAAAAGGCGACGTCGAACATCTGCACCGCGCAGGTGCTGCTCGCCGTCATGGCCTCGATGTATGCCGTCTTCCACGGCCCGAAGGGCATCAAGGCGATCGCCCAGAGCGTTCACCAGAAGACCGTTCGTCTTGCCATGGGCCTCGAAAAGCTCGGCTATACCGTCGAGCCCGACGTGTTCTTCGACACGATCACCGTCGAGGTCGGCAAGCTGCAGGGCATCATCCTCAAGACCGCAGTTGCCGAGGAAGTGAACCTGCGCAAGATCGGCGACACGAAGATCGGCATCAGCCTTGATGAACGTTCGCGGCCGGTTACGCTGGAGGCGGTCTGGCGGGCCTTCGGCGGCGATTTCAAGGTGGAAGAATTCGAGCCGGATTACCGCCTGCCGCAGCCGCTGCTGCGCACCAGCGAATATCTGACACACCCGATCTTCCACATGAACCGCGCCGAGAGCGAGATGACGCGTTATATTCGTCGTCTGGCCGACCGTGACCTCGCGCTTGACCGGGCGATGATCCCGCTCGGATCCTGCACGATGAAGCTGAACGCCACGGCGGAAATGCTGCCGATCACCTGGCCGGAATTCTCGGAGATCCATCCCTTCGTGCCGAAGGATCAGGCGGCTGGCTACCAGCACATGATCGAGGACTTCTCGGAAAAGCTCTGCGCCGTCACCGGCTATGACGCAATTTCGATGCAGCCGAACTCCGGTGCGCAAGGTGAATATGCAGGTCTCCTCACGATCCGCGCCTACCACATCGCCAATGGTAACGGCCATCGTGACGTCTGCCTGATCCCGACCTCGGCGCACGGCACCAATCCTGCCTCTGCCCAGATGGCCGGCATGAAAGTCGTCGTCGTCAAGGTCAGCGACAACGGCGATATCGACATGGAAGATTTCCGTGCGAAAGCAGAGCAGTACGCGGAAAACCTCTCCTGCTGCATGATCACCTATCCGTCGACCCATGGCGTGTTCGAGGAGAACGTGCGTGAGGTCTGCGAGATCGTTCACAAGCATGGCGGTCAGGTCTATATGGACGGTGCCAACATGAACGCCATGGTCGGCCTTGCCCGTCCCGGCGACATCGGCTCCGACGTCAGCCACCTGAACCTGCACAAGACCTTCTGCATCCCGCATGGCGGCGGCGGTCCCGGCATGGGCCCGATCGGCGTCAAGGCGCATCTGGCCCCTTACCTCCCCGGCCATCCGGAAACGGACGGACACGAGGGCGCGGTCTCGGCAGCTCCCTTCGGCTCGGCTTCGATCCTGCCGATCTCCTGGAGCTACTGCCTGATGATGGGCGGCGAAGGCCTGACCCAGGCGACGAAGGTGGCGATCCTCAACGCCAATTACATCGCCGCACGGCTGAAGGGGGCCTACGAAGTGCTCTACAAGTCGTCGAAGGGCCGTGTCGCGCATGAGTGCATCATCGACACCCGTCCGCTGGTCGAAAGCGCCGGCGTCACGGTCGACGATGTTGCCAAGCGCCTGATCGACTGCGGCTTCCACGCCCCGACCATGAGCTGGCCGGTTGCCGGCACGCTGATGATCGAGCCGACGGAATCGGAGACCAAGGCTGAAATCGACCGCTTCTGCGATGCGATGCTGGCGATCCGCGAGGAAGCCCGCGCGATCGAGGAAGGTCGCATGGACAAGGTCAACAACCCGCTGAAGAACGCTCCGCACACGGTCGAAGACCTGGTCGGCGATTGGGATCGTCCCTATTCGCGCGAGCAGGCCTGCTTCCCGCCGGGCGCCTTCCGCGTCGACAAGTATTGGTCGCCGGTCAACCGCGTCGACAACGTCTATGGCGACCGCAACCTCGTCTGCACCTGCCCGCCGCTGGAAAGCTACGCGGAAGCGGCAGAGTAACGTCAAACGAACCGGCGGGGCCTCGCTCCGCCGGTTTCCCCCCACGCCATCCGGCGAGCGTGACAGCGCGCCCCACGCGCCCCTCATCCAGATTCGCTTCCGAAGCAGAGAAAGATCGGCACCAGGACGTGAAGCGTTCATCCGCGGCGTCCTTGCGGACCGCGCACTTACCGACGCGAGCTCATTCCGGGAGGCGGGATGGAGTTTTCAATCCAGAAGCGCACGAAGGCTTCGGCAAAGTGCCGGTAGCCGGCGACCGAGGCAGGCTTGGCCACATAGGCATTGGCACCGGCGCGATAGCAATGGAGCACGTCGGCCGGATTGCTGGACGACGTCAGCACGATGACGGGAATAAGGACGGTCGCCTGTCCCCTGCGGATACGCCGCAGAAGCTCGATACCGTCGCTGCCGGGCAACTTGATATCCAGGAGCACATAGTCGAAATGGGCATGAGCAAGCTCACCGATCGCTTGGTCTGCATCCGCCGCCAGCACCAGATCGATCGTCTCGTCCACCTGCGCGAAGGCACGCATCACGAAGCGCGCGTCGTGCGCGTCGTCCTCCACCAAGAGCAGTCGCTTTGGCGTCGAGACCACCTGTTCCGCCCTAGTTTGCCTTCCGTAGCCGCCTCGGAAGAAGCACGATGAAACGTGCGCCTTCGCGGAAGGTGGTGTCAAGTCGGATCGAGCCGTCGTGACTTTCGGCTATGCGTTTGGCAAGAGCCAGACCGATCCCCGTGCCGCCATAGACGGATTCATCCTTGTGCAGCCGCTGGAACACCTCGAAGATCCGTGTCGAAAAGCGCGGGTCGATGCCGATGCCGTTGTCCTCGACCACCAGCTCGACGATCTGGTCGGCGACGCCGCCCTGAATGCGGATCACCGGTTGGCGGTCGGCGTGCCGATACTTGATCGCATTGCCGATCAGGTTCTGGACCAGGCGGCGGAGCAGTTCCGGATCCCCATCCACCTCCGGCAACTCGCCGACCTCGAAGGTTGCCTGCGCTTCCTGCACGTCGCTGGCAAGCATCGTCAGCGTCTCGGAAACGACGTCCGCTAGTCGCACCTTCGTCCAATGGCTGATCCGGTGCGCGATCTGCGCATAGTCGAGCAGGCTGTCGATCACCCTGTTCATCCGCTTCACGCTGTCGCGAAGATGACGCGCATTCTCGGCGAGTTCGGCCTGGTCTCCTGCCGCCAGATCGTCCTCGATCATTTCCGAGAACATGGAGATGTGTCTGAGCGGCGCCTTCAGATCGTGAGACACCGTAGCCGTGAATTGATCGAGCGCCTCGTTCTTGTGCTCGAGTTCCTGTCGCTGGCGCTCGAGCGCCAGTTCGGCGCGCTTGAGATCGGTGACGTCGACGCGCGCGACGACGGTATTGCCATCCTTCGCCTTGATGTTCTCCACGCGCAGCCAGCGATCTTCGGCATAGCGGTAGATTTTGGGACGACCATCGGGGTGACGGAAATCGCGCAGGCGCGAGGCGATCCACTCGTCGCCCTCGCGGGTGCCCGGCAAGGCATCGGGATAGTGGCCGCCCTGCCGCCCCAGAAGCAGGATCTCCTCGGCGGTGATACCGGGCTTCAGGGCTGCTCCTGCCGGCCCGCAGATGGCCTGATAGGCCCTGTTGTAGACGACTAGCCGCTCCTGCCGGTCGAAGATGGCAAAGCCCTCGGGCATCGCTTCCAGAGCTGCATTGAGCATCTCGGAAGCCTTCTGCCGCTCGCCCATAGCCTCCGTCAGATCCGAAACATCGCGGATGATGCCGATGAGCGCCAGTTCCTCGCCCTGGTTGTCGAGCAGCGGCGTCGTGCGAAGGTGGCCGGAAAAGGTTGATCCGTCGCGCCTGACATAGAGATAGTTCGACGTCCGGGCGGCGGTTTCATCGACGCGCGCCGCGCGGTTGCGCAGGCGCTTCTCATATTCCTTGTCGTTGGCGTAGATCAGCCGCACCGAGCGGTCGATGAACTCTTCGGCGGGATAACCGAACTGGCGAAGGGCGGCATTGTTTGCGGAGCGGATAATCCGCTCGGCGTCGATGATGATCACGGGATCGGGAAAGGCCTCGTAGAGCGCCTTGAAGACGAGATCCTCATTGAACGCCGCCATGCCCGATCCCCTGTTCCATGTCAGCGCATCTCAGCAGAAAAAAGGCCCGGCGAAAACCGGGCCGACCTATCCGTTTGAAGGAACAGAGAAAATTAGTTGGCGCGCACCACGGCATCACCGCGAGCGGCGAGTGCCGCGAGGTCGGCGGGCTTCAGCTCGACCGATTCGCCGCAGCCGCAGGCGGACGTCTGGTTCGGGTTGTTGAAGGTGAAGCCGGAACGCAGCGCCGTGACTTCGAAATCCATCTGTGTGCCGAGCAGGTAGAGCACGGCCTCTGGCGCGACCCAGACCCTGGCGCCCTGATGTTCGATCATGTCGTCCTTCGCATTGGGCTCGGTCACCAGATCGACGGCATACTCCATGCCGGCGCAACCGCCCTTCTTGATGCTGACGCGAATGCCCTTGGCATCGGCGCCGGCGCCTTCGACAATTGAACGGACGCGGCCGGCGGCAGCATCGGTCAGGCTCATAACGGCAAAGCCCATGGGCTCATTCTCCTTGTCGTCACCGGGGTAAAGGTCCGGCGCCTTACAGAATCAAATGTAGTATCCGTGCCTTGACGGATCAATACGCGGTGGTCGGCTCAGTACCAGCCGACCGCGACCTGTGCCTCCTCGGACATGCGGTCCGGTGTCCACGGCGGATCGAAGGTCATCGAGACTTCGACGCCCGATACGCCCTCGACGGCGCCGACGGCATTCTCGACCCAGCCCGGCATTTCGCCGGCCACGGGGCAGCCCGGCGCGGTCAGCGTCATGTCGATCTTCACCATGCGGTCATCTTCGATGTCGATCTTGTAGACGAGGCCGAGCTCGAAGATATCGGCCGGAATTTCCGGATCGTAGACGGTCTTCAGTGCGGCGATGATATCGTCGCTGAGACGCGCCAGTTCCTCGGCCGGAATTGCCGAATGCACGATGCCCTCGCGAACATCGACCTTTTCTTCCGTAGCATCAAGGCTCATACAGGCCTCCTGGGCTTTCTTTTTTGGTTCAAAAAAATCCTGGAACTCTTTGAACCTTTTATCAATTTCTTAGGCGAAGAACTTGCGCGCATGCTCCAGCGCGTCCGCCAGTGCGTCCACTTCGGCCCTTGTATTATAGAGGCCGAAAGATGCACGGCATGTGGAGGTGACACCGAAGCGTTTCAAGAGCGGCTGGGCGCAATGGGTGCCGGCGCGAACGGCGACGCCTGCGCGGTCGATCACCATCGACACGTCGTGCGAATGGATGCCTTCGATCTCGAAGGCAAAGATGCTGCCCTTACCAGGCGCATCGCCGAAGACCCGCAGTGAATTGACGGCCGAAAGACGCTCGCGCGCGTAAGCCGTGAGGTCCGCCTCATGCGCCCGGATCGCTTCGCGGCCGAGCTTTTCCATGTAGTCCAGCGCGTAGCCAAGGCCGATCGCCTGGACGATCGGTGGCGTGCCGGCCTCGAAGCGATGCGGCGGATCGTTGTAGGTGACGTAGTCCTCGGTCACCACCTCGATCATCTCGCCGCCGCCGAGGAACGGCCGCATCTCCTTCAGCCGGTCCATCTTGCCGTAGAGCACGCCGACGCCGGACGGACCATAGAGCTTGTGGCCGGTCATCACGTACCAGTCGCAATCGATATCCTGGACATCGACCGGCATGTGAACGGCGCCCTGGCTGCCGTCGACCAGAACCGGAATGCCGCGCTCACGGGCAATTCTGCAGATTTCCTTGACCGGAACCACGGTTCCCAGCGCATTCGACATATGGGTGATGGCGATGAGCCTGGTGCGGTCCGTCAGGCACTTGACGAAATCTTCGACGTGGAACGCGCCGTCATCGTCCACCGGCGCCCAGACGAGCTTGGCGCCCTGTCGCTCGCGGATGAAGTGCCAGGGAACGATGTTGGAGTGGTGCTCCATGATCGACAGCACGATCTCGTCGCCCTCGCCGAGCTTTGGCATGCCGTAGCCATAGGCGACGGTGTTGATCGCTTCCGTCGAGGATTTGGTGAAGATAATGTTGTCGGGCGAAGGGGCGTTCAGGAAGCGACGCACTTTCTCGCGCGCTGCCTCATAGGCTTCCGTCGCCGCGTTCGACAGGAAATGCAGGCCACGATGGACATTGGCATATTCGTTGGCATAGGCATGGGCCACCGCGTCGATCACCGCCTGCGGTTTCTGCGCCGATGCGCCGTTGTCGAGATAGACAAGCGGCTTGCCGTAGACGGTTCGCGACAGGATCGGGAAATCCTTGCGGATCGCTTCGACGTCGTAGGCGGGCACCGGTACAGAGTGTTCCATGTCTTTCAATCCAATTGCCCTACAGCGCCGTGCGCCTTCCAGGACGCGCCAGGCCGCTGTAACTTGTTGAACTGCTGCATAATTTATCCCCAAATCGATGCCGAATTAAGGAATTACGCAGGAGCACGCTCAGGCGTGCTTGTCGAGCCAGGTCGAAATGACGCCTTCGAGTGCCTCGACCACCGCTTCGTGGTCTTCCAGCTCTTCGACGATCTCGGCGACGAAGGCGTTGACGAGCATCGCCCGTGCCTTGTTCTCCGGAATGCCGCGCGCCAGCATGTAGAAGAGCTGGGTGTGGTCGATGTCGGCAACCGTCGCGCCGTGACCGCACTGAACGTCGTCCGCGAAGATCTCCAGCTCCGGCTTTGCCGACAGGTCGGCATCGTCGGAGAGGAGCAGCGTGTTGCACGCCATCCTCGCGTCCGTCTTCTGGGCGTCCTTGGCCACCAGGATCTTGCCCTGGAAAACGCCCTTGGCGCGATCGAAGACGACGTTGCGGATGATCTCGGTCGAGGTCGTGTGCGGCACGTTGTGGCCGAGCGTGAAGGTCACGTCCGTGTGGCTTTCGCCGCCAAGCAGGTTGATGCCGCGCAGCTTGAAATCCGCGCCCTCGCCGCTCGTCTTGCCGTGGATCTCCTGGCGCACCAGCTTGCCGCCGGCATTGATCACGAAGAGATGCAACTTGGCGTTCTTGCCGAGGTCGAAGCGGATCTGGCCGAGATGGGTATCGGCAGCGCCCTGCTGCTGCAGGATGATCCAGATGACATCGGCATCTTCGGCAAGCGTCACGTCGCTGACCGACGAGACGAAGCTTTCGGCGTCATCAGTTGAAAGATGCCGTTCGATCACCGTTGCCGTGACACCCGCCCCGAAGGTCACCGGGAAGCGCGTGTGTGCCTGGCCCAGGCTCTGCACCAGCTGGATTTCCAGCGGGTCTTCCAGTGCCGTTCCAGCGGCTACGTCGATTTGGAGACCGCCGCGAACGAGGCCGCCATTGATGCGGCCGATCGCGTCGTCAAAGCCGAGCACGGCCAGGCCGGCTGCCGCCGAACCGTCGAGCAGGCTGTCGACGTAGGAACGGACGGTCACACCTTCAGGCAGGCTGCCCTTGACCTCGGCGCGGCCGTTGCGGACGGAAAGCACGGTCGAGCCCGGAACCAGCGCGTCAACGCGGTCGGCAAAGGCCGTCGGATCAGCGTCCGGCACGGCACGCAGCAACGTCCGCAGGTCGGTATAGTGCCAGGATTCGACCCGGCGGGTCGGCAGGCCGGCGGTCCTGAGTTCGTGCACCAGCGTGTCGCGCACCGAGAGCACCGAGCCATCACCCGGCAGATCGCCGATCTGCGTCGTATAGGCATCGACAAGCGCCGTTTCGGCGGCCGTCATCTTGATTGCCTGTTGCATATTCATTCGAACACTCCTTCAACAGGCGTCAGGCCGCGGCCCCGATGATGTCCGCGTAGCCGTTGGCTTCGAGTTCGTGCGCCAGCGTCTTGTCGCCCGACTTGATGACCTGGCCCTTGTAGAGCACGTGCACGGTATCGGGAACGATATAGTCGAGCAGGCGCTGGTAGTGGGTGATGACCACGACGGCGCGGTCCGGTGAACGCAGCGCATTGACGCCGTCGGCGACGACCTTCAGCGCGTCAATGTCGAGGCCGGAGTCGGTTTCGTCGAGCACGCACAGCTTCGGCTCAAGCAGCGACATCTGCAGGATCTCGGCGCGCTTCTTTTCGCCACCCGAGAAGCCGACGTTCAGCGGACGACGCAGCATTTCCGGCGCGATCTTCAGTTCCGCTGCGGCTTCCTTGACGCGGCGCATGAATTCCGGCGTCGTCAGTTCGTCTTCGCCGCGATACTTGCGCTGCTCGTTCATCGCCACCTTGAGGAACTGCATGGTGGCAACGCCGGGGATTTCGACCGGATACTGGAAGGCGAGGAAGATGCCCTTGGCCGCACGCTCGGAAGCGTCGAGCTCGAGGATGCTCTCGCCGTTATAGAGGATGTCGCCTTCGGTGACTTCGTAGTCTTCGCGGCCCGAGAGGATATAGGAAAGCGTCGACTTGCCGGAGCCGTTCGGGCCCATGATGGCGGCAACTTCGCCGGCCTTCACGGTCAGGTTCAGGCCACGGATGATTTCGGTGCCGTCTTCGGCGATACGGGCGTGCAGGTTCTTGATTTCAAGCATTTCTATCGTCCTCTTGGGAAGCGAATGTCTGTTCGCGCGCAAACGCGATGCGCGCCATTCAATATTCAGTTCAAGGCCTTAGCCGACCGAGCCTTCGAGCGAGATGCCGATCAGCTTCTGCGCTTCGACGGCGAATTCCATCGGCAGCTCCTGGATCACTTCCTTGACGAAGCCGTTGACGATCAGCGCGATCGCCGCTTCCTCCGGAATCCCGCGCTGCAGGCAGTAGAACAGCTGGTCCTCGGAAATCTTCGACGTGGTCGCCTCGTGCTCGAACTGTGCCGTCGAGTTCTTCGCCTCGATATAGGGCACGGTGTGCGCGCCGCACTTGTCGCCGATCAACAAGGAGTCGCACTGGGTGAAGTTGCGGGCGTTCTCGGCCTTGCGGTGGGCCGAAACCTGGCCGCGATAGGTGTTTTCCGAGACGCCGGCAGCGATACCCTTGGAGATAATGCGGCTCGACGTGTTCTTGCCGAGGTGGATCATCTTGGTGCCCGAGTCGATCTGCTGGTGGCCGTTCGAGACCGCGATCGAATAGAACTCGCCGCGCGAATTGTCGCCGCGCAGGATGCAGGACGGATATTTCCAGGTGATCGCCGAACCGGTTTCGACCTGCGTCCAGGAGATCTTGGAGTTCTTGCCGCGGCAATCGCCACGCTTGGTGACGAAGTTGTAGATGCCGCCCTTGCCGTCCTTGTCGCCCGGATACCAGTTCTGCACCGTCGAATACTTGATCTCGGCATCATCGAGCGCGACGAGCTCGACGACGGCTGCGTGAAGCTGGTTCTCGTCGCGCTGCGGCGCGGTGCAGCCTTCGAGATAGGACACATAGGCGCCCTCGTCGGCGATGATCAGCGTGCGCTCGAACTGGCCGGTGTTCTTCTCGTTGATGCGGAAGTAGGTCGAGAGCTCCATCGGGCAACGCACGCCCTTCGGCACATAGACGAAGGAACCGTCGGTGAAGACCGCGGAGTTCAGCGTCGCATAGTAGTTATCGGTCGTCGGAACGACGGAGCCGAGATACTTCTGCACGAGCTCGGGATGTTCGCGGATCGCCTCCGAGATCGACATGAAGATCACGCCGGCCTTCTTCAGCTCTTCCTTGAAGGTGGTGACGACCGAGACGCTGTCGAAGACGGCGTCTACGGCGATCTTCGACTTCTCGACGCCCGCGAGGATTTCCTGTTCCTTCAGCGGAATGCCGAGCTTCTCGTAGACCTTGAGGATTTCGGGATCGACCTCGTCGAGCGACTTCGGACCCGCCGTGCCCTTCGGCGCGGCATAGTAGTAAATCTCGTTGAAGTCGATCTTCGGATAGCTGACACGGGCCCAGGTCGGCTCTTCGAGCGTCAGCCAACGGCGATAGGCGCCAAGACGCCACTCGAGCATCCATTCCGGCTCATTCTTCTTCGCCGAAATGAAGCGAATGATGTCTTCCGAAAGGCCCTTCGGCGCCTTCTCGACTTCGATATGCGTCTCGAACCCGTATTTGTACTGGTCGACGTCGATCTGACGGACCTGATCAATGGTTTCCTGCACGGCAGGCATGTCGTTCTCCAATCTTGCCGGATCCAAGGTCCGGCAGCTTGTCAACACGATGCGAACGTGGCGCACCGCTTATGTAATGGCTAAAAGGCGCTTTTCACCCTGTTTGCCAAGCGGAAAATTGCTTTTCCGCAATTTCATCCCATCATCCCGCTTCAGGCCGCCCGTCCCGGCGCCCGGCGTCTTGCTGCTACCTTTGCGAAAGCGGCGGCGCAACGTTCGATTTCAGCCGCCGTCGTCGCCTCGCCGATCGAAATTCTAAGCGCGCCCTGGCGCGGATCGTAGCCCATCGCCGTCAGCACGTGGCTTTGCCCCACCTTGCCGGACGAACATGCCGATCCGGCCGAAAGCGCGACGCCTTCAAGGTCGAAGGCGATCTGCCCCGTTTCCGCCTTCAGGCCAGGAAGCGTGAAGAATGTCGTGTTGCCAACACGCGAAACGTCACGGCCGTGAATGACCACATCGGCAGCCGCCGCCAGCATCGCGTTTTCAAGCTTGTCGCGCAACGCGGCAATCATGCTCATCCGTTGGCCGACACCTTCGCCGACCTTCCGGGCGGCTGCGGCAAAGCCGGCAATCGCCACCGAATTTTCGGTGCCGGAACGGTGCCCCTTTTCCTGACCACCGCCGCGGATCAGTGGTGCGGGCATCATCACCTCGCCGCGCGCCACCAGCGCGCCGGCGCCCTTCGGGCCACCGATCTTGTGCGAGGAGAGAATGAGGAAATCGGCGCCGAGCTCTTCGATCGCAAGCGGCATGCGGCCGGCGGCCTGCACCGCGTCGACGACAAGTATACCACCATTGGCGCGAACGATCTCGGCGATCTCGGCGATCGGCTGGATGATGCCGGTCTCGTTGTTGACCAGCATGACGGCAACCATCGGCA
Organism: Ensifer sp. VA4; assembly: GCF_055710065.1. Taxonomy (NCBI): domain Bacteria; kingdom Pseudomonadati; phylum Pseudomonadota; class Alphaproteobacteria; order Hyphomicrobiales; family Rhizobiaceae; genus Ensifer; species Ensifer sp. VA4. Next base: position 234,002 of record NZ_JBVQPO010000006.1, on the reverse strand, counting down.
GACCGAGCTGGCGGTCATGTGCCGTCAACAGCTCACGAAGCGCCTGGAGATCGACGATGCCGGCAGGCGTCACCGGGATTTCGCAAACGGCGTCGTGAGAAAAGCGTCCGCCTTCGCGCACTGCCGGATGTTCGATCGCCGAAGCATAGAGCCGGCCGATCTTGAGCGGTGTGCGGCCCATGCGGAAATCGGGCGTCAGCACCAGGTTGGCCGCTTCCGTCGCGCCGCTGGTGAAGATGACGCTTGCCGCTTTTGCCTCGCAAAGGGCGGCCACATCGCGGCGGGCGTTTTCGATCAGCGTGCGCAGCGCCCGGCCTTCGCCGTGGACGGAAGAAGGGTTGCCGACGAGGTCGAGCGCCGACAGGCAGGCCTCGCGCGCTTCGGTCAGAAGCGGCGCCGTGGCGTTCCAGTCCATGTAGATGCGCGAACCCGACATGATTTCCTTCGCTAGAACAACAGGCTGCGACCCGGCAACCTCTGGCGATGCATTTTCCTTGAATTTTCCGCGTCGCTTGCCTTATGAGACGAAGTACAAGGCGGAATGCCCGCACAGAAGTTTTGAACGGTTCTAAACTAGGTTTTAGAAAAGCTGACTGCTTTCGTCAAGACTGATCGCGATCTGAAACCAAGATTCGAACCAGGAACACTCCCGGAGAGCCAATGCCCGAAATTATCTTCAACGGACCCGCTGGCCGCCTCGAAGGCCGCTATCAGCCTTCGAAGCAAAAGAGCGCGCCGATCGCCATCATCCTGCACCCGCACCCGCAGTTCGGCGGCACGATGAACAACCAGATCGTCTACCAGCTCTTCTATATGTTCCAGAAGCGCGGCTTCACCACGCTCCGTTTCAACTTCCGTGGCATCGGGCGCAGCCAGGGTGAGTTCGACCATGGCGCCGGCGAACTGTCGGATGCGGCGTCCGCGCTCGACTGGGTGCAGAGCCTGCATCCGGATTCGAAGAGCTGCTGGGTTGCCGGCTATTCCTTCGGCGCCTGGATCGGCATGCAGCTCCTGATGCGCCGTCCGGAAATCGAGGGCTTCATGGCCGTGGCACCGCAGCCGAACATCTACGACTTCTCGTTCCTGGCGCCCTGCCCGTCGTCCGGCCTGATCATCAACGGCGATTCCGACAAGGTCGCGCCGGAGAAGGACGTGAACGGTCTCGTCGAGAAGCTTAAAGCCCAGAAGGGCATTCTCATCACCCACCGCACCGTTCCCGGCGCCAACCACTTCTTCAACGGCCAGGTCGAAAACCTGATGTCGGAATGCGAGGATTACCTCGACCGTCGCCTGAATGGCGAGTTGACGCCGGAACCGGCCGCCAAGCGCATTCGCTGATCGTTTCATGAATTGAACAAAAGAGGCGCGCGTTCTTCGGATTGCGCGGCTCTTTTCGTTTCAGATCAGCTTTGCGGGCGGCCGACCCACTGCGGCACGGACGGATTGACGACCGTGCCCGGCGTCTCGCCGCATTCGACCCGGTTGCGTCCGTTTGCCTTGGCCGCGTACAGCGCCTTGTCGGCGCGCTGCATCACGGGATCCAGAGCCTCGCCGCTACCGGCGGCGGTGACGCCGAAGCTTGCCGTCACGCGCGCCGCTTCGGGCAGGCCGGCAATCTGCTGGGACATGATGGCGGCGCGCATGCCATGGGCGACGACACGCGCTTCCGACAGCTCCGTACAGGGCAGAAACACCGCGAACTCCTCACCGCCGAGGCGACCGGCCACGGCACGGTTCGGCATGACGTCCTTCAGCACCCGCGCGAAACGGCGGATCACCTCGTCGCCAGCAAGGTGGCCATAGGTGTCGTTGACTAGCTTGAAGCGATCGAGGTCGGCGAGGATCAGCGTGCCCGGCATCTGGGTGTCGCGTGCATGCAGGAGCGGTATGACGCGGTCCATGAAGCCGCGACGATTGTAGAGTCCCGAAAGAAGATCGATTTCCGAGCGGGCCTGCGCGTCGTCGACGATGTCCTTGACCATGACGCCGAGCACGGCCAGGCCCGCCCCGACGATCAGCATCGCACCAAGCGCCTGGGAAATGAGCGCAAAAGGGCTCGAGACATAATCCTGGGCGGTGGCGCCCGAGCCGGCGGCAACGGCGGCATAGATTTTCACGAGATAGTAGGCCGCGGACAAAGCCAACAGCCCGAAGAGCACCCGGTCGAAAAAGGAGCGGCGTCCCGAGCGGATTACCACGGATGCGGTCCACGCCTGGATCAGAAAGAAGGGCATCTGGTAGGGGATCGCGTGCTGCCAGGTGCCGCGCGGCAGGTCGTAGATTGCCACGTCCAGCGCGACGCCGGCGAGGAAACACGCGCAAAGCACGGTCCAGCGCACCGGAACCTCATAAAAGCGGCCGAGACCAAAACGCAGCAGACAGAGGCCGCCGAGCACAGACGCGAAGGCACCGATGGCGAAGAGCCGTGGCGTGGACGAGAAAGGAACGATCGCTTCACAAACGGCCGAAAGCGAGGCGACGACAAAACCGGCCGCACACCACAATGCCGCGGGACGCTGACGGCTCTTCACAGCAATGGTGAGGAATGCGACCGTGAAAATCTGCGCGATGATGAAGTTCACAGCCAGCAGAGAAATCGCACCACCCATCGAAGAACCCGAAACCTTCGTATTGCGGGGCAAGCCGCCTTTCGCCACCTCCGACGGTAGCGGTTGCCGATGCTAATTGGCCGATGCGAAAATTTGATTAATCCGTTCGGTGGATAGCCTATACACTGTTTCGGGCCTCTCCGCGAAGAGGTCTGGCGGCTTGTTTTCCACCTGTGATCGGCCGGCGGACACCGGTCGTTCCCGGATAGGTCAGCGGCAGGCCCTGCAGCGAGCGTACGGCAAGGTACGCCCAGGCCTCTGCCTCCATGGAATCACCATTGAAGCCGGCGTCCTCCGCCGGCAGAACCGTAGCGCCCTCCGCCTCGGCGAGCGCTGCGAGGTCGCGCATGATCACCGGATTGAGGCGGCCTCCGCCGCAGACGATGTAGGTGGATGGCCGCTGCGGCAGGTGTCCGGCCGACTTGAGGATCGCAGCCGCGGTGACGTGGGCAAGCGTGCGGGCGCCGTCGGCAAGGCCGGCGTCGCTTCCCGCCGGCGGCACGAAATCGTTTCGGTCGAGCGAGCGGCGCTGTTTCGCGGTGAAAAACGGATTGGCGAGATAGCGCTCTGCAAGATCGGGAAGAACGGTCCCTTCGCTCGCGACCATGCCGCCCTGGTCGAAGGGAATGCCGGCATGGGCTTCCACCCATTGATCGATCAGCGTGTTGCCTGGGCCGCTATCATAGGCGACGAGCGTCTCGCCGGCGCCGATGAAGGTCAGGTTGGAGATGCCGCCGATGTTGACGAAGACGACCGGCGCCGAAAGGCCGGCGGCGCCACGCGCCAGAGCGGCGTGATAGGCGGGGATGAGCGGCGCACCCTGCCCGCCATGCACCATGTCGTTGGCGCGCATGTCGTAGACGACGTCGATACCGGTTTCGCGCGCAAGCAGCGGGCCGTCACCGATCTGCACCGTCAGGGCCTCGTCAGGGCGATGCAGAACGGTTTGACCGTGGAAGCCGATCACGTCGATATCCGCCGGCGACAGGTTGTTTTGCTGCAGGAAGGTTTTGACCGCTTCGGCATGCCGCAGCGTCAGGTCGCGCTCAAGCTCCGGCAGCGCGCCGGGCCTCTGGTCCCGCTGCGTGATCGCTTTCGCATCGACCAACCCCTGCTTCAGCCGGTCGCGAAAGCGGGCGTCATAGGCAAAGCCAGCAGAGGGGCCCCGCTCGACGATGGCGTCGCCATCGGTCTTGAGCAGCGCGACATCGATGCCGTCCATGCTCGTGCCGCTCATCAGGCCGATTGCCGTTCTTGTCTGTGCCATGCCGTCAACGTTTCCAGAATCACTTTTGGAGTGATTATGCGCGGAAACAGTGCTAAACGCCCGTTCGTTCAAAAACTTCCCCGCAAGAGAGACAGATTATGTCCGGTTTCAAGTCCGATTTCCTTCACACCCTCAGCGAGCGTGGCTTCATCCACCAGATCTCCGACGAGTCTGGCCTGGATGAACTGTTCCGGAAGGAAACCGTGACGGCCTATATCGGCTTCGACCCGACCGCACCGAGCCTTCACGCCGGCGGTCTCATCCAGATCATGATGCTGCACTGGATGCAGGCGACCGGCCATCGCCCGATCTCGCTGATGGGCGGCGGCACCGGCATGGTCGGCGACCCGTCCTTCAAGGACGAGGCGCGGCAACTGATGACGCCGGCAACGATCGAAGCCAACATCGCCAGCATCAAGACGGTCTTCTCCAACTACCTGACCTATGGCGAAGGTCCGAAGGACGCGTTGATGATCAACAATGCCGACTGGCTGCTCGGCATCAACTACCTCGAATTCCTGCGCGACGTCGGCCGCCACTTCTCGGTCAACCGCATGCTGTCCTTCGACAGCGTCAAGATGCGGCTCGATCGCGAACAGTCGCTGTCGTTCCTCGAGTTCAACTACATGATCCTGCAGGCCTATGACTTCGTCGAGCTGTACAAGCGGACCGGCTGCCGCTTGCAGATGGGCGGCTCGGACCAGTGGGGCAACATCGTCAACGGCATCGACCTCGGCCACCGCATGGGCACTGAGCAGCTTTATGCGCTGACCTCGCCGCTGCTGACGACGTCGTCGGGCGCCAAGATGGGCAAATCGGTCAACGGCGCGATCTGGCTGAACCCGGATATGCTGTCGGCCTATGACTTCTGGCAGTACTGGCGCAACACCGAAGATGCCGACGTCACCCGCTTCCTGAAGCTCTACACGACCCTGCCGATCGCAGAGATCGAGCGGCTTTCGAAGCTCGGCGGCGCGGAGATCAACGAGGTCAAGAAGATCCTGGCGACGGAAATCACCGCCATGCTGCACGGCCGCCCGGCCGCCGAGCAGGCGGCGGAGACCGCCCGCAAGACCTTCGAGGAAGGTGCGCTGGCCGAGAACCTGCCTTCGGTCGAGATCCCGACCGCTGAGCTGGAGGCGGGCCTGGGCCTGCTGACGCTGATCGTGCGCGCCGGCCTCGCTGCGTCCAATGGCGAGGCGCGTCGCCATGTGCAGGGCGGCGCCGTCAAGATCAACGACGAGGCTGTCAGCGATGAGCGCCGCGTGATCGGCACCGGCGACGTGACCGCCGACAATATCGTCAAGCTGTCGCTCGGCAAGAAGAAGCACATCCTCGTGCGCCCGGCCTGAGCCAAGGCATCCCACGATCGATCCAGAAGGCCGGCCCTACAGCGCCGCGCGTCATTGTAAGACGCGCAAAGGTCGCTGTCGCACTTTGAAGTGCTGCATGTTTTGTCCTTAAATCGGCGACGATTTAAGGAACATGCAGTGCGCCGGCCTTTTTCATTGGAACTCGAAGATGCTGCGGAAGACGCCCGGCGCGATGATCGACAGGGGGTTGATCGTCAGCTTCGGCTGATTGAAGGGACCGTTGAGCTTGAAGGTAATCCCGAGCAGGCCACGGTCGCGGCCATTGCCGAGCAAAACGCCGATCAGCGGCAGTTCGCCGAAGATGCGGTTCAAGCCGTAGGCCGGCATGAAGGTGCCGGTCATGTCCATGATGCCGTTGGTGTCGCGCACCGTTCCCTGGAATGTCGCGCCGACGTCGGTACCGCGCAACACGCCGCCATCGACGCGGATCGCGCCGCGGTCGAGGGCGAGTTGGGCAAAGCCGCGCTCGAAGCGGGCGGAACTCACGTCGATGTCGCGGCGAACGGCCTGGTTGAGGCTCCGCCCATCGGCGCCCGTCGGCGTCGACACCATCGATTGCAGCCGTTGCTCGCCGACGAGCTGGAATTTGCGGATGTCGACGCTGCCGCGCCAGGAACGTCCCCCACGATCACGCAGTTTCAGATTGAGCAAGCCGCCGCGCATGTTCTGGTAGATGTCGGCGAAGCGCGCCAGCGCGCCGGCGTCGCCTGCAGTCAGCTCGAGCGTGTTGTCGGCGCCGGCCTTGGTGAGCCGGGCGACGAGCGCCTGGCCGCTGCCGGTAACCGCCGAAAGGTTGACATCCTCGATCTGGCTGCCGCGCTCTGCGTAGACCAGGTTCACATTCGACAGCGCCTCGCCATTGAAGCCGGTGACGCGATCGAGCTGGGCCTTGATCGTGATGTCGTCGCCTCCGCCCCGGCTCTGGTCGCTTCCCGCCTTCATCTGCGCAAGAATCGGTCTGATGTCCGCCGCCGCGCCGCTGAGCGTCGCCGTATAGCCACCCTTGCGGCGGTCGACCGAGACCCTGAAATCGTCGCCCTGGGCTAGGCGGACGTTGTCGAGGCGGGCGGAGACCAGTCCGCCGCCATCCACCTGCAGGCCACCCCGTGCCCCGAAGCCGTCTCCCGCGACGGCAAAATCGTCGATGACAACGGTCTCATCGGATTTGCTCGCCGTGAATCGTGCTTCCGCCGGGATCCCCGCTCCCTTGCTCCAGCCGATCCATGGCAGGGACAGAGCGGCCTTTGCGAGCCCGATCTTCGCCTCTACACGATCCTGATCGCCAATCGTCACGTCGGCGCTGATCGGCCCGGACACGATCTTCGCCAGGCCCGGCGCCAGCTTCTGCCAGACATCTTGGTCCAGGATGCCCGAAATCTGACGCGAGCGTTTGACCTTCGAATCGCTGTCGACCGGCTCCGTCAAGGCGATGCTGACCTTCGCACCCTCCAGGCGCGCGTCGGCATCGAGCACGGCCTGCTGGTTATCGACCCGGAACGTCCCGACGAGGTCGGAAACGGGCCGGCCGTAGAACGCCCTGTTGACGCTGACCTTGTCCAATTGCATCTCCACCTGCCACAGCGGCTTGGGCGGATGCTGGTCCGAGATCAGGCCGAAGCGCGCGCCGACAAGGGCGGTGAGAGGACCGCTGAAGTCCTCGGGCAGCAACGATGTCTTTTGCAATGCCTGGATCGGTTTGTAGGTGACGAGCTCGGCGATCGCATCCGCGGCACCTCCAACCTCGATCTTCATCTCCGCCATCAGCGGCTTCGTGTATACGTCGGGAAGGATGAAGTCGCCGCCGTTGAGCGCCACGGACCGTCCCGACGGGAAATAGGCGGTGCCCTTCCCCACTTGAACCGTCATGCGCTGGCCGCTCAGCTTGAACTTGCCGGAAGTGTCGCGCAGCGGCGGTATCTCGCCGGTTATGTTGATACGGGTGTCGTCGATGTCGAAGTTGATGTTGAGCTCCTGCTCGTTGAGCTTCAACTCCCCTTCGTTATTGGCAATCCGTCCTTCGGCAACCGACACTTCGATGCGCGCATTGGTGACGATACCGCCGAAGAGGTTGCCGATCGCCCAGCGGCGAGCGCCCTTCGCGATCCACCACGGCCACAATTGCTTGACCGCCGTCGCCTCCATGCTATCGCTGACGGCGGCAAAGCTGACCCGCGGCGAGGTCTTGCCGAAAGCGACCGAAAGCGAACCGTACATCGAGCCGAGCGGGCTCGACACCGCGAGCTGGTCGAAGATCAGCCGGTGGCTGTCCGAAGTGAACCGGCCGCTTGCCTTGGCATCGAAGATCAGCGGCTGCTCGGCGACATCTTCCGGAGCCGTGCTGGCGTTCTTTAGAAGCAGATCGATAGCGAAGCCCTTGTCCGTGCCGCCGGCAAGTTTGTCGAGGTCGATGACGGCGCCGGTAAACGGAAAGGTCGAACGACCGATCTTGACCACCGACGGCAGGATCTCGACCGAGGCGCGCTCGAAATCATAGGCGATGTCCATTTGCGACGGATTGAGTGTCGAGACGAGGCCGCCAGCGTGGAATGCACCCTTGGAGGTACGCACCGCTACGCGCAGATCCGGCTTCGCCTCCCCGGCTGCCCGTGTCGCCTTCAGCGTCAGTCCTGCGGCTGCGTCGATGCCAAAGGCCTGCTCCGCACCCGACTTGCCGTGATAGAAGAACGGCGCGAGCGGCAGGTTGGTGATCGCCGCCTCGAAGCCCGTCACGTGCCCACTTTGGCCAAGCGCATCGGCTTTGATATCGACCGCGACGCCATCGACGATGGCGCTGCCCTGCACGCTCATGGAGCCGCTTGCGTCACGGTTGAATTCGAGCGCGGAGGCGACGACCGGAACGACGCGATTGCGCGCGCCGACGACGGAGAAGCTGAAGTCGGAGAGCGTTACGGTCTGGCTGCCTCTCCCGGCCGCCATCCGCGACATGCGGTCGACATGGGAAAACAGGGCCTCGAGAGCATCACCGACATCGGCGATGCGGATCTTGGTGAGGTCGAGCGGCTCGCCCCGAGGAAGCAGGCCAGTGTCGAAATCGCCACCTTCCGCTTCCAGGCGGGAGACGGCGATATGGCCCGTCATCAGTGACAGCGGGTCGAGCGCGATCGAGATCGAACGAAGCTTTGCGACGGGTTGGCCGGTTGCCGTTTCGCTGAGAGCTACCTCCCGCGCCTTGAGCGCAATCGCGCCGCTTGCCGTCATGCGCACCACCGTGCTGCCGACGTCGGCGCGGTAGGCGCTCCCGAGCGCGGCATTGAGGGCGGTCCGGGCACGCGCATTCAGCGTGCTGTCCATCATCCCGCTTTCGATCACGGTTACGAGGATCGCGCCCAGGATGAAGGCAAGCAGCGATATGGACAGGACAATCTTGGCACAGAGACGCAAAGGAGAGCTCTTGCGCGGTGCGTGCACGATAATGGGATCGTGAGCCTGCGCCGAAGGCAACGCATGCAGCGCGACGATGTCTTTCTTGCGAAAGCCGACTTTTTCGCCGCGGATCTCACTCATCAGCGCGGACGTCCTCCGTTCGATACGAGCTTGTTCGCCGTCCCCTTTTGCTGATGCTTTGGGACGGCCGTTTCTCGCTTCTTGTAGACCACATATCGTCGTACCGAGTCACCAAGCGACCCGGGAGTTGCTGTGGAAAGCCACCACCTGCAACGGGAATTGCGCGTGCGGGCGACAGCAATGTTTCGTAGCGGCCTGTGCCGTCCGAAAGCTGTCGAATCTAGCACAAATGCGCTGGACGGCAGTCGACGATTTTCGATATGCCCTTAAGCGCCGCAAGTCTTTGCGAGACGTGTAAAGCTCGCTGCAGCGCTTGAGTTACCGCATGTTTTGCCCATCGATCGGCGACGGCCAGGTCAGCATGCAGTAGCGTCCGATTGTCTGCAAAACTTGGCAGAAGGAAGGTTTAATCATGGCAAGACCCGCTCCCGGAGATGTCGCTCCCGACTTCACGTTGCCGCGTGATGGCGGCGGTACGATCTCGCTTTCGGCCTTTCGCGGTCGCCCCGTGGTGCTCTTCTTCTATCCGAAGGACGACACCCAGGCTTGCACGCTGGAAGCGATCTCGTTTTCCGAGCTTGCCGACGAATTTGCCGCGGCCGGCATCACGCTGATCGGGCTCTCGCCTGATTCGGTGAAGAAGCACGATCGCTTCGCCAAGAAGCACAACCTCACGGTGACGCTCGCCGCCGACGAGGAAAAGGCGGTCGTGAACGCCTACGGCGTCTGGGTCGAGAAGATGATGTACGGCAGGAAATACATGGGCGTCGAACGCAGCACTTTCCTGATCGGCGCCGACGGCGTTGTCGTCAGGGTATGGGAAAAGGTGAAGGTCGATGGCCATGCCCAGGAGGTCCTAGCCGCGGCGAAGGCGCTCTGAGGAAAGCCATGATCGAATTGCCCGTGTTTCACAGCCTGCGAGGCGGTGCCGTCGAAGCGATTCGCGCGGCGGACCTCGAGGTCAAGACGGCGCTCGCGCAGGAGGCGGCCAGGCGCTGGCAGCGCCGCACCCTGTCGCTGCGCTCGCCGCTCGACCGACCCGTGCCGGTTCGCCCCGGGCGGCCCGACAAGCCGGTGCTGACCCCGCCGACGCAGGTGAAACGGCGATCGCTCGGCTCCCTCAAGGGGCGCATCGCCTTGCTGCACTCGATCGCCCATATCGAGTTGAACGCCGTCGACCTTGCCCTCGATATCGTTGCCCGCTTTGCCACGGAGCCGGTGCCCAATTCCTTCTTCGATGGCTGGATGCGTGTGGCCTTCGAAGAGGCCAAGCACTTCCGGCTGGTCCGCCAGCGACTGAACGATCTCGGTGCGGACTATGGCGACCTGCCTGCCCATGACGGGCTCTGGCAGGCGGCGCACGATACCCGCAATGACCTCACGGCGCGCCTTGCCGTGGTGCCGCTCATTCTCGAAGCGCGCGGTCTCGACGTGACGCCGGCGCTGCAGGCGAAGATGCGCGAAACCGGCGACTTCGAGAGTGCCGCGGTGCTCGATGTCATCTATGAGGACGAAAAGGGCCACGTCGCCGTCGGCGCCAAATGGTTCCGCTTTCTCTGCGCCCGAGAGAAGAAGGACCCGGCGGCGACTTTCCAGGCGCTGGTGCGCGCCAATTTCCGTGGACCACTGAAGGCGCCGTTCAACGACATTGCCCGCGCCGAGGCCGGACTGACGCCGTCCTTCTATCGCTCGATGACCGCCTCGACCAACCGATAGCCGCATCGCGCACCGCACTCAGCCTAACCAATTGTTAACCCTAACGAAGTGTAATGATCCGCAGGTGATGCGAGGCAACGCGCACATGGCGGGAGAGAACGGGTGTCTGGACGTTCGGCAAATCGTGCCTTCGGAAAACGTAAGGAACATCACGTTCTGATATTGGCCAGTGGCGACAAGGTCCGCCATATGACGGTTCGCCCCTGGATGGCGGCAATAGCCCTATCCTTCGCCGGCGTCTGCAGCATCGGCTATCTCGCGGCCACATCCTACCTCGTCCTGCGCGACGATCTCATTGGCGGCACGATTGCGCGCCAGGCGCGGATGCAGCACGAATACGAGGATCGAATCACGGCGCTTAGGGCGCAGGTCGATCGCGTTACCAGCCGTCAGTTGCTCGACCAGCAAGTGGTCGAGGAGAAAGTCGAGAAGCTGCTTCGCCAGCAGATGGCATTAACCTCGCGCAACGGAAAGTTCGGCGCTCTGGTCGAAAGGGCCGAAAATTCCGGCCTGACGACGGAAAGCAGCGAGACCCCGGAGATCGAACCTCTCGCCTATGAGAAACGAGCCGACGCGAACACCGGCGGCGTGAAGGCGATCGAGAAGCTGATGGGGCTGAACAGCGCCTCCTTGTCAGCTGCCGCTCGGGCCACCCCCCTCGCCTATGCCGCACCCGACGCCGGCGAATCGACCTCCGACCGCGCCGACCGGATCTTCTCGAAGGTGACGCTCTCGTTGAAGGACGTCGAGCTGGAGCAAATGGCGCGACTGAAACAACTGACGGATGGCGCAGCAAGGACGTCGGACGCGATTCGCTCGATCGTCGGGAGGGTCGGCGTCGACCTGCCCGTCAGCGACGTTGCCGAAATGGTCCCGGCTGCCGCGCCTTCGGGCTCTTCCGAGACCGCCATTGGCGGCCCCTTCGTCGAACCGGCAGCCGATGACGAATTCGGCCGTTCCCTGGCTGCCCTCGATACCGCGCTTCTGGAACTGGAGCGGACGCGGGCGCAGGTCCGCGCTCTGCCCTTCGGCAACCCTTCGCCGGCGAGCGACATCACCAGCGACTTCGGCAACCGTCTCGATCCGTTCCTCGGTCGCCTGGCGCTCCATGCCGGCATCGACTTCCGCGCGACCGTCGGCACGCGCATCCGCGCGACCGCGCCCGGCACCGTGACGAATGCCGGCTTGACCGGTGGTTATGGAAACATGGTCGAGATCGACCACGGCAACGGTGTGTCGAGCCGCTATGCCCACCTCTCCACGGTCCTGGTGAAGGTCGGCGACCAGGTGACGGAAGGCGAGGTCATTGCCAAGTCCGGCAATACGGGTCGCTCCACCGGTCCGCACCTGCACTATGAAATCCGCCTGAATGGCGAGGCGGTGGATCCCACGCGGTTTCTCGACGCCAGCCGGAAGCTCGCCTCCTACATGAACTGACCGCTCGTTCGGCTGTGCGCGGGTCTTGCGCGGCTTGACAAGAAATGCGACAGATTCGCCACTATTTACCTTTTGCTGCTTCAACGTGCTGGATTTCTTGACTTTCAGCGACGTTCAGCTTAAGAGCGCGGCCACGTGCTCGTGCGTTTTCCATCGATCGATCAGTGTTCTATTGAACCGGAACGGAAACAGATTTCCCTTTGACCAATTTTGCTGACCTTGGCCTGAGCCAAAAAGTTCTCTCCGCTGTCACCGATGCGGGCTACACAACCCCGACCCCGATCCAGGCTGGCGCCATCCCGCCGGCCCTGCAGCGTCGTGACATTCTGGGCATCGCCCAGACGGGTACGGGCAAGACGGCTTCGTTCGTGCTGCCGATGCTGACGCTGCTCGAAAAGGGCCGCGCTCGCGCCCGCATGCCGCGCACGCTCATCCTGGAGCCGACGCGCGAGCTCGCCGCCCAGGTCGCAGAGAACTTCGACAAGTACGGCAAGAACCACAAGCTCAACATCGCGCTTCTGATCGGCGGCGTTTCGTTCGACGAGCAGGATCGCAAGCTCGAGCGCGGCGCCGACGTGCTGATCTGCACGCCCGGCCGTCTGCTCGATCATTTCGAACGCGGCAAGCTCCTGATGACCGGCGTCGAAATCCTGGTCATCGACGAAGCCGACCGCATGCTCGACATGGGCTTCATTCCCGATATCGAGCGCATCGCCAAGCTTATTCCGTTCACGCGCCAGACGCTGTTCTTCTCGGCGACGATGCCGCCGGAAATCCAGAAGCTCGCCGACCGCTTCCTGCAGAACCCGGAACGCATCGAAGTCGCCCGCCCGTCTTCGACGGCGCAGACGGTGACGCAGCGCTTCGTGGCGGCGCACGCCAAAGACTATGAGAAGCGTGCGGTGCTGCGCGATCTGATTCGCGCCCAGGACGAACTGAAGAACGCGATCATCTTCTGCAACCGCAAGAAGGATGTCGCCGACCTCTTCCGTTCGCTCGACCGCCACGGCTTCTCCGTGGGCGCGCTGCACGGCGACATGGACCAGCGTTCGCGCATGACGATGCTCGCGAACTTCAAGGACGGCAACATCAAGCTGTTGGTCGCCTCCGACGTCGCAGCCCGCGGTCTCGATATCCCCGATGTCAGTCACGTCTTCAATTTCGACGTTCCGATCCATGCGGAAGACTATGTTCACCGCATCGGCCGCACCGGCCGTGCCGGTCGTTCGGGCGCCTCCTTCACGCTGGTGACGAAGCGCGACACGAAGTTCTCCGACGCCATCGAGAAGCTGATCGGCCAGAAGGTCGAATGGCTGAACGGCGACCTTTCCAATCTGCCCGAGCCGATGGAAAGCCACGACACCGGCCGGCGTGATCGCGGCCGCGATGGTCGCAGGGACCGGAAAAAAGATGGGGATCGCGGCTCGAAGGGCCGTCCCGATCATAAATCCGATACCGTGCGTGCCGATAGTGAGGCCGAAATTGAAACAGTCGCGGAAAGGGCGGAATCGGTGAAACCGGCACGCAGCACAGAAAACAAGCAGGGACAGAACAACCGCGCCGATCGTCCGGTGCGCGCATCGAACCCTGCCAATGATGACAATCGCGACCGCCGCAACCGTCACCGCCGCGACTATGACGACGGCCCGACTCCGGTCGGATTCGGCGACGAAATCCCCGCCTTCATGCTGATTGCCGGCAAGGCCTGATTGATCCCATGGGCCTGCCGGGCATCGATTTTCCGGGTTTCGGCTGCGGACTTGCGATCGTGCGCGATGGCAAAATCCTGCTTTACAAGCGCGTTAACGCGCCGGAAGCCGAACATTGGAACATCGTCGGCGGCAAGGTCGATCATATGGAGCGCTCGGACGCCGCCGCGCGGCGCGAGGCCGAAGAGGAAAGCGGCCTCAATATCCGTTCGAGCGAGTTCCTGTGCCTCAGCGAACAGGTGATCGAGGCTGACCGCCAGCACTGGATTTCGATGATCTACGTGTCCCGGGATTTTGCCGGCGAGCCTGAACTTACCGAGCCGCACAAGCTCTCCGCTTTCGGCTGGTTCGACCTCGATGCCCTGCCCCAGCCGCTGTCACGTTTTGCGGCCGATGCCGTCGATGCGCTGCGGAAGACGGAACGCGGCGCCACCGCCTAACCAGACGTTGTCTGAGCCAATAGCTTTCCGGGAACCGGGCCGAAAGCTTGCGCGGCTGATCGCTCTACTTTTTCGATCGCAACGCCGCGTCATAGGCAAGCCGTGCCCAGCGCGCCATTTCGTCGGGATCGTCGAGGGCGTCGTCCGGGATGCTCCAATAGGGCATCTTCACCGGCTTCCCCTTGCCTTCATAGGCCCATTGCCGGGAACCGGCCGCTTCGAAGGTTGGGGCCGTCTGCTCGTCGCCTTTCAGCAGGATTTCACCGTCGACTTCGAGGGCGAAGATCACGCCTTGGCAATAGATACCCTTGCCACCAAACATCCGTTTGATGGTCACCGGGCCGAGCGTCTCGAACATCTCCTCGATCGCAGCATTGTCCACGCGTTCATTCCTCCAGGATACCGCCCGCAGCCATGATTTGCTCCGGCGTGTCGAGGTCAAGGCGGGCGGCCGGACCCAGCTCGACATCGATGACCGGCAGGCCGCATTTCTCGATGATGTGCCTTGCGCCAACGTCTCCAACCAACTGCCTGACGGCGGAGAAGGTTTGTCTCGGCAGGACGACCGGATTGCCGCGTTGGCCGTCGGCCGTTGCCCGAATGACGGCACGGCCGCCTTCGGCAGAAAAACGATCGAGGAGCTTACGCAGGTCGTCGGTGGTGACATCTGGCATGTCGGCAAGCATAACCAACATGCCAGCGGCCCGCTCGTCGATCGCCGAAAGGCCGGCCGTCAGAGAGGAGGCCATTCCGGATAGGTAGTCGGGATTCGAGACGAACTTCGCCGGCAGGTTCTCCAGCGCGGCGCGGATATCGGTCTCGCGATGGCCGGTGACCACGATAACCCTGCCGGGCGCGGCTGCGATCGCCGCCTCGACGCTGCGGCGCACCAGCGGCACGCCGTCAAAGGTCGCCAGCAGCTTGTGTCCACAGTCCGCTCCCATGCGGCTGGCGCGGCCGGCGGCCAGAACCACGATCTCGACCGGCCCTGTCGGCAACGCCGTTGCCTTTTCGCGCGGTTGCGGTCGGGTCGGGATTTCGCCCAGCAGACCGCCGACGCCAAGGCCGGTAATGTCGTCGAAGCTCGGCCACTCGCCTGCGAGAATGCGGCCGAGAATCCAGTCGAAACCGTTTTCACGCGGGCTGCGGGCGCATCCGGGCGCGCCGATCACCGGGATCTCGCCGACACGGCCAAGTACGAGAAGATTGCCCGGATCGACGGGCATGCCGACGTGATCGACGATGCCGCCTACCCGCCGGACGGCCGCGGGAATCACATCGTCCGGGTCGGCGACGGCGGAAGCGCCGAAGACCACCAGCAGGTCATGATCCGCCTGCAACTCGTCGATTGCCGCGGCGACCGCGCTCTCGGTGTGGGCGACGCGCCGCTCGGTCAGAAGCTCGCTTCCAGATTGCCGCAGGCGCGCTGCCAGGATGGCTTTCGTCTTGTCCATCACTTGAGGCTTCAGTGTCGGCAACTGAGTTGCAATCAGAGCCGCACGCCGCGCCGCGAAGGGTTTCACTTCAATGGCCGCATGGTTCCGCAGCAGCTTCTGCGCTTCCTCGACGAAACGACCGGCGACTGCGAGCGGAATGATCTTGATCGTCGCAACCATATCGCCGGCCTGCACCGGCACATGGTCGGCAAGGCAGGCAAGCGTGATCGCCGGATCGATGCGGTTCAATCGGTCGACGGTCTCGCGTATGGCGACGAAGAGGCCGGCAACCCGTGAGTAGACGTTGACCCGCCCGGTCGCCGCCTGGGAGAAACGCAGGTGATCGGGTGCAATTGCCGCTGCAATGCGCGTGGCGGCCTCGTCTTCCATGAGGTCGCCGGCATCGAGGCGCGCGACGACCACTTCCAGCGTGCCGCAAGCGGTCAAGGCGGCGACATCGGCGGACGAAAGCCGGCGGCCCTTCGCCAGCCGGGATTCATCGGTTTTCACCGCATGCGCCAGGATGGCGCCCTCCGCTTCGCTGGTCTTGACCGGCCCGAACCTCACGCGATCGTTCCTTTGATCTGGCTGGTATCACGGCGCCTTAGCGCTTCGATGATCTCGGCGAGGATTGCGACGGCGATCTCGGCCGGGCTCACCGCAGCGATATCAAGGCCGATCGGCGCATGGATGCGGTCGATCTCGGCATCGGAAACGCCGGCCCGCCGCAACCGCTCGACCCGTGTCGCATGGGTTTTCCGGCTTCCGAGCGCGCCGACGTAGAAGCAGCCCGCTGCAAGGGCCGCGCGGATCGGCTCGTCGTCGATCTTCGGATCATGGGTGACGGCCACGACCGCAGTGAAGCGATCAAGCGGCCTCTCCTTCAAGGCATCCTCGGGCCATTCGGCGATGAGTTCGACGCCGGCGAAGCGCTCCGGCGTTGCGAAGGCCGTGCGCGGGTCGATGATCGTCAGGTCGAAACCGGCAACCGGCGCCAGTTGCGCCAAGGCTTGCGAAATATGGACAGCGCCGATGACGACAATGCGTGGCGGCGGCAAATAGACGTTGAGAAAGAAGGAGCCCTGCTCCGTGTCCACGATCCCGGCCTTGCCGGATTGCAGAGCGCGCCCGACCGCGGCGCGCCAGGTGTCGGGACAGTCATCGCCCTCAAGATAGATCAGGCCGCTGCCGCCGGCGAGGTCGCTGACGGTAACGGCGGCCCGACGCGCCGAACGCGCCGCATTGAGTGCCACGAGGATCTTCCGTTCCATTGCTAACCATCGACCCGTTCGACAAGGACCCGGATTCGGCCGCCGCAGGAGAGGCCGACGCGCCAGGCGGTTTCATCGGCGACGCCGAAATCGAGAACCTTTGGCGCGCCCGAAGCGATCACGTCTGCCGCTTCGGTGATGACGGCGCCTTCGACGCAGCCGCCGGAAACCGAGCCCTGAAAATTGCCCTCGCCGTCGATCACCAGATGGCTGCCGACGGGACGCGGCGCCGAACCCCAGGTTTCGATCACGGTCGCAATCGCCACCTCCCGCCCCTCCCTCACCCAGGCTTCGGCGATATCGAGGGGATCCAGAACATTTTTAGCTGCCAGCATCTTCCACCCTCCCGCCGGATCGATCACCGTGATCCGAGGAACCGCCGCGGGTCTGCCTGCCGGGAGCTTCGCCCGGAAAGCGCCTTCACCAGTTCCCCAATCGATTCAAGATTGTGCACCGCCCGGAATTCGTCAACATGCGGCAGCATCGCCCTGACGCCGCGAGCGCGGGCCTCGAAGCCCTCGAAGCGCAGCAACGGATTGAGCCAGATCAGCCGACGGCAGGACCGGTGCAACCGGTCGATTTCGACTTCAAGATCGCCGACGTCGTCACGCTCGAGGCCATCGGTGATCATCAGCACGATGGCGCCTTGCCCAAGCACACGCCGCGACCAGCGTCTGTTGAATTCATGCAGCGTTTCGCCGATGCGCGTGCCGCCCGACCAGTCCCTGACTGCGGCAACGCAGTCGTCGATTGCGGCATCGGGATCGCGATTGCGTAACTGGCGGGTGACGTTCGTCAGCCGTGTGCCGAACAGGAAGGTGTGCACCCGCCGCCGCTCCTCGGTCAGCGCGTGCAGGAAATGCAGAAAGATGCGGGTGTACTGGCTCATCGAGCCGGAGATATCGGCAAGCACGACGAGCGGCGGGTGCACGACACGCCGCTCCCGGAAGCGCGGAAGGATCAGTTCCCCGCCGAAACGCATGGCGTCGCGCATGGTGGTGCGAGGGTCGATGCGGATCTGCCGCGTCGACGGACGAAAGCGGCGCGTGACGACCCGGTCCAGCGGCAGCGTCAGCGCCGCAAGCGCGCGCTTCGCCTCGGCGAGCTCGGCGGCGCTCATCTGGGCGAAATCGGCCCTGCGCAACAGTTCGCGGCCCGAAACCGTGAAGCGTGCGTCGATATCGATCTCGGGCTCGTCACGCGATGGCCGATCCATTTCGTGCCCGGAAAGCAGCGCATCACTGACGCGGGTCTCACCCGCCCGCCGCTGTTGCCGCTCGCTCTCGCGCTCGGGCGCCAGCGGCGACATCATCGCGATCATCTTCTCGACGAGGCCACGTGAGCGCCAGAACAGCCGAAAAGCCTCATCGAACACCGGCTGGTCCTCGTGGCGCTTCACGAAGACACATTGCAGCGCGGCGTAGAAGGCGTCCCGGCCGCCGATGCCGATCAGCGCCACCGCATCGATGGCGTCGGCAATCGCCCCGGGCCCGATCTTGATGCCGGCGCGACGCAGAGCCCGCGCAAAGAAGACGATGTTGTCGGCGAGCCGCCCGTCGCCTCCCCCCATCGGCGGGAGAACGGCGCCATCCCTGTGCTGCTCCCGCTCCTCCATGTCAGCCCGCCGCCAGCAATTCCGCCTTGACTTCGGCGAGCAGCTTGCGCCCTTCGGCCCCCTCTATCCTGGCGATGTCGTCCTGGTACTTGAGCAATGTTCCGAGCGTATCGGCAATCGTCTCCGGATCGAGCGCCAGCCGGTCGAGCTCCGTCAGCGCCGTTGCCCAATCGATCGTTTCGGCGACGCCCGGGTTCTTGAAAAGATCGATCGTGCGCAGCCGCTGCACATAGGCGATGACTTCCCGCGAGAGTGTCGCGTTGCAGCCGGGAACCTTGCGGCGAATGATTTCCAGCTCCTGCGCCGCCTTGGGGTAATCGACCCAATGATAGAGGCAGCGCCGCTTGAGCGCGTCATGGATTTCGCGCGTGCGGTTGGTCGTGATGATGACGATTGGCGGTTCGTCCGCCCGGATCGTGCCGAGTTCCGGTATGGTGACCTGGAAATCGGACAAAACTTCCAGCAGGAAGGCTTCGAAGGCTTCATCTGTCCGGTCGAGCTCGTCGATGAGAAAGACCGGTGCGCGGCCCGCATTGGACGAAATTGCCTGGAGAACCGGGCGGCGGATCAGGAAACGTTCGGAAAAGATATCGCTTTCGACGCGTTTGCGGTCGACCTTGCCGGTTGCTTCCGACAGGCGGATTTCCAGCATCTGTGCCGGATAGTTCCATTCGTAGACGGCCGAGGCGACATCGAGGCCCTCGTAGCATTGCAGCCGGATCAGCGGCCGATCGAGCGCCTTTGCCAGAACCTTGGCGATCTCGGTCTTGCCGACGCCGGCTTCGCCCTCGAGAAATAGCGGGCGCTTCATCCTGAGCGCGAGAAACAGCACGGTCGCGAGCGCCGTGCCGGCAAGATAGTCGTGCGCCTCCAGAAGCGCCATCGTCTCTTCGATGGACTGCGGCAGGCCTGTTGTCGCCTGTGTCGCCATGTCTCCTCCGCGATGGCTCGAATCGATCGCTCGATGCTGGCGAGAGAATGAATTCGCCCGGCCAACTCAAAGACTTACGGCGATCTTTTCATACCTCGATGGGCACGAAACCTCGCCACGTAAAACTTATAGCGAGTGGTATCCGCGGTCCACATAAATGAGCGGTGGCCGCGGCGGCCCGATCGCGACATCAACGACCTCGCCGAAGAGCACCAGATGTGTGGCGATCGTCTTTACTTCGATGAGCCGGCAATCGAACGAAGCGATCGCGTTGGCGAGGATCGGAGAGCCTGTCGTCAACTTGGTCCACCGCGCAAGGGCAAAGCGCAATTCCATGTCGAGCTGGTCACGGCCTGAAAAGGCGTGTGCCACGGCGCGATGCTCGTCACCCAGCAGGTTGAGCGCGAAACTGTCGCTGCGCGTGAAGATCTCGTTGCGCGGGTTGGCGCCGTTCAGGCAGGCGAGAACCGTCGGCGGACTGTCGGACACGGAGCAGGATGCGGTGACGGTGACACCGCGGCGCTCGGCGCCGTCCGCCACGGTGATGATCTGCACGTGACCGGCCAGGCGACTCATCGCGTCGCGGAAACTGATGGGGTCCAGCCTGGTCTTGTCCAACACTTCTTTCTCCGAGCGAAGTCAGCCACATACATAGACAGTACCGGAAAATATGAAACCCGCTGCAAGGAGAATCTTGCAGATCTGCGACATGGCTGCGACGCGGATAGTGCCATCCGCATCCGAAGTCACATCTTTTCCTTTGACGCGGCAGGGCACATCCTTAAAACATGCGGCCACTACCGTGCCGCGCGCCCGTGGTAACCGGCACGGATAAGGCAATGTTTGGGCTCGCCGTGGGTTCAGGGTCCCCCCGATCCGGAAGATGCGGCAGCGGAGAAAGTGAATGCTTCGATCGATCGTCGCCAGCCTTGTCGTGGCCGGACTGGTACAGGCCGCACCTGCCGCGGCAGCCGGTATCAAGGTCGCGGTCGTCGCACCGGTCGAAGGTCCGTTTGCGCTTCTCGGCAAGCAGATTATCGATGGTGCCGCGTTCCAGGCCGGTGATCGCGGCAGTGAGATCATCGTCATTCCCGAGACCTGCGATACCGCCGGCAACGAGGCACTGACGAAGGCGTTGCTTGCGGCCGGCGCCGAAGCGGCGATCGGGTTCCTCTGCACCGAAAGCCTCGACGCCACGCTTCCGGCGCTCGCCGAAGCGGGCCTTCCCGCCATCACTCTCAGCGTGCGTTCCGACATCCTGATGGAAGATGCGCTGAAGAAGAAGTGGCCGCTCTTCCGCCTTGCGCCGAGCGGTAATGCCGAGGCTTCGAGCATCGTCGACACCATCACTCAACGTTGGAAGGGCAAGCCGATCGCATTGATCGACGACGGCACCATCCACAGCAGGGAACTGGTCGAGAGCGTTCGTTCTGCCCTCGGCGACATAGGACTGACCCCGGTCTTCACCGACACCTATCGGCCCGCTCAGGAGCAGCAGATCAGCCTGGTGCGGCGACTGGTGAAGAGCGGCGCGACGCATGTCTTTACTGGTGGCGACAGACAGGACACGGCGGTGATCGCGCGCGATGCGCAGGGCCAAGGCGCGAGCCTCACTCTGCTCGGCGGCGACACGCTGAACGCCGCCGATCTCACTGTGCCGCTTGCCGATGGCGTGCTTGCCGTAACCCTGCCGGACGCATCGCAATCGCCGGAGGGCAAGCCGGTCGCGGATGCGCTTCGCGCCGCCGGAACCGAGCCGGATGGCTACGTCTTGCCGGCCTTTGCCGCCGTCTCCCTGCTCGAACAGGCCAAGGACCAGGCCGAGAAGGACGACAAGCCCCTGCTCGACGCATTCGCCAAGGGACCCTACCCGACCGTGCTCGGCCCCATTGCCTTCAATGCGCAGCACGAGCGCGCCGAAAATCCCTATCGCCTGATGCAGTGGCAAGGCAGCCGCTTCGTGCTGGCGCCCGCCGAAGGAGCCGCCCGATGATGCGTACCGGACCGCTGAACCTGATTACCGACGTCGCGGGCCTGGCGGTCGGCAATGCCGAGGATCACCGGCTGAAATCGGGCGTCACCGCCATCGTCTGCGACCCGCCGGCGACGGCTGCGGTTCAGGTCCTGGGCGGTGCGCCGGGAACGCGTGAGACCGATCTGCTCGACCCGCACAACACGGTGCAGACGGTCGACGCCCTCGTGCTTTCGGGTGGTTCGGCCTTCGGCCTCGACGCCGCGTCCGGGGCCCAGGCAGCGCTGAGAGAAATGGGCCGTGGCTTTGCCGTCGGTCCGCACCGGATACCGATCGTGCCGACCGCCATCCTGTTCGACCTGATCAATGGCGGCGACAAGGATTGGGGACGCTACCCGCCCTATCGCGAGCTCGGCTTCGAGGCGGTTCGCCGCGCCGGCCCCAAGTTCGCAACCGGGACCGCGGGCGCCGGAACCGGCGCCCTGACCGCCACCTTCAAGGGCGGTCTCGGCTCGGCGTCGACCGTCCTGCCAAACGGTATCACCATTGGCGCGCTCGTTGCCGTCAACGCGCTCGGTTCGGCAACCGTCGGTGACGGCAGGCACTTCTGGTCCGCGCCCTTCGAGATGGACGGTGAATTCGGTGCGCTTGGCCTGCCGCATCCCCTGCCCGCCGACGCCGCTGACATTCGCATCAAGTTCCGCGACCGGCAGTCCGCGGCGGCGAATACGACCATCGCCGTGATCGCGACGGATGCCGTGCTCACCAAGGCCGAAGCAAAGCGCTTGGCAATCGCCGCCCACGACGGTTTCTCCCGGGGTCTCTGGCCGGCGCACACACCGCTCGACGGCGACCTGATCTTCGCGCTTGCCACCGGCGCCAGCGGCAAGACCCCGACGCTCGAGGATTTCATCGACCTCGGCGCGGTGGCGGCGTCGACCATGGCGCGCGCCATTGCCCGTGGCGTGCACGATGCGACGCCGGCGGATAACGACCTCATGCGCTCCTGGTCTGAAGGCGCCTGACGCAGCTTTGATCGCCGACATGTTGTTTGCGCGGTCCGCCGGTGCTATTGCGCGGAAAACACGCTGGAGTGCGCCATGACCCATCCCATCCGCATTGCCCCGTCGATCCTGGCGGCCGATTTCTCCAAGCTCGGACAGGAAGTCCGCGATGTCGTCGATGCCGGCGCCGACTGGATCCACCTCGACGTCATGGACGGTCATTTCGTGCCGAACATCACCTTCGGGCCCGATGTGATCAAGTCGCTGCGCCGCTACACCGACGCGACCTTCGATTGCCACCTGATGATTTCGCCGGCGGACCCGTTCCTCGAAGCCTTTGCGAAAGCCGGCTGCGATATCCTGACCGTGCATGCCGAAGCGGGCCCGCATCTTCATCGCTCGCTGCAGACCGTTCGCTCGCTCGGCAAGAAGGCCGGCGTTTCGCTCAACCCGGCAACGCCGGAAAGCGCGATCGAATACGTGCTCGATCAGGTCGATCTCATCCTCGTGATGACGGTCAACCCGGGCTTTGGCGGACAGAAGTTCATCGACGCCACGGCTGAGAAGATCCGCCGCATCAAGGCGATGATCGGCGACCGGCCGATCGAGATCGAAGTCGATGGCGGCATCGCGCCCGATACGGCGGCCATTGCCACCGGCGCCGGCGCCAACGTCCTCGTTGCCGGTTCGGCGATCTTCAAGGGCGGCTCCGTCGAAGCCTATCGCGCGGCGATCGAGGCGATCCGTAAGCCGGCAGAGAAAGCCTATCGATGAAGACACGCGCGGCAGTATCCGGCGTGCTTTTCGCGGGCGCTGCGGCCGTCGCAGCGCCGGCCTTAGCGGGCGATTATGCCGCGCTCCAGCCGATCGGCTTTTCGGCCGACGGCAATATCTTCGCCTTCGAGGAGTATGGTGTTCAGGATGGCTCCGGCTTTCCCTATTCGACCATCTACGTGATCGACACGCGCAACGACAGCTTCCTGCCTAGCGCGCCGGTGCGTGCCGTCGGCCGCGAGGATGGCAGTCCGCTCTCCAAGGCGCGTCATGAGGCCCGCCGCCGCGCGGCACCGTTGATCGACGCCTATCGCCTGGCCGACGCACCCGGATTGCTCGCTGCCTTCAATCCGATCACCGAGGCGAACGCCGAGCCGCTGGGATTGACTTACGATTCCTTTGCGGCCGACGAAGGGTTCCGCGAGACCTATTCGGTGGCGCTCGAAGAGAAGACCTTCGAGCCGGAAGGCATCTGCAAGGATTTCCTCAAGGAAGTGAAGGGCTTTCGCCTGTCGATGACGATGAAGGCGGGCACGCCGGCGACTGATGTCCTGCAGGACGATAACCGCATACCGGAGAGCCGCCGCTGCCCGACCGGCTACCAGGTCGGTGGCGCCGTCACCCACAGGAATGACGACGGCTCCGAAACCCATGTCATCATGGTTCTCGTCAAGTCGCTCGGCTTCGAAGGCACGACCGATGGACGCTGGATCGCGATCCCTACCCGGATCGCGAAATGAACGACGCGGCCGCCGGCGTCGAGGCAAAAGCAGATCTGGTGCCGCACGGCGCCCTGCAGCGCGGCCGGCTCGCACAATCCCTTCCGACAATGCGGGAGCTTCTCATCGGTGCGCCGCTCTGGGGCGGCGCGATGATGCTTTCGGCCTGGTGCGGGCTCTGGCTTCGTGAGCGTGCTCTCACGTTTCATCTGTCCGAACTGCTTCTGATCTTTGGCTCCGGGGCGCTTCTGGCCTGGGCGCCATCGCTGTTGCTCGCCCGATTGGCAGCCCTGGGCCGCGGGCCCGAAACACGTTTTGCGGCCTACCTCTTCTTCCTTTCGCTCGGAACCGTCGCGATGACGGCAATGCTCTACGCCCTCGACTACCGGCAGTTCTACGCCCAGTGGCATGCGCCTGCCGGCAGCAGGACCTGGTTTTTCCAGTTCGCCTTCACCTCGCTCATCGCTTTCTACCAGTTTCTGGTGCTCGGGCTTCGCCTCTATCTGCCCATCGGCGGTGCTATACTCGTCGGCGTCAGCCTGTGGCTGGCAAAAGGCCGGCGCCAATGGCGTTGAGCTTCACGGCTATCTTTGCTAGAGGCACGGCCATCCTCCACTGACGACGAAAGCTAAAGCCCATGATCCCGCGCTACTCCCGTCCGGAAATGGTGGCCATCTGGTCGCCGGAAACCAAGTTCCGCATCTGGTTCGAGATCGAGGCCCATGCCTGCGATGCGCTTGCCGAAATCGGCGTGATCCCGAAGGATGCCGCCCGCACGATCTGGGAAAAGGGCGGCGCTGCCACCTTCGACGTCGCGCGCATCGACGAGATCGAAGCCGTCACCAAGCATGACGTCATCGCCTTCCTGACGCACCTTGCCGAATTCGTCGGCCCGGACAGCCGCTTCATCCACCAGGGCATGACGTCGTCCGACGTGCTCGACACCTGCTTCAACGTGCAGCTCGTCCGCGCGACCGATCTGCTGCTTGCGGACCTCGACAAGCTGCTCGAAGCGCTGAAGCGCCGCGCCTTCGAACACAAGGACACGGTGACGATCGGCCGCTCGCACGGCATCCATGCCGAGCCAACCACCTTCGGCGTCAAGCTGGCGCTTGCCTATGCCGAGTTCGACCGCTGCAAGCAGCGCCTGCTGGCCGCGCGCGAGGAAGTCGCCACCTGCGCGATCTCCGGCGCCGTCGGCACCTTCGCCAACATCGACCCGCGCGTGGAAGAACACGTCGCCAAGGCGCTCGGCCTGAAGCCGGAACCGGTTTCGACCCAGGTCATCCCGCGCGACCGTCATGCCATGTACTTCGCGACCCTCGGCGTCATCGCCTCGTCGATCGAGCGCCTGGCGACGGAAATCCGTCACCTGCAGCGCACCGAGGTCCTCGAAGCCGAAGAGTATTTCTCGCCGGGCCAGAAGGGTTCGTCGGCAATGCCGCACAAGCGTAACCCGGTTCTGACCGAGAACCTGACGGGCCTTGCCCGCATGGTCCGCGCCTTCTCGGTACCCGCCATGGAAAACGTTGCCCTCTGGCACGAGCGTGACATTTCGCATTCGTCCGTCGAGCGCATGATCGGACCGGACGCGACGGTGACGCTCGACTTCGCGCTCGCTCGCCTGACCGGCGTGATCGACAAGCTGCTCGTCTACCCCGAGAACATGATCAAGAACATGAACAAGTTCCGCGGTCTCGTGCATTCGCAGCGCGTGCTGCTGGCGCTGACCCAGGCCGGCGTTTCGCGTGAGGATGCCTACCGCCTCGTGCAGCGCAACGCCATGAAGGTCTGGGAACAGGGCAAGGACTTCCTCGAAGAACTGCTGGCCGATACGGAAGTCCGCGCAGCGCTTTCCGAGGAAGACATCCGCGAGAAGTTCGATCTCGGGTACCACACCAAGCACGTCGACACGATTTTCAAGCGTGTCTTCGGCTGAGCCTGACAACGTGCGGGTCACGCGCCCGCGTTGCGTCTCATGAATATGCCCGCATTTGGCGCAGATCGCTCAAATGCGGGCATTTCTTTTAGCGCGATGTTCAGTGATCGCGTGCGACGATCTACTGCATGTCTCCTTAAATCGACCTCGATTTGGGGACGAAGACATGCAGCAAATCAAAGTGCTACAGCGACCTTTGCGCATCTGATAAGACGCGCGGCGCTGTAGGCCGGTCAATTCAGGTTCGGGGAACACATGGCCTACAAGGACAGCACGGAGCGTACGGGGGTACGCACACAGACCAAGATCACCGGCATGGTCACCTGCAAGACCGGGTCAAGCAACGGCGTCGTCAAGGACCTTTCGGACGAAGGCATCTGCTTCCAGCTCTATTTCGACATCGGCGCCAGAACCGGACAGGAAGTGACGATCCGGAGCGAAGAACTGGGCTTCCTGACCGGCATGGTGCGCTGGTGCCGCGGCGACAGGATCGGCATCAAGCTCAATCTGTCGTCCAACACGGCGGCCCAGATATCATCCTATTACAAGCACTTTCGCTAGACCGGTCGACGCCGACACCGTCAAGCGCCGCAAGTCAATTGACCTGCGGCGCTTTTCGCTTTGAGAGGCTGCGTCTGTCTTCGCCGGGCGGCGCCAGGCCTATCGTGTACGGGGGCGCGGACCGGGTTCCACAATCTTGCGATAGAGATGCCATGTGGCATGGCCGAAGATCGGCATGATGACGGCGAGGCCGACGAAGATCGGGATCGATCCGATCACCAGGCCAGCCGCGATGATGAAGCCCCAGAGCGCAACGGGTACCGGATTGACCAGGGTCGCGCGGATCGATGTCTCGACTGCCGCGACCGCGCCGACGTCACGATCGATCAGCAACGGGAAGGATACGACCGTCGTCGACAGCACGATGACGGCGAAGACGAAGCCGACGGCATTGCCGACGAGGATCAGGTTCCAACCCTGCTCGGTACCGATGATGCCATTCCAGAAGGCGGTGATCGAAGCCGGCGGTTCGGCTCCGAAGATTTGTACGTAGAGCGCCTGGGCTACCAGCAGCCAGAGGATGAAGACCACGAAGAGCATGGCAGCGACGGCCATGATCGATGGCAAGGCCGGGGAGCGATGCAGTCGAAGCGCATGCGGCCATGAATAGTCCATACCGAGTTCACGCCGTCGGCTGATCTCGTAAAGGCCGATCGCCGCGATGGGGCCTATGAGGGCAAAGCCCGAGACCAGCGGATAAAGCAGCGGCAACATGTTCGCGCCGGCGCTCCAGGTGATCAGCACGACGCCGGCAATCGGGTAAATCAGGCAAAGGAAGACGTAATGCGACGGCTTCTCGCGAAAATCGTCAAATCCGAGACGCAGGGCGTCGAACACATCCGAGACGCCGATCTTTTTTATCCCGGGGTGGGCGACACTCGCGTCCGGCCCCGACAGAACATGGAATGTTGTCATGGCTCACACTCCTCAACGAACCCGAGCGGCCACGGAACAGCGATGCGACGAAACAAAGTCGCACCAACCGCGACCGTCACGCCGATTATACAGAAAATGAAGGCGCTGTCGCCTGCCGCATGTTTCATTGGATCGTCGCCGATTTCGGAGAAAACATGCATCACTTCCGAAATCTTGCCGCGACCATAGCGCCTCTCAAGTGGCCCGCGGCGCCGCGGGCCTTGACTTCGGCCGCTTTCAGCGCCACATCGCGGCGATCATGAAAGTATCCGACGCCCATATCCTCATCGTCCCTGGCTATACCAACTCCGGACCGGAGCACTGGCAGACCCGCTGGGAGCGCAAGATGTCCACCGCGCGCCGCGTCGAGCAGGCCGAGTGGGCAAAGCCCGTGCGCGAAGATTGGGTGGCGCGCATGGTCGAAGAGGTCAACGCCGCCGAGAAGCCGGTCGTCATCGTCGCCCATTCGCTTGGCGTCGCGACTGCGGTGCACGCCCTGCCCCATATCAACAAGCCGATCGCCGGCGCCTTCCTCGTCGCGCCACCGGACGTGGCCAATCCGACGATCCGCCCGAAACATCTGATGACGTTCGGCCCCTATCCGCGTGATCCCTTGCCGTTCCCGTCGCTGATGGTCGCGAGCCGCAACGATCCTTTCGGCTCCTACGATCACGCCGACGACATTGCCAACGCCTGGGGTTCGCTGCTCGTCGACGCCGGCGAATCCGGCCATATCAACACCGAGTCCGGACATGGTCCCTGGCCGGAAGGCACGATGGTGTTCGCCCAGTTCCTGAGCCGCCTGAAGCCCTGACCCTTCGGCGAGCTGGTTGATGGCCCCTTAATCCTGCAACTTCCCGTTAATCCGACGTTCATTGTCCGCCGTCATCATCGGTCGGCATGGCAGCGCGACTCGTCCTCGAAGGGGCGTCGAGCGCTGTAGAATCTTGATTTGCAGCCTGATTTCCGGCCCTCAGTGCCTTGGAATTTGCGGCCGCAAACGCTGGATATGGGATACGTGGCCGTCAACGAAGGTCTCACCAAAGGTGCGCGTGGTGCGCCGGCAAATTTGGATGTCCTCACGCAGGCCGCCCTGGAGCGCTTGCCGGCCGGGGCAATCATTGCCAATGATCTGGGCCGGATCATAACGACCAATGCGCGCGCCGGTGAATTGCTGCTAAGGACGCCAGCTTCGCTGCGGAGAGCCCTCCTCGGAGATCTCGTCCTGGATGAAGACCAGCCCCTGTTGCCGGGCCGGGATAGATTGCCGCCGGCGGCTACGTCGTGCACGACGCTCCGCTTCGAAAGCCTCTCCGGCCCCTTGCCGATGCTCGTCTCCTGGTCGCCGGTGTCTTTCGCCGAACAGGACGCCTTTTTCCTGCTGATGCTCCCGGTCCAAGATCTCGTCGACGAAATCGCCGGTCTGCGCAATGACGAAACCCGCTGGAAATATGCGCTCGACAGCGCGCTTGAAGGCGTCTGGGACCACGACTTCGAAACCGGTAACCTGTTTTACTCCACCACCTGGAAGCGGCTCCGTGGCCTGCCTGACGATGCCGAGGTCGACGGGACCCTTGAGACGTGGATCCAGAACGTCCATCCCGACGACCGCGCGCATGTGCGGGCCGCAATCGAGCGGCAGGATTCCGGCGAGGCTGTATTCAACACCTTCGAGTACCGCGAGCGCCACGCGGACGGGCATTGGGTTTGGATCGAGAGCCGCGGTGCGTCCGTTGGCTATTGGCCGGATGGCCGGCCCAGCCGCATCATCGGCACCGACACGGACATTACCGCCCGCAAGGAGGCGGAGGCGCGGCTCGAAGAGGTCTCGCGCCGCCTGAGACTCGCGCTCGACGTCTCGAAGATCGGCGTGTTCGACTTCAACCTCGACGCTGAGCGTGATGACTGGGACGAGCGCATGTTCGAGATCTACGGCCTCGATCCAAGCGACGGTCCGCCGAACTCCGAGGCTTGGGAAAACATGCTGCATCCCGACGACCGCGACAAGGCCATCGCCCGGACGATCGAAGGGATCGCCTCCGGCAAGCCCTACAGCAATGCCTTTCGAATCGTGCGGCCGGACGGCTCGATCCGGCATATCCGCTCCAATGCCGCGACCTATGTCGATCATCGCGGCACGCGAAAGCTCATCGGGGCGAATTGGGATGTCACCGAAGACGTCGCCTTGCAGGAGGAGTTGCGCCAGGCTCAGGCCTCCGCCGAGGCGCGCAACCGCGAGCTCGAGCAGGCGCGGGTCAGGATCGAATACAACGCCCTGCATGACTATCTGACGGATCTGCCCAACCGGCGCTACCTCGATCAGATGCTGGCGGAGAATGTCGCGGTCAACGCCATCCTGCATATCGATCTCGATCGTTTCAAGCAGATCAACGACACACTCGGGCACCAGGCCGGCGATGCCATGCTGAGCCACGCGGCAGCCATCCTTCGCGCGCATGCCCGACACGACGATTTCATTGCCCGGATCGGCGGCGACGAATTCGTCATTCTATGCCGCGGGGGACGAAACCTGCCGCAGCTCTCCGAACTCGCCGAGCGCATCGTCCACGCCTTCCGTCGCCCCATTCCCTATGAGGGCCAGCTCTGCCGCCTGGGCGCAAGCATCGGCATCGCCTGGAAAGGGCACGACGATTTCGATGCGAAGCAATTGTTGATGAATGCCGACATCGCGCTCTACCGGGCAAAGAGCCTCGGCCGCGACCGCGTCGAGGTCTTCTCCGAGCAGATCCAGACACAGATCCTGACGGCCAAGCGGATTGGCGACGACATCCGCCTGGCGATCGAGGAAGGGCAGTTCACGGTTTACTATCAGCCGCAGTTCGATGCGACTTCGCTCGAGATCACCGGCGTCGAGGCGCTGGTGCGGTGGAACCATCCGGAGCGCGGCGTGCTCGCGCCCTTCCACTTCCTGAAGGTCGCGGAGGAGATCAATGTCCTGCCGGCGATCGACCGCAAGGTCGTGGAGCTTGCCTATGCCGATTTTCAGTCGTGGCGGCAGGCCGGCTTCGCCATTCCCAAGATCTCAGTCAACATGTCGTCGCCACGCCTGCGCGATCCCGGCCTGATCGCCGACCTGCGGGATCTGCGGATTCCGCCTGGCGTCCTCTCGTTCGAATTGCTCGAATCCATCTTCCTCGACGATCCGGAGGATGAAATCGCCGAGACGATCTCGGCCCTCGGCGCTCTTGGCATCGAGGTGGAGATCGACGACTTCGGCACCGGGCACGCCTCGATCATCGGCCTGCTCAACCTCAACCCGGCGCGGCTCAAGATCGACCGGGCGCTGGTCGGGCCGATCACAGAGAGTGCGAAACAGGCCAAGCTCGTCCGCGCAATCATCGACATTGGCCACTCGCTCAACATCGATGTCGTCGGGGAAGGCGTCGAGACCTGGGAGCATGCGGCAATGTTGCGCGATCTCGGCTGCGATGTGCTGCAGGGGTATGCGCTGGCCCGGCCGATGGACCGGCTGGAACTCGAGCGGCGCCTGCGGCGCGGATGGAAGCCGATCTTCGGCAAAGCCGACAGGTAGCCCGGCCCGATGGCCGGGCGGTCGCCGCGAGCGTGCTCGTCTATCAGCTGTTCTGTATCTGCTGGATCGCTTCGGCGAGAAGCTCGAGCATGCGCTTGCGGATTTGCTCTTCCGTTTGGGCAACCCCCGCGGCGTCAAAATCCGCCTTGAGCTTGCGGATGATCTCTTCATGACCGGCACGCTCGAAGTCAGCGGTCACCACCTCCGCGGCATAGGCTTCGGCATCGGGCTTGCCGAGCAGGCCGGCAGCCCAGAGACCAAGCAGTCTGTTGCGGCGCGCCTCAGCTTTGAACTTCTGTTCTTCGTCCAGCGCAAACTTCGCTTCAAAGGCTTTTTCGCGATCCTGGATAGTGGTCATCGATTGATCTCCCTGAGAATTCGGTGCCTTGAACAGTTATCGCCATAACCAAAATGGAGGTCAAACTGAATTGCGTCGTTTTCGGGTTTCGCGACTTTCATGCTACCCTCTGCAAATCAGGGGGACGGAAAAGATACGCCGATTGTGAAATCCGTTCTTTTCAGCTATGGACCCCGGGAGATATTCCACGAGCGCGACCCAAGAGCGCCAACAACCACAGAGACAGAATCCATGAATCGTCGCCGCCGTATCTACGAGGGCAAGGCCAAGATCCTCTATGAGGGTCCGGAGCCGGGCACGCTCATCCAGTTCTTCAAGGACGACGCGACCGCCTTCAACAAGAAAAAACATGACGTCATCGACGGCAAGGGCGTGCTGAACAACCGCATTTCCGAGTACATCTTCACGCATCTCAACAAGATCGGCATCCCGACGCACTTCATCCGCCGCCTCAATATGCGCGAGCAGTTGATCAAGGAAGTCGAGATCATCCCGCTCGAAATCGTCGTGCGCAACGTCGCCGCCGGCTCGCTGGCCAAGCGCCTCGGCATCGAGGAAGGCACCGTCCTGCCCCGCTCGATCATCGAGTTCTACTATAAGGCCGACGCGCTCGATGATCCGATGGTCTCCGAAGAGCACATCACCGCCTTCGGCTGGGCAAGCCCCCAGGAACTCGACGACATCATGGCGCTTGCCATCCGCATCAACGACTTCCTTTCGGGCCTGTTCCTGGGCGTCGGCATCCAGCTCGTCGATTTCAAGATCGAGTGCGGCCGCCTGTTCGAGGGCGACATGATGCGTATCGTGCTGGCCGACGAGATCTCGCCGGATAGCTGCCGGCTCTGGGACATCGAGACTCGCGAGAAGCTCGACAAGGACCGCTTCCGCCGCGACCTCGGCGGCCTCGTCGAGGCCTACCAGGAAGTCGCCCGCCGTCTCGGCATCATGAACGAGAACGAACCTGTGCGCGGCACCGGTCCGGTTCTGGTGAAATAACTTCGGGGAAAATCAAAGTGATCAAGGCACGTGTAACCGTGACGCTGAAAAACGGCGTTCTCGATCCGCAGGGCAAGGCAATCGAAGGCGCTCTCGGCGCGCTCGGCTTCGACGGCATCGGCCAGGTCCGCCAGGGCAAGGTCTTCGATCTGCAGATCGAATCCGCAGACAAGGCCAAGGCCGAGGAAGACCTCAAGGCCATGTGCGAAAAGCTGCTCGCCAACACGGTGATCGAGAACTACAGCATCTCGTTCGCCTGATCGGTCAGGCATCGAAATCGTTCCGCGCTTTGAGGCGCGGAACCAGACGTTAAGAGACGCCGGAACAGCGCGAGCGCCGCAGGGTGCGCTGCTGTTCTCGTCGTAGAAGGTGCCTGGCTCTTCGGGGCGCGGCATCAAGATGACATCTCGCCGCTAACGGAGACAGAGATATGAAGTCAGCCGTCGTCCAGCTTCCGGGCCTCAACCGCGACCGCGACATGATCGCGGCCCTCACCAAGATTTCCGGCAAGGCTCCGGTCACCGTCTGGCAGACGGAGACCGACATTCCGGATGTCGATCTGATCGTCATTCCCGGCGGCTTCTCCTATGGCGACTATCTGCGCTGTGGCGCGATCGCGGCGCGCATGCCGGTCATGCAGGCGATCAAGGCCAAGGCGGAAAAGGGCGTCAAGGTTCTCGGCGTCTGCAACGGCTTCCAGATCCTCGTCGAGGCCGGCCTCCTGCCCGGCGCGCTGATGCGCAACGCCTCGCTCAAGTTCGTCTGCCGCGAGATCAAGCTCGAAGTGGTCAATGCCGAGACTGACTTCACCCGCGCCTATTCGAAGGGCCAGATCATCCGCTCGCCGGTCGCCCACCATGACGGCAACTATTTTGCCGATGCCGAGACGCTGAAGACGATCGAAGGCAACGGCCAGGTGGTGTTCCGCTATGCCGAAGGCACCAACCCGAACGGCTCGATGAACGATATCGCCGGCGTGATGAATGCCGGGGGCAACGTGCTCGGCATGATGCCGCATCCGGAAAACCTGATCGAAGCGGCACATGGCGGCTCTGACGGCCGCGGTCTCTTCGCATCGGCGCTCGAAGTAATCGCCGCTTAACCATCCGGCTGATAGAAGGCATCTCCGACCCATCCCCAAATGCGATCGAGACCGTCGATGCCTTCATTCTTCCCTGGACGCCTGACCGGCCTCGCCTGTGCGACGCTTGGCCTGACCCTGCTCGCAGCCTGCCAGTCGCCAAAGCCGCCGGCGCCAAGCCCGAATACGGCCGCGCTGCCGACGATGGAGCGCGTGGCGCTTGGTGCCAACAGCTGCTGGTTCAAATCGGGCGATCCGGAGTTCAAGTCCTATCGCCTGGCGCCCGAGCTCAATTCCTTCTCCGGCCGCCCCCGCGTTCTGATCGTGCCGCGCAAGTCGCCGGAGGCCCGACCGCTCGCCGTTGTTCAGGCCGAGGGTAACCCGGCACGCCTGCAGGCCTTCGGGCCGTTGATGAGCGAACCGGTCGGCACGCGCATGGCCACCGATATCAAGCGCTGGGCCGCCGGCGGCCAGGGCTGCAAATAGCCCCAAGGCGAATTGTCGAATCGATGCAAGGGCCGGCCGTCCTGAGGGCGCCGGCCCTTGGTGTATTGTCCGTCAGTCGTTTCCGACCCAATAAGGTAAAGCATGCCGTTGTCGCAAAACGGTTGCGCAGCTTTGTCGACATTCTCAGCGCCAGAACGGCACAGCCGACTCCCGGCGCGCATCCTTCGCGGAAACGCCGATATCCTTAAGTTGCCAGTCGCTCATTTCCCCGAGGGCCAGACGGCCGCGCCGCTTCGCCGCCAGTTCGCAATAAAAACCCCAAAGTCGCCTAAGCACGCTCTCGCGCTGTTGCGAATAATCGCCGCCCAGCAATGCGCTGCTGCACGCGACGGACTTAGCACCCGGGCGGGACAAACAAATTGTATCGATTGTACTCATTGATAACCCCAATGCAGCGATTGCTATCGTTGTCTTGGTGATAATTGACATATTTCGCGCTGTAATCTAAAGAATTGTCACTATGACAAATTGGCTCCCGGACATTCAGCAGGGTCACGGTCCGCTCTATGCGCGGATTGCCGACCAGATCGAACAGGCAATCGGCAGTGGCGCCCTTCCCGTCGGCGCCAAATTGCCACCCCAGCGCAACCTCGCCTACGATATCGGCGTGACAATCGGTACGATTGGGCGCGCCTACAACATCGTGCGCGAACGCGGACTGGTGAGCGGCGAAGTCGGCCGCGGCACCTATGTGCTCGATCATCCCGAGAGCCGCCCGCCGGAACAGGCGGATCCGCTGACGACCTCTCTCGCCGGCACCCGGCCGCTCGTGGCACCTGCCGGAAAATTGCGATTTGACAGCACGGCGGCACCTGATATCGGCCAAGGCACGGTGTTGAGCGAGTTGCTTGGCGAAATCAGCCACGACCACCATGCGGACATTGCAAGCTACGCACGCAACTTTCCGGACCATTGGTTCGAGGCGGGTTGCCTGTGGCTGGCGCGCGGCGGCTTCCGCCCGAAGCCGGAAAACATCGTGCCGACGCTCGGTGCCCATGCGGCCGTCGTCGCGGTCATCACTGCGGTCACGGCGCCCGGCGACCGCATCGCTTTCGAGACGCTCACCTATTCGCAGGTGAGTCGCAGCGCCGGCCTCGTCGGCCGCCGCACGACGCTGGTCGAATCCGACGAGTTCGGCATGATCCCGGAGGATTTCGAGCGCGTCTGCGCCCAACAGCATCCGAAGCTCGCCTTCCTGATGCCGAGCGCACAGAACCCGACCGTCGCCGTCATGCCGCTTGCCCGCCGCCAGGCGATCGCCGAGATCGCCCGCAAATATGGCGTCTGGCTGGTGGAGGACGATCTCTATGGCGCGATGACCGGTGATCAGACGCCGCTCTTGGCTGAGCTTGCGCCGGAACGCACCTTCCTGGTCGGCGGTCTTTCTAAGTCGGTGGCAGCCGGTGTTCGCGGCGGCTGGGTCGCCTGCCCTCCGCATTTCAGCCAGCGCATCCGCATTGCGCACAAGATGGTGAGCGGCGGCCTGCCGTTCATCCTGGCTGAGCTTTGCGCACGGCTCGTGCTTTCCGGCTCGGCTGCAATCCTGCGCAGCAAGGGCATCGAAGAGGTGCGTGCCCGCGAGGCGATGGCTCGCGAAATCTTCGAGGGCATCGAGTTCACCTCGCACCCCTGCATTCCGTTCCTCTGGATGAAGTTGCCGGATCCGTGGCTCTCCGGCACGTTCAAGCAAGCGGCACTGCAGGAAGGCGTGCTCGTCGATGACGAGGACGAGTTCAAGGGCGGACGCACCGACCGCGTCTTCCATCGGATTCGCGTCGGCTTTTCCTCGCCGCCGGACCGGGCCCAGGTGAGAGCAGGTTTTCAGACGCTGAAGCGGCTGCTCGACAGCGGGCGCGCCGGTTACGACAGTTTCGAGTAACTATGGAAATCCATGGAGTGACTTTCGTGCAAGGTTGCGCAACATACTACTTTAGCAGTTTTGCGCACATGATTCGCTCGTAAGGATTCCGCATGCCGCTACCCGTCAACGCCGCCTCGTCGCTTCGCCTCGCATCTCTTCTTCTCGCTACGACCACGTTGACCACCGCTGCACCGGCCTTGGCTGCGGATGGCGTTTTCGATGAGATGCGCTTCGGCGTCACGACGTCGATCGCTTCCGGCGACAAGCAGGAGGACGGGGTGTTTCCGTCGTTCACCGTGTATTTCGATCCGCTCGATGCCGATGGGGCGATCGACCTCGGCGAAAAGCTGCTGCGGCCGCGCATCCATGCGGGCGCAGCGGTTGCGACGTCGTCCAACGGCGTCAATCAGGCCTATGCCGGTTTGAGCTGGACCTTCGACATGACGAAGCGCCTGTTCGTCGAGTTCGGCGCCGGCGGTACGGTTCATGACGGCGACCTCGACAATCCGAATGGTTCCGGGCCGGAGCTCGGCTGCCGCTTCCTCTTCCGCGAATACGCCGCTGCCGGTGTCCGTCTCGATGAGCACTGGAACGTCTCGGCAACCGTGGAACATGCTTCGCATGCCAATCTGTGCGACGGTCCGAACAATGGCTTGACACGCGCCGGCCTCGCGCTCGGTTACAAGTTCTGACGGCGGCCGCCGCACGAGCCTTCGGGAAAGCTCTCTCCACGGGCGTCAGCCGCTGTTGATCGCCCGTATTTTTCTGTCGCGCCGCGCCGCAGCATAGGCTAAAGAAGCCGCAAAGCGCCCCCTGTTTCTGTTGCGGTTCGCACGCGCCATATTCCTCTTAAGTGAATTGCGCGCCGCCCGAAGGATTTGACGGTCGACGATGACGATTTCCAACACCCGCCCCATCACCCCGGACCTCATCGCATCGCACGGGCTGAAGCCCGACGAATACGAGCGCATCCTGAGCCTGATCGGGCGCGAGCCGACCTTTACCGAACTCGGCATCTTCTCGGCGATGTGGAACGAGCACTGCTCCTACAAGTCTTCGAAGAAGTGGCTGCGCACGCTGCCGACCAAGGGACCGCGCGTCATCCAGGGCCCGGGCGAAAACGCCGGCGTCGTCGACATCGATGACGGCGACTGCGTCGTCTTCAAGATGGAGAGCCACAACCACCCATCCTATATCGAGCCCTACCAGGGTGCCGCGACCGGCGTCGGCGGCATCCTGCGCGACGTCTTCACCATGGGCGCGCGCCCGGTTGCGGCGATGAACGCGCTTCGCTTCGGCTCGCCGGATCATCCGAAGACCCGCCACCTGGTTTCGGGCGTCGTTGCCGGCGTCGGCGGTTACGGCAACTCCTTCGGCGTTCCGACCGTCGGCGGTGAGGTCGAGTTCGACGCCCGCTACAACGGCAACATCCTCGTCAACGCCTTTGCCGCCGGCCTCGCCAAGAGCGACGCTATCTTCTATTCCAAGGCCGAAGGCGTCGGCCTTCCGGTCGTCTATCTCGGCGCCAAGACCGGCCGTGATGGTGTCGGCGGCGCGACCATGGCGTCCGCCGAGTTCGACGAGTCGATCGAAGAGAAGCGCCCGACCGTTCAGGTCGGCGACCCCTTCACCGAAAAGTGCCTGCTCGAAGCCTGCCTCGAACTGATGCAGACCGGCGCCGTCATCGCCATCCAGGACATGGGTGCAGCCGGCCTTACCTGCTCGGCGGTCGAAATGGGCGCCAAGGGCGACCTCGGCATCGAGCTCGATCTCGACAAGGTGCCGGTGCGTGAAGAGCGCATGACCGCCTACGAAATGATGCTGTCGGAAAGCCAGGAGCGCATGCTCATGGTGCTGGAGCCCGCCAAGGAAGAGGTTGCCAAGGCGATCTTCGTCAAGTGGGGCCTCGATTTCGCGATCGTCGGCAAGACCACCGACGACCTGCGCTTCCGCATCCTGCACCAGGGCGAACAGGTCGCCGATCTGCCGATCAAGGAACTGGGCGACCAGGCACCGGAATATGACCGCCCCTGGACCCCGGCAAAGACCCCTGCTCCGCTGGCAACCAACGACATCCCGGCTGCCGATGTCGCAGACGCGCTCGTCAAGCTCGTCGGTTCGGCCAACAACTCGTCGCGCCGCTGGGTCTACGAGCAGTACGACACGCTGATCCAGGGCAACTCGCTGCAGCTTCCCGGCGGTGACGCCGGCGTCGTCCGCGTCGAGGGCCACGCCTCCAAGGCGCTCGCCTTCTCGTCCGACGTGACGCCGCGTTATGTCGAGGCGGATCCTTACGAAGGCGGCAAGCAGGCCGTCGCCGAGTGCTGGCGCAACCTGACGGCAACCGGCGCGCTGCCGCTGGCGGCCACCGACAACCTCAATTTCGGCAACCCGGAGCGTCCGGAGATCATGAGCCAGTTCGTCCATGCGATCAAAGGCATCGGCGAAGCCTGCACGGCGCTCGATTTCCCGATCGTCTCCGGCAACGTCTCGCTCTACAACGAGACCAACGGTCAGGCGATCCTGCCGACCCCGACGATCGGCGGGGTGGGCCTGATCAAGGACTGGTCGAAGATGGCGCGCATCCGCTTCGCGGCGGAAGGCGAGACGATCCTGCTCGCCGGCGCGCCGGAAGGCCTCGGTTCGCACATCGCCCAGTCGGTCTACATGCGTGACATCCATGGCCGCACCGACGGTCCGGCGCCGCATGTCGATCTCGCCCACGAGCGCAAGGTCGGCGACTTCGTCCGCGGCCTGATCGTCGACGGCCTTGCGACGGCCGTGCACGACTGCTCGTCGGGTGGCCTGGCGCTTGCCGTCGCCGAAATGGCGATGGCCTCGGGCATTGGCGCTACCGTCGACACGGTTGCCGGTCACGACCCGATTGCGACCTTCTATGGCGAAGACCAGGGCCGTTACGTCGTCACCGTTGCTGCCGGCGCGCTCGACGCGGTTGCAGCACGGGCGAAAGCCGCTGGCGTCTCGCTCCCGGTCATCGGCAAGACCGGCGGCGATGCCGTCAAGCTCGGCGACGCCGGGGCGGTTCCGGTCGCCGATCTGCGTGCTGCCCACGAAGCCTGGTTCCCGGAGTTCATGCAGGGCGACCTCGCGCCGGAGAACTGAGACAGGAACAGCGCCATCACGGCGGATGATTTTCCGGACGCGCCATGTTCGATTGGAACGACCTGAAATATTTTCTCGCCGTGGCGCGCACCGGCTCCACGCTTGCCGCTGCACGTAGCCTCAGGGTCAATCAGACGACCGTCGCTCGCCGGATCGATGCTCTTGAGCGCGGTCTCGGCCTTGCCCTCTTCGTGCGCCTCCCGAACGGTTATCGCCTGACGGAGCGCGGGGAAGCGACCATCGCGCTCGCCGAACAGGTCGAGCAAGGCGCGAGCACGCTGGCCGACACCGCACGCGGGTGGAACCGGGCGATCGCCGGAACCGTGCGTGTGACCACGACGGAGATTCTTGCGATCGACGTGGTGGCGCCGCTGGTCTCCGAACTGCGCAGCCAGCACCCGTCATTGTCCATTGAATTGATCGCCGATGATCGCAGGCTCGATCTGTCGCGCGGTGAAGTGGATGTCGCGCTGCGCGTCGGCTCCTGCCCGGAAGAGCCGGGCATCGTGCGGCGCCGGCTTGCGACCAGCGTGTGGGCACTTCATTGCGCCAAATCCTACGCCGCGCGCCACGGCTTGCCCGGCGCCATCACCGACCTCGGCCGACATGAGATCGTCGGCGGCACCGGCGGCCTCGCGGGATTGGGACCTCTCATCGCCTTGCGGAAAGCGGCACCTGACGCCTCGATCGGGATCCACTGCAATTCCGTGCCCAATCTGATCGCGGCGGTCCGCTCCGGGGTCGCCGTTGGCCCGCTTCCGTGCTGGGCCGCTTCCGCGGACGACGACTTGCTGCGCTGTCCCATTCCCGAACTCGAGGCCCGTTCGGATATCTGGCTCCTCTATCACGAAAGCCTGCGCGAGAGCCCGCACGTGCGGCTGTTCCGCGAAGCGGTGACGGCTCGCTTCGAAGCCGTTCGCCACCGGTTCGAGGGCCTAGGCGGTTTCTGACCTATCTTCCGTTGCGGCCGGACAATGGCTCGCCGAGCCTGGAAAGCCCAGTTACCGCGCCTGCGAGCCGCCGTCCCGTGCGCCCCAACGCCGGGCGATCTTGCCGTCGGCGAGCTCGAACCATTCGATCGCCTGCAGCTCGTAGGAACGGCCGGTCGGTTGCTCGAAGTCTAGAAACGGCCCGGTCCATTTGCCGCTTTCGCGCAGGCGAACCACGACGGTGTCGCCGTCGGCAACCATGGACAGGACCTCCAGCCTCATGTTCAGCCCATGATGAAGGTCGTGCCAGACGCGTGCCGCAAAATCGAAGGCACCGGCGCCCACCACTCCCTGGATCTCCGCGTCGGCGGTAAAGAGCGGGCGCAACGCCTCGATGTCCCCCGCATTCATCGCCTGCACATAGGCTTTGACCGTCGCCCTGTTCGCCTGATCTCGTGGCATATGACCTCCCTGCCGGCGCCCGGCACATCGGCACGGGCGCTATTGAAACGACGGGGCGGTAATGGCCTTTCGCCTCGTCTTGCCGCCCCGTCGCGCATTAGAGAGGAACCCGCATTTCGCTGCTATCAGCTTTGTCGCAGCGACCCTCTGCAGATTTGCAGAACGGCGATTGCTGTCGACACCTCGTTGCTGCTCACCTGATTCAGCATTTGCGTTCCGCCCCTGAATCGTGGTTCCCTGATAGTATGGAGCGGTGCAGGCGACGCTGCCGGCACTGCAGAAAAACAAGGAGTTGGCGTATCATGCCCATGACACCAGGCGACATCGAAGACATGATCAAGGCCGGGATTCCCGGTGCCAAGGTCACGATCCGCGATCTGGCCGGTGACGGCGACCACTATGCCGCCGAAGTCGTGGCCGAAGCGTTTCGCGGCAAGACCCGCGTGCAGCAGCACCAGATGGTCTACAATGCGCTCAAGGGCAACATGGGTGGTGTTCTGCACGCCCTCGCCCTGCAGACAAGCGCGCCGGAGTGAGCCGGAATGGCTGATCTGATCAAGGAACTTGTCAGCGGCGTCGTTGACAGCGCGCTGAAGGAAATCCTCAAGAAGACCGGCGTCAAGCGAACTTCGACCAAGCGGACAAAGCGCCGGGCACGGACAACCTCGTCCGCCGGCGGCGGTATCCTCGGGGATATCCTCGAGG
The DNA here is from genome assembly GCF_055710065.1 of Ensifer sp. VA4. Taxonomy (NCBI): domain Bacteria; kingdom Pseudomonadati; phylum Pseudomonadota; class Alphaproteobacteria; order Hyphomicrobiales; family Rhizobiaceae; genus Ensifer; species Ensifer sp. VA4. Next base: position 193,214 of record NZ_JBVQPO010000006.1, on the reverse strand, counting down.
CGGCCATTCGTAAACCGGCGAAGAAGCAGGTCAGCCGTCGTCGAACGGCCGCGGCCCGCAGCAAGACCCGGCGCCGCACGGCCTGACGACTGCATGTTTCCTTAATTCCTAGCCGATTTAAGGATAAACATGCAGCAGATCATGGTGCTGCAGCGATCTTTCCGCGTCTGGTACGACGCGTGAAGCGGTAGTGGTAATAAAACCACATCTTGAGGACCATCAATATTTGTTGCGATTGGGTGGTGAAAATCACCGATATGCATGCTATCTAAGACCCAATCGATATCCGGCCCTTGAAGCCGGCGCAGGAAGGAAGACAAGATGAGCGGAATTCACGAATTCATCGACAACGAAGTCAAGACGAACGATGTGGTACTCTTCATGAAGGGTACGCCGCAGTTCCCGCAGTGTGGCTTCTCCGGTCAGGTGGTCCAGATTCTCGATTACATCGGCGTCGACTACAAGGGCATCAACGTGCTCGCCGATGCGGACCTGCGCCAGGGCATCAAGGATTACTCCAACTGGCCGACGATCCCGCAGCTCTACGTCAAGGGCGAATTCGTCGGCGGTTGCGACATCGTGCGTGAAATGTTCCAGGCCGGCGAGCTGCAGTCGCACCTCGAGGCGCAGGGCATTGCCGTCAAGGGCGCCGTCGCCTGATCTAAGGACGCCTCGTCCCGATCCATCGGAGAAGGCGGGCAACCGCCTTTTTTGATTCCGGCCGTACTTCCGGATTGCCTAATTTTCGTTGTCCTTCTGAAGGCCTTGCGCGTGCGGTTCGCGCAGGTGCCGCCAAGATACGTTCAGAGCGTGCTTCCTTCATGAACGCATTCCAGCGTTCGAGTGTGGAGCGAAGGGTCGGGGCCCGGCCTGTCATGAATCGGTTGCGATCGTTCGGCATAAGCTGCCTGCGAGAGGCTCTCGCCTCGCCCTTTGGCGCCGGAAAGTCCGGTTCCCTGCCCGTCGACGCTTCCCTTGCTTCATGCCGGCCCGGTCCGCGCGGTTTCAAATCGCCCCGGCTGCCCCCGCTCGAGATTTGAAAAGCCAGTCGGCATGACGCCAACCGGCACCTTCTTTTCCGGATCTCTCCGGATCAACCTGTTCCGCTTGCGCCCCGTGCGCCGTTAGGACTTTTTGAAAATGACAAGCACGACCAACGACGACGCCCTGCCAGGCCTCAGCAAATCTCAGTTCATCGCGCTGATGGCCATGCTGATGGCGACCAACGCGATCTCGATCGACATCATGTTGCCCGGTCTGCAGGAGATCGGCGCCAGCCTCGGCGTTGCCTCTGAAAATGAGCGGCAATACATCATCACCGCCTATCTGCTCGGCATGGGCGTGGCGCAGCTGTTCTTCGGCCCCCTTTCGGATCGCTTCGGGCGCAAGCCGTCGCTTCTCGCCGGCCTCATTCTCTACGCCGTCTGTGCGTTGGCGATCGCAATCGTGCCGAGCTTCGGCCTCCTGCTGGCGCTGCGCTTCGTACAGGGTGCCGGTGCTGCGGCCACGCGCGTCATCACCATCTCGATCGTCCGTGACGTCTATGGCGGCCGGCAGATGGCAGAGGTGATGTCGCTGGTCATGATGGTCTTCATGATCGTGCCGGTCATCGCCCCCTCGATCGGCCAGCTCATCATCAGCCTTACCGAGTGGCACATGATCTTCGTGGTCGTCGCGCTCTATGCCGTGATGAACATTGCGATCGTCTCCTCAAAACTCGGCGAGACGCTCGATCCGGCCCATCGCCGCGATTTTACGCCGTCGGTCATACTCAGCGGATTTCGTATCGTGCTGACGAACCGGCTGTCGCTGCTCTATACGCTTGCGACCTCCGTCATTCTCGGCGCGCTTTTCGGCTTCATCAATTCGGCGCAGCAGGTGCTCGTCGGCGTCTACGACCTCGGCGTGTGGTTTCCGCTTGTCTTCGCGGCATTTGCCAGTATGATGGCGGTCGCTTCCTTCACCAATTCCCGCCTCGTCCGCCGCTTCGGCATGCGGCCGTTGTCCCATGCGGCACTCATCGGCTTCACGCTGGCGAGTTTCGTCTGGATGTCGGCCTCGCTCTATGCGCCGCTGCCCTTCCCGGTCTTCGTGGTCCTCTACTGCGCCACGATGTTCCAGTTCGGGCTGATCGCGCCGAACTTCAACGCCATGGCCATGGAGCCCCTCGGCCACGTTGCCGGCACAGCCTCCTCGGTACTCGGTTTCACGCAGACGATCGGAGGAAGCGTGATCGGCGCTGTCATCGGCCAGTTGTTCGATGGAACCGCGACACCTCTTGCAACCGGCTACTTCACCGTCGCCGTAATCGGTCTCGTTTTCGTTTTCATCGCCGAAGGCGGCAAGCTCTTCAAACCACACCATCAGCCGGCCGGCTGATCGCTACAGCGAGGCGTGTCTCATCGACTCGAAAAGATCGCTGTAGCGCTTTGAAATGCTGCATGTTTTGTCCCTATCGGGGACGCCTCCAGGAAACATGCAGTCGAGCCGGCCAGTCTTTTTCAAGATTGAATTTACGGGTTTCCCAATGTCCACCATCACCAATCAATCCGAACATATCGACGGAGTTTCCGGAGCAGAGCGCCTCAACATGGGCCTCTTCGAATTCATCATCACCATCGCCGTCATGACGGCGAGTGTTGCGATCGCCATCGACAGCATGCTGCCGGCGCTACCGGCCATTGGCCAGTCCTTGAACGTCGCCAGCACCAACGACAGCCAGTTGGTGATCGGTGTCTTCTTCCTCGGCTTCGGCATTTCGCAGATCTTCTTCGGCAGTCTTTCCGATGCCTTCGGCCGCCGCAAGGTGCTGCTCGGTGGCCTTGCCTTCTTCACCGTGTCGATGTTTGCGGCTGCCCTCACCGAAAGCTTCGAGACGCTGCTTGTCCTGCGCTTCATCCAGGGCATCGGTGCTGCCGCAATCCGCATCACCACCATGGCGATCGTGCGCGACTGCTTCGGCGGCCGCGAGATGGCGCGCGTCATGTCCTATGTAATGATCGTCTTCATGATCGTGCCGATCGTTGCGCCCTCGATCGGCCAGCTCGTGATCCTCTATGCCAACTGGCACTGGATCTTCATCCTGATCGGCGTCATCGGCGCGGTCCTGTTCGCCTGGGCCCTGTCCCGCATGAAGGAGTCCCTGCCCCGCGAGGAGCGTATGCCGCTCTCCGTTGGCGCCGTCGCTTCGGGTTTCAAGACCGTTCTCACCAACCGCATCACCTGCGGCTACATGATCGGCATGACGCTTTTCACCGCGGTCATCTGCGCCTACATCGTCACGGTCCAGCAGATCTTCGGCGAGGTCTACGGCCTCGGTGACTGGCTGCCGATCGCTTTCGCCGGCACGGCCGGCGGCATTGCGGTGGCGAACTTCGCCAACGGCTTCTTCGTCCGCAGCTTCGGCATGCGCCGCATCTCGCACGTCGCGATGATGCTGTTCACGCTGATCTCGGTCGCAGGCTTCGTGATGTCGCTATCCGGCACGCCGGCTTTCGTCGTCAGCTACCTGATGTTCTCGGTGCTCCTGATGTTCTTTGCGGTGATCGCGACGAACTTCACCGCGATCAGCCTGGAACCGATGGGGCACCTCGCAGGCACAGCGACGGCGATCACCGGCTTCGTCTCCACCACGGGCGGAGCTTTGATCGGCGGCGCCGTCGGCCAACTCTTCAACGGCACGCTGCAGCCGCTCTTCGGCGGTTTCGCCCTCTTCGGCATCCTGACGATCCTGGCGACGCTCTGGGCGGAGAAGGGCAAGCTCTTCACCCATCCCGGCGACAAGGATGTCGCCATGGATCACGGTGGCCACATGTAACTGCAGCGCCGCGCGTCGCTTGAGATGCGCAAAAGGTCACTTTCAGTTGCCGCATGACATGAAAAGGCCCGCCCGGAACGATCCCGGGCGGGCCTTTTGATTCAGGATCGGCTGTCGAAATCAGACCGTGAAGACCTCGCGGCGAAGCGTCTCCCAGCTTTCCTTGTCGGTCGCGAGCAGCAGTCCGCCATTGAGATGCGCCGGCAGGTAGGGCGAACCGTCAAAGCGGGCGGCATAGGCACCGGCCTCCTGCGCGATCAACGTTCCCGCCAGGTGATCCCAGGGCATCAGCTTCTGGTACATCAGAAAGTGGATGTGACCGGCGGCGAAGATACGGTACTCGTGGGCGGCGCAGCGGTAGCTGGTGGCCATGCGGACCTTCGCCATATTGGCCATGACTTCGCGCCGTGCTTCCTGCTTGTAGAAGCCTGTCGATGCAACCCCGACCATGGCTTCGAGCGGCACGCCGGCCGTGACCGAGAGACGCTCCTGCGATCCATCCGGACGGCACATCCAGGCGCCAGAGCCTTTCTCGGCGATCACCCAGTCGTTGCCGAGCGGATCGTAGATGATGCCGGCGACCGTCTCACCCTTCGAGACGACGCTTGCCATAACGCCGAAGAGCGGCAGGCCCGCGGCGAAGTTGAAGGTGCCGTCGATCGGGTCGATGACCACGGCGAGATCGGCATCGGTGAGCTTGTCGAGCAGCGCCGGATCGGCCGCAACCGATTCTTCGCCGACGAACAGAGCGCCCGGAGCCACCTCCTCGATACGCGACTTCATCAGCCGCTCCGCGGCCTCGTCGCCTTCGGTCACGAGATCGATCGCCTCCGTCTTCATCCGGACGTCGTCTGCCCCGAGATTGCGGAACCGCGGCAGGATCTCTTTGACCGCCGCCTCCTGCATGAGGTTGGCAAGGCCGGCGATATCGACGGAATGGCTCATTCTTTGGGCTCCGGAGCGAGGGACAGGAAATCGAACAGCTTGGGATCGAGCAGATGCGACGGGTTCACGTGGCCGAGCGCGCGTAGCATCGTGTCCTTGCGGCCGGGCATGCGCCGCTCGATATCGGAGAGCATCGCCTTCATCGCGTTGCGCTCGAGGCCGTCCTGCGAGCCGCAGAGATCGCAGGGGATGATCGGGAACTCCATGGCCGCAGCAAACTTGGCGAGATCGTCCTCGGCCGCATAGGCGAGCGGACGGAGCACCATCAGGTCGCCCTCGTCGTTGAGAAGCTTTGCCGGCATCGAGGCGAGCCTCCCGCCGTGGAAGAGGTTCATGAAGAAGGTTTCGAGAATGTCCTCGCGGTGGTGGCCGAGCACCAGCGCGTCGCAACCCTCCTCCCGAGCGATGCGGTAGAGATTGCCGCGGCGCAGCCGCGAACAGAGCGAACAGTAGGTGGCTCCCGTCGGCACCTTCTCCTTCACGATCGAATAGGTGTCGCGGTACTCGATGCGATGCTTGACGCCGATCGACTGCAGATATTCCGGCAGGATGTGCTTCGGGAAGTTCGGCTGCCCCTGGTCGAGATTGCAGGCGATGAGTTCCACCGGCAGCAGCCCGCGCCATTGCAGGTCCATCAACAGTGCCAGCAGGCTGTAGCTGTCCTTGCCGCCGGAAAGGCCGATCAGCCAGCGCTTCGCCCCCTTCAGCATGCCGAAATCGTCGAGCGCCTGGCGGGTCTGGCGAAGGAGCCGCTTGCGCAGCTTGTTGAACGAGACGGAGGACGGCATGCGGCTGAACAGCGGGTGTGTGCCGGCGTCGAACTCGCCCTCATCGAAAGCGGTTTCGGCCTGGTCTTGCGACGCGTTGAGCGAAAGGTCCATGGCGGGGATCCTGTGCGGCAGGCGCGGGCGCAACCGGCGCCCGGCAAATCTTGGGCCAGCACTTGCCCGCTCCGGCCGTCAAGATCAAGGGAAATCGGCCGGATGAAGGAGACTGACGGACACGGAGCTCGTTCTAGGGGCCGAACACCGACCAGCCGGTGCGCGCCGCGAGCATTTCGAGCGCCAGCGAGCCGAGCAGCGAATTGCCGTTTTCATTGAGCCCCGGCGACCAGACGGCAACGGACGCCTTGCCCGGTGCCACCGCCAGAATGCCGCCGCCGACGCCGCTCTTTCCGGGCAGGCCGACGCGGTAGGCAAAGTCGCCCGAGCCGTCATAGTGGCCGCAGGTGAGCATCAGCGCGTTGATGCGTCGTGCCCGCTGGCGCGAGACGACGTTGTGACCCGTCAGCGGATTGCTGCCGCCGGCGGCCAGGAACAGCCCGGCCTTGGCCAACTGGCTGCACGTCATCGAAAGCGCGCAATGGTGGAAGTAGACGCCGAGCACATGCTCTACCGGATGGTCGAGCCGGCCATAGGAACGCATGAAATTAGCAAGCGCGAAGTTCCTGTAGCCTGTGGCCGTCTCGGAACGCGCCACTTCGTGATCGATGACGATCTGGTCGTCGTCGGCAAGGTAGCGGATGAACTGCACGATCTCGCCGATCAGTTCCCGCGGCGTATGACCCGCGAGGATTAGGTCGCTGATGGTAATGGCACCGGCATTGATGAAGGGATTGCGCGGCTTTCCGCCCTCATGCTCGAGCTGGACGATCGAATTGAACGCCGAGCCGGACGGCTCGCGGCCGACACGGTGCCAGATGTTCTCACCGTGCTTGCCGAGTGCCAGCGTCAGCGTGAAGACCTTGGAGACGCTCTGGATCGAAAACGGCACTTCTGCGTCGCCGACCCGATGCACCTTGCCATCGGTCGTTACGATCGCCATGCCGAAATGTTTGGGGTCGACGCGAGCGAGCTGCGGGATGTAGTCGGCGACCTTGCCCTGGCCGAACCTCGGGCTCAGCTCCTGATGGATATCCTCGATGATCGCCTGCAGGTCTTGCGGAGCGTTCTGCTCGGGCATCGGCTTCCCTCTCACTCATCGCCTGTAGAAGGGATGAAATCGCGCCATGGACGGCAGCGCAATGGTGACCGCCGCCGACAAAAAAACCGCCCGTTTCCGGGCGGTTTTCGATACGTCACAAGGCGTAAGCCCCGGATTAACGCGAATAGAATTCGACGACCAGGTGCGGTTCCATGACGACCGGGTACGGAACGTCGGAGAGAACCGGAACGCGGACATAGGTCGCAACCATCTTGTTGTGGTCGACTTCGATGTAGTCCGGAACGTCGCGCTCAGCGAGCGAAACCGATTCCAGAACGGTTACGAGCTGCTTGGACTTTTCCTTGACTTCGATGACGTCGCCCGGCTTGCAGCGGTAGGAACCGATGTTGACGCGGACGCCGTTAACCTTGACGTGGCCGTGGTTGACGAACTGACGGGCAGCGAAGACCGTCGGAACGAACTTGGCGCGGTAGACGATCGCGTCGAGGCGCGACTCGAGCAGGCCGATCAGGTTTTCCGGGGTGTCGCCCTTGCGGCGGGCAGCTTCAGCGAAGATCGCGCGGAACTGCTTCTCGCGGATGTCGCCGTAGTAGCCCTTCAGCTTCTGCTTGGCGCGCAGCTGTACACCGAAGTCCGAGAGCTTGGACTTGCGGCGCTGGCCGTGCTGGCCCGGGCCGTATTCGCGGCGGTTCACCGGAGACTTCGGACGGCCCCAGATGTTTTCGCCCATACGGCGGTCAATTTTGTACTTGGACGATTCGCGCTTGCTCATCGCATTTCCTTTCAAACAGTTACACCGGCCTGTTTCCAAACCGGATCAAGGAAACACGCCCTCCTCTGAACCCATTTTCGGGGTTCTGACAGGTTTCTCACGATCACGCTGACGGAGAAGCCACGGGACATGTCAAATGAAACACCGGACATTTCTGCCCGGCGTTGGGGCGGCTTTAGTGGGTCCGGCCCCTCTTGTCAAACGAAATCGTGGCAATCGGCATCCATTCATGCCGGACCAACGGCGTCTGCCCGCTCCAGCGAGACGAGCAGTTTCCTGAGGAGCCCAGCCAATGCGGCGCGGTCCTCCTTGCTCAGCCCTTCGAGATACCGCGCTTCGCTGGCCATATCCGCACGAATCGCCGCTTCCGCAAGCGCCATTCCCTTCTCGGTCAGTCCGACGACGCTGCTGCGGCCATCGGATGCCGAGCGCTCGCGCACGATCAGCCCGGCCTTCTGCAGCCGGTCGAGCCGGTGCGTGAGCCCGCCCGACGAAATCATCAGAAACCTATAGAGATCGGTCGGCGTCAGCCGGTAGGGCGGACCGGATCGTCTCAGCGTCGAGATCACGTCGAACTCGCCGCGGTCGAGGCCGAAGGCGGCGAAGGTCTCCTCGATTGACGGACGTACGAGATTCGAAAGGCGGTAGGCCCGCCCCAGGATCGTCATCGGCTCGGTGTCGAGATCGGGCAATTCCCGCGCCCACTGCGCCTGCAAGCGGTCGACGTGGTCCCTCTCCGCTTCCTCATTCTGCATCGTTCACTCCGGGTCTCCCGATATATCTTGACGAGAAGATAGTTTTGAATAATATCTTCTCACGAAGATAAATCACGCCGCGCCTAAAGCCAACCGGACCGAAGATGGAGGCCAGAATGTTTCACGTCATTCCGCGTGCGGAGCAGAAGCAAAGCCCCAACCGAACGATCCTCTTCGAAGGCGGCCAATACGGTACGCCGATTACGCTCTTCCTGATGGATGCCGAGCCAGGCCAGGGACCGGCGCTTCATGTCCATCCTTACCCGGAGACCTGGATCATCCACTCTGGCGAGGCTGAGTTCACCGTCGGCAGACAGACCATCACGGGCAAGGCCGGCGACATCATCGTCGTAGCCCCGGAAACGCCGCACCGCTTCGTCAATACCGGCACCAGCCGGTTGCAGATGACCTGCATCCATGCGTCCGACCGGGTCATTCAAAGCTGGGTCTGACGCCGGCTACCCGAAGGGGTGCGGCGCCGCAGCCTGCGGCGCCAGTCTGAATAAGGAATATTCCCTCTTGCCAGGCGGGTCTACTCGGCAGCGGTCGCAGCTGGGTTTGCCATGTCGGGCCCGTTCGCGTCGCCCGGCGCGGTTTCGCTGCCGAGATCCGGAAAGGCGACGATCCGTTTGCCGGAAAAATCGGCATGGATGACGATCAGCCCATGCTCCTCGAAATAGCCGAGCAGACGCCGGGCGCGGCGGGCCGAATGCGTGCCATAGGCGCGCGCAATCATCGCGTCCGAAGGACACGGCAGGCCGCGGACAGCAGCCTGCGCCATCATCAGGAACACCGCCTGAAGATCTTCGGTCACACGATCGGCAAGCTGCAGCGCCTGCGCCCAGGTTTCGGTCGCTGCCGTCTCCGCGTCGACGCCCGAACGCGCGACCGCCATCTTGCGGCGGAAGGCACTGAGTGACAGGGCCGCACCCGATGGCAGGCGGCGTATGCGGCAACGCACCAGGAAATCCTGGAACAATTCCGCATCGGGCCGGAAGGCTGCCTCGGGATTGGCGAGGATTTCCGCAAACACGCTGTCGAGCAGGTTCTCTTTCTCTTCGGCGGTCATTTCCGGCTGGGCCGGCTTCGGCTCGATCGGGGCCGCCGCTTCCGGTCGCGGACGTGACAATTCGGCGAGGATGTCGGTCGTCGGACGCGGCGGAGCGACCGTGCGGCGCATGATCGGCCGCGTCAACTCGTCCGGATCCGGGGTGAAGATCAGGTCCTCGACGTCCTGCGGCGCCTCCGGCAGCGGCATGAGCTTCGGGCTTGTCGAACGGGCCGACGTCTCGACCGTACCGATCGTCACCTTGAGCGGGCGGCGCGACAGCGCAGGGCCGAGTGCGACGAAGGAGCCGCGCTTCAGGTCGCGGAACATTTCCGCCGTGCGCCGGTCCATGCCGAGCAGATCGGCTGCGCGCAGCATGTCGATGTCGAGGAAGGTACGGCCCATCAGGAAATTCGAGGCTTCCGCCGCGACGTTCTTGGCAAGCTTTGCCAGGCGCTGGGTGGCGATGACACCGGCAAGGCCGCGCTTGCGGCCGCGGCACATGAGGTTCGTCATGGCGCCGAGCGAGATCTTGCGCACCTCTTCCGTAACGTCGCCGGCGACCGACGGCGCAAACATCTGGGCCTCGTCGACGACGACGAGAACCGGATACCAATATTCGCGATCCGCATCGAACATGGCGTTGAGGAACACGCCGGCATTGCGCATCTGCTGCTCGATATCGAGACCTTCCAGCGACAGCACGCAGGAAACGCGGTGCTGGCGGATGCGGGTGGCAATGCCGATCAGTTCCGCATCGGTCCGCTCGCCCTCGACGACCACATGGCCGAACTTGTCGGCAAGCGTGACGAAATCGCCTTCCGGATCGATGATGCACTGCTGCACCCAGGGTGCCGATTGCTCCAGCAGCCGGCGCAGAAGGTGCGACTTGCCCGAACCGGAATTGCCCTGCACCAGGAGACGGGTGGCCAGAAGCTCCTCGATATCGAGCGAGGCCGAGGTCCCTTCGGACGTCGTTCCCATGTCGATGCCGACCTTCATTTCCACCTCTTCGCGCTACGCTCGCGCATTTCCGGACGCAAAATCGCTGCTCACTTTTGAAATGCTCTGGACTGATTCGCGGTCATATGGAGACCGCCGATCAGGCGACACCTAGCACGGTTTCCCGGAAAATCGTGCCGCCGACAAAAAAACCCACAGGGAATACGTACAGGAGCGTCACCCGGGAGAGAGCCGAATGCAGAACCCGATCGCCGCAAGACTGAATTGAGGCCGACCAAAGATCGTACTTTTACGAGCAAAGAGGGATGCCCATATGGTTTTGGGTCGAAGCGATTTGCCCGGGGCAGCAATGGAACATTACGAGACCGAACAGCAAATGGAGCTGAATAGTCTCGATCAGCGTATGCGCGATGCTTACAAGGAGACGCAACGGGTCGCCTCGAAAGGCGACGCGGCGCGCGCCAGCCGCCTGCGCTTTCTCGCCGCCTGCGTGTTGGCCGTTCTGATCGGCCTCTTGCTGGCGATCTACTTTTAGGGAGCGGGGCGGTCATACGAAGGCATCAAGAGCGCCCTAGCCGATCGCTTCTGCCTGTCCCACGCGCCCATCGGCGGTGGCATTAGGTGCCACCGTCAAACCGAAACCCTGCATCAGCCGTCGGGTGGCAAAATCCGGCTTACCCGAGGTGAAGATCGCCGGATCCTGCCCGTTCAGCGGCTCAAAACCGTTTGGCAGCGGCACCAGTGACCGCGCCCGCCGGGCAATGGCTTCCGCCGGGTCCAGCCAGTCGACCGGCCAGGGTGCAAGCCTGCGGAAGACGTTGGCCATGAAGGGATAGTGCGTGCAGGCGAGCACGACGATATCGGTCTTCTTGCTGTCCATCTCGACGAAGCACGGGGCGATTTCGGCAAGCACGGTCTCGTCGTCCAGCTTGTCGCCTCGGATATAGGCCTCTGCCATCTTGGCGAGGTTCTCCGAGCCGACGAGCCGCACATGGCACTGGCTGGCGAAGGACTGGATGAGATCGCGCGTATAGGCGCGCTTGACCGTGCCCGGCGTCGCCAGGACCGAAACGAGCCCGGAGCGCGTGCGCTCGGCCGCCGGCTTGATCGCAGGCACCGTCCCGACGAAGGTCATCTGCGGATAGGCTGCGCGCAGATCGGCGCCGACGAGCGTGAAGGCGGTGTTACAGGCGATCACGCAGATTTCCGGATCATGCTCGGAAAGCAGCCGGCCGAAGAGCGCGATCACCCTTTCCTTCAGCGCCGCCTCTTCCCAGCCGCCATAGGGAAAGCCGGCATCGTCGGCGACATAGATGAAATGCCGCTCGGGCATCAGCACCCTCGCCTCGCGCAGCACGGTCAAGCCGCCGATGCCGCTGTCGAAGACGAGGATGGGTTTCAGTTCACTCGCTGTCACCGTTGTCCCGCACTTTCCTGCCGTGCTCGCCCCTGCTGTGATCACTCGGAGCGCCGGAGCCGCGCGGATTTTCCCGCGTGAACCGGTCGAGCGAAGAAATGACGCCGCGCAGCACCTGGATTTCCGATTCGGTAAAGGATGGTCTGGTCAGAACGGCGCGCAGGTTCTCGACCAATTTCGGCTTTTTGTCGGCGGAGCGGAAATAGTTGCGCGCATCGAGTGCATCCTCGATATGGTCGAAGAGCCCCTGCAGATGCTCCTTGGTCGCCGGTCGCTGCTCGATCGCCTGGAACGAGGTCTGGTCCTCCGATTCCATGCCGGTCTTCATCCACTCGTAGGACATCAGCAGCACGGCCTGGGCGAGGTTGAGCGACGCGAAGGCCGGATTGACCGGAAAGGTCACGATCTCGTCGGCAAGCGCGACTTCCTCGTTGGTAAGTCCGGTACGCTCGCGCCCGAAGACGATCCCGATCTTTTCACCGCCGTTGAAGCGCTGGCGAAGCGTGCGCGCGGCAACGATCGGCGAGCGCACTGGCTTGTAGCCGTCGCGATCGCGGGCCGTGGTCGCATAGACGAAATTGAGGTCGGCGATCGCCTCCTCGAGCGAGCCGTAGAGCTTGGCCGCGTCGATGACGTGATCGGCGCGGCTCGCGGCAGAACGCGCCTTCTCGCTCGGCCAGCCGTCGCGCGGATTGACGAGCCGAAGCTCGGCCAAGCCGAAATTCGCCATCGCGCGGGCGACCATGCCGATGTTTTCGCCGAGCTGCGGATAGGCGAGAATGATGGCCGGTCCTTCCGCCAGAAGTTCGCGCTCGCTGTTCGTGCCTGCCATTTCCTTAGCCTTTTGCCTGTCGTTCGGCGCTTCCCTTGCACAAATGTCGGCGAAATTAAAGTCCGGCTTGGGTTTGGGCCATGCAGCTACAGGTGAAGACGGTTGAGAGAGATTCCAATCATCTCCAGGCCAAGCTCGGCGTCGTCCTTCGATATCGGCAGGTGACGATCGACCGGCGCGCCGATCCGGCCGACTTGATAGAAATAGGCCGAAGCCTTGTCGCGAACCGACTGGACGAGTTCGAGATTGGCGTCGATGTCGTCGTTGAAATCGCCCCCCTCCAGTTCGGCATCCGTGCCGACGCGCCGCGCGAAGACCCGTGCCCAATAGGTACAGGCCATGAAGATCGCCAGTGCCTGACGAACATGGCCAGGGCGGGTGACGAGTTGCCAGGGCAGCCCGAGCGGTTTTGCCGCCGCCGCCAGATCGCGATAGGCGCGATCGAGCGCCTGCGATCGGGTGATGAGCGCCAAGCCCGAAGCCCCGTCCCTCGCCGCCTGCAGCAGACCCGTCAGTTCGTCGCACCAGGCAGCGACGGCCGCATCGAGCGTGGTGCGGGTCCGGGTCGGAAACACGACGAAGGCAACGGCCGCACCGGCGATCGAGCCGATCATGGTTTCCTCGAGACGCAATTGCAGCAGATGCGGCGTCAGCACGCCCATGAGACTGTAGACCAGCGACAGCACGACGGAGATGAAGAGGGTCATCGTCGCATAGGACACGGCGAGGAAATAGAAGGCGAGAAAGACGCAGAGCGCGCTCAGCGGCAGCACCAGATAGATGTTGCCGCCGACCAGCGTGCCGACGACGATGCCGACCACGATGCCGAAGAGCGTGCCGGCAGAGCGCTGCAGGGCCTTCACCGCCGTATCGCCGCGCGAGCGCGTGTTCGTGAAGACCAGAAACGCCGCAAGCACCGCCCAGAACCAGCGCTCGCGCGATAGCATCAGCCCGAACACCATGGCGATGCCGGAGGCAAGGGTGATCTGGATCGCGGCCTTCAGCGCCGGTTCGGCAAGCGACGGTTTCCATCGGCTTGCCGCGCCACCTGATTGCGCCAGCGGCTCTTCGAGATCGGCCGGTGTCAGCTTCGCCAGACTGCGGGCGAGCCTCTGCCTGACATTCCGAAGCCAGAGCAGCGCCTTCACCGTTTCTTGGCGGCGCGGTGCGGCATCGCCAAGCCGGGCCATCTCCTCGTCGATCCTCTCGCCGTCGCGCGCGATCATCGCCTCCACCAACGCCGGCGGCGGCATCGACTGGAAGCTTAGGACGATGACGCTTTCGGCCGCGAGATGCAGATCGAAAAGATTGACGACGAGATCGGCGGACGCCACTCCGGGCTCGGGTTGCGGCCGTCGGTTCTCGGTCGGAATGAAGCTCTCGGCCATCAGCACGGCTTCCTTCAGCCGCTCTTCCGCCGTGTGCAGCCTCCGCCGATCGACCTCGGAAAGAACCGGCTTGCGGGCAATCTCCGCCAATTCGAGAAGCATGCGGTCGACACGACGCTGCACGCTCGCTGCAGCGCGCAGCAGGTCACGGTAGCGGTCGTCCGGCAGCAGCCGCGTGCGAACGAGATGCGCGACCGTCGCGGACACCGCCGCCCCAAAGAACAGTGCCGGCAACTGGCCCGCGGTCGGCTGGAGGTAGGCGCCGGTAAAGTAGGACATGAAAGCAAACATGCCGACGGCAAATCCGCGGGGACCGAAGGATCGGCCGTAGACGGCGAGAAAGATGATCAGCAGGAAGACGACGTCCGAGACGTAGCGATGATCTTCCAGGAGCGAGGCGAGCCCGACCATCGAAACACCGACGAGAACGGCGATGATGCGCGTGAGGCGCTGGCCGGCCACGGTGTGGTCGCGGACTGCCAGCCCGCCCTCGATGGAAAGCGATGCGGCAAGACCATAGGCCGCCGGCGGCAAGAGCGCGATCAGGTAATGGACCGCCATCAGGATCAGGACGGAAACGACGACCGTCGTGGTGATGCGGGAGGCCTGCCGCAGGCGGGAGAAAGCGGGATCGTTGGCAAGAAGCCAGTCACGCACGCGGGAGCGAAATGCCATCGGACGCCTATTGCTTGTTTGCGCTCGCCTCAAACGGGCGCCGCCTCGCCGGTTCCTTCCTGCATAACGACAGAAGCGATCTTTGCAAGGCCGATGGCGTCCTGGGCCGCCCTGCAAAGCGTTGCCGAACGCTCGGTCGACGCGAGCCTTCGCCTCGATCCAAAGTTTCAGCCAAGCATGCTTTGCCTTGCCGGTTCTGAGTGCTATAGGGCACAGGATTTTTCAGAGAGGAAGGGACATCGCTCCCGCTGTCCCGCATAAGCTACGAGGCATATTCATGGCAAAGATCAAGGTCGCCAATCCGGTCGTCGAGCTCGACGGCGATGAGATGACCCGCATCATCTGGCAGTTCATCAAGGACAAGCTGATCCATCCCTACCTCGACATCGATCTGGAATATTACGACCTCAGCGTCGAAAACCGCGATGCCACCGAAGACCAGGTGACGGTCGACGCCGCCAACGCGATCAAGAAGCATGGCGTCGGCGTCAAGTGCGCCACGATCACGCCGGATGAAGCCCGCGTCGAGGAATTCAAGCTGAAGAAGATGTGGAAGTCGCCGAACGGCACGATCCGCAACATCCTCGGCGGCGTCATCTTCCGCGAGCCGATCATCTGCAAAAACGTTCCGCGCCTGGTTCCGGGCTGGACCAAGCCGATCATCGTCGGCCGTCATGCCTTCGGCGACCAGTACCGCGCCACCGACTTCAAGTTCCCGGGCAAGGGCAAGCTGTCGATCAAGTTCGTCGGCGAAGACGGCCAGACGATCGAACACGACGTCTATGACGCCCCCGGCGCCGGCGTCGCGATGGCCATGTACAACCTCGACGAATCGATCACCGAATTCGCCCGCGCCTCGTTCAACTACGGCCTGCAGCGCAAGGTTCCGGTCTACCTCTCGACCAAGAACACCATCCTCAAGGCCTATGACGGCCGCTTCAAGGACATCTTCCAGAAGGTCTTCGAGGAAGAATTCGCCGAGAAGTTCAAGGCCGAAAAGCTGTGGTACGAACACCGCCTGATCGACGACATGGTTGCCTCGGCGCTGAAGTGGTCCGGCGGCTATGTCTGGGCGTGCAAGAACTACGACGGCGACGTCCAGTCGGATATCGTTGCCCAGGGCTTCGGCTCGCTCGGCCTGATGACCTCGGTTCTGATGACGCCGGACGGCAAGACGGTCGAAGCCGAAGCCGCCCACGGCACGGTCACCCGTCACTACCGCCAGCACCAGAAGGGTGAGGAAACCTCGACCAACTCGATCGCCTCGATCTTCGCCTGGACCCGTGGCCTCGCCCACCGCGCCAAGCTCGACGGCAATGCCGAACTCGCGAAGTTCGCCGATACGCTCGAGAAGGTCTGCGTCGACACCGTCGAAGCCGGTTTCATGACCAAGGACCTGGCACTGCTCATCGGTCCCGATCAGCCCTGGCTCTCGACCACCGGCTTCCTCGACAAGATCGACGAGAACCTGAAGAAGGCGATGGCCGCCTGATAAGGCGCCAGACCCGAAGGCAACGAAACCCGGCCTCGAGCCGGGTTTCTTTTTGGCTGATCGCAATTCCGAAGCCCCGATCACCGTTCCGCGGCCTGCGCTCGCATCCGCTAGAGCCGAGCTTCCCAGAATCGCCTAGAACATGTCACGGCTGTTGCTTCGCGGATCGTCGTCCACGATATGCGGAGCGTAGATTCCGTCTCAGGCCTGTCGACGCCATGGCCGGGCCGGATCGCCGGGATCGTTGCCGATATCGGCCACGACAATCGAAGGCCGTCTCCGGCGCATCGCGCGGCCCATTGGCCGTCGGGGGCAACGATACCCGAGGGAGCCGCGAGGCCCGGCTGTGCGAGAACGGCGAAACTCGCCCAATAGCAATTGCTCGACGCATGCCCTTGCACCTCGGCGGCAAAAGCCAGATCGATTGGCATAGGGCCGCCGGAAGTCGAGAACAGGACGCAATCGACATTCAGCCGCTCGTATTCGATGAAAAGCTCGGGAAAGTGGCACTCGATACCAAGCGTGCAGCCGAAGCGGACATCGTCGACGTCGAATGTCAGCGGGATCGATCCGGGCGTGTACATGAACGAGATCTTCGTGTTCGACAGCATGCGCTCGTCGTAGCGTGTTGCGACCGTTCCCTTGTCCGAGATTACATACAGGCTGTTGTGCGGGCGATGAGGTTCGGTGAGCGGATGTACTGACCCGAGGACTGTCCATAGGCCGAGTTCCCGCGCCAGCGTTCGCGTGGCATCAAGCTCCTCGCGCAGAACTGCCCAATCGAACCGGTGCCAATCGGATGGACCTATTTCGCGGGGACCGATAGCGGACATAATGCGCTTGTTCGGAAAACACGTCGCTCCCTCCGGGAAATGCACTACGCGGGCTCGTGCCCGATGCGCCTCCTGCATCAGGTTCCGGATTTTTTCTCCGGCAAGCCGAAGTGCTGCCGCGTCGCGGGGGTCGTCGAAATAGCCGGATTGCGCCACGGCCAAGCGCAGCGACTTTGATTGACGAGGCGCGCCACGCGCCTTCGCATCGCGAAGATGCATGAGCGCGGTCGTATAGGATTCGCCGGTCTTGGCGGCGCGGGCGCGAACGCGCCGTTTGAAATTTCGGTTTTCAGTCATAGCGAAGGCCTTTCGCGTCTCGGGCAAGTTCCCCAGCAACCGGACCCGAAACGGTGGGACCGAGGTTTGCAGACCCGAGACTGAAGTCCCTTTGCCCCCCGTGAAAGGACCGTGCTGGGGACGATCTTTGGAGGTTCGGCGCAGGCCACGCCGAACCAAAGGTGCCGCTGAGCCGCCGATTCGTCAATTCCAACGCGGCGACCCGACGCCTGTCATTTCAACGGCAGATAGATCTCGCTCAACAGTTCCGTCGGCGGAACCTCGCGGGGATTGTTGAGATATTTCTCGAACATCAGGCTGTCGCGGATCTCACGGCCGGATTGCGGCAGCCAGGTACCGTAGAGCCATTGATAGGCCTTCGGCATATCCGCATAGGGGCCTTTGTGGCGCAGTACCGCGTAGTGGCCGCCGTCGATGTGCTGTCGTGTCAATGGAGCGTCAGTCGGCATCTGTTCACGCGCACTAACGCAGGCGAAGGAGCGCAGATTCTCGACTGGCACCAGTTCCGGATCGTCGAGATAAATGCCGATCATTTCCATGTCCGGCCGGAACAATTGCCGTGAAAATAGGGTGCCGTAAAGCGTCTCAAACGCTCGCCCGATTTCCATATAGGAGCCGCTATGGGCGACGCCGACGAGGTCGATGGCTTCGACATCCCTGAGGGTGACTTCATACATATCCGTAATTCCTTCCGTTGAGTCGGTTTCAAAGGCCACATGGCTTCCCTCCTTGCGATAGCGCGCCGGCGGCAGCCCATAGGACGCCTTGAACGTGCGGTTAAAGGACTGCAGATTGGGATAGCCAGAGCGCTGCGCGATCGTTTCGACAGGAAGATCGGACTGGGCAAGGTCGGCCGCGGCCCGCTGCAGCCGCAACCGCTTCACCGTGGCCGCCAGCGTCTCACCGTGAACGGCCCGGTAAATCCGGTGCCAATGGTGCGGCGACAGGCAGGCGATCTCGGAAAGACGATCGAGATCGAGATCGCCGTCGAGATGTGCGTAAATATAGGCCGAGACGCGGTGGAGCCGCGCCTCGTAGATTGCCCATGTATCGTCACCCATGTCGTGCTCCCTGTCGAACCGCTCGCGTTTCGCTCGAAACCCTTCAAATCACAGATCGAATTGACAAATCCTGCGGACCTCTGCCGCGCCCGCTTGTACCGCATCGCGACTCAGATAGGCTGAGCATGCCCGCCACGTTCGATCCAGCCAACGCGGTGCCTCTGGAGAGTCCGATGCCCGATTCTCTTGTTCCGAAAACAATCAGCGTTCTTGCGGAAGGATATGGCTTTACCCGCTTGAAAGCAGACGCGCTCGCTGGTTTGACCGTCGCGATCGTCGCACTGCCACTCTCCATGGCGATCGCGATCGCCTCGGGGGTGACGCCCGACCGTGGACTCTATACCGCGATCGTCGGCGGCTTCCTCGTTTCGCTTCTCGGCGGCAGCCGGGTGCAGATCGGCGGTCCCGCCGGGGCCTTCATCGTGCTCGTTGCGGCAACCGGTGCCCGGCACGGCCTCGACGGCCTGCTGCTCGCGACCGCCATGTCCGGGATCATGCTGGTTGCGGCAGGCTATCTCCGGCTCGGGCAATACATCAAGTTCATACCCTACCCCGTCACGGTCGGCTTCACCGCCGGCATCGCCGTCATCATCTTCGCCAGCCAGTTGCGTGACCTTTTCGGCCTGACGCTCGGCGGCCCCGAGCCCGGTCCGATCGTCGACAAGGTCGCGGTGCTCGCCCACGCCGCCGGTACGCTCAACGGGGCGGCGGTGCTGACGGCGGGCCTGACCATCGGCATCATTCTCGGCCTGCGTCGGTTGAGACCGCATTGGCCCGGCATGCTGATTGCCGTGGCCGCGGCATCGGCCTTAGTCGCCCTCCTGCAACTCCCGGCGGAAACGATCGGCACGCGGTTCGGCGGCATTCCGCGCGGCCTGCCGCTTCCCGCCCTGCCGCCGCTTTCGCTCGAAAAGGCAATGGCGGTTTTTCCGGATGCGGTTTCGTTTGCTCTGCTCGGTGCGATCGAGTCGCTGCTGTCGGCCGTCGTTGCCGATGGCATGACCGGGCGCAGGCATCGTTCCAGCGTCGAGTTGATCGCCCAGGGCATCGCGAATATCGGTTCAGCACTCTTCGGCGGCATCTGCGTCACCGGCACGATCGCGCGGACGGCGACGAATGTCCGGGCCGGCGCCACCAGCCCGGTCTCCGGGATGCTGCATTCCGTCTTTCTGCTGCTCTTCATGCTCCTCGCGGCGCCGCTCGCGAGCTACATCCCGCTCGCCTCGCTTGCCGGCGTGCTCGCGATCGTTGCCTGGAACATGATCGAGAAGCCGGCTTTCATGGCGCTGCTGCGCTCCTCCTACGGCGATGCGGTCGTACTGCTCGCAACCTTCCTCATCGTCGTCTTCCGTGAGTTGACGGAGGGCATCGTCATCGGTTTCGCGCTGGGCGCGGTTCTCTTCATCGACCGCATGGCCAAGAGCATCTCCATCGGTGAAACCAAACCGCTGGCGCCCGGCAAGCCGGAGAACAGCGAGGAGGAACATCCCCTCATCGCCGACGATCCGGATACGGTGATCTATCGGATATCCGGCATTTTCTTCTTCGGCTCGGCCGCAACCGTCGGTACGGTCCTCGACCGCATCGCCGACCAGCGGCAGAATTTCGTCCTCGATTGCTCGGAAGTGCCTTTCATGGATTCGACCGCCGCCAACGTCATCGAGGGAACGCTGCGGAAAGCCGAGCGGACGGGGGTTCGATTCATCATCACGGGCGCCAGGTCACAGGTGCGCCGCACGCTCTACCAGCATGACGTCCGGCCTCCGCGGGTTTTGATGCGCGCCTCGGTCGAGGCGGCGCTCCAGACCATCCGGAGCGAAAAGGCCGCAAGCGAAAAGGCGGCATAAAAAAGGGCGCCCGCAGCGCCCTTTTCATTGTTCTCTACAGACGCTCAGCCCGCCAGCGCTACCGCGACGGCCTCGATGGCCTCCGCCGCGCGGCCGCCATCCGGACCGCCGGCCTGCGCCATGTCCGGGCGTCCGCCGCCGCCCTTGCCGCCGAGTGCGGCAGAGGCCACGCGAACCAGGTCGACGGCGCTGAGCTTCGAGGTCAGGTCGTCGGTGACGGCCACGACGGCGCTCGCCTTGCCGTCGCCGGAAACGCCGACGAAGGCAACGACGCCGGAGCCGAGGCTCTTCTTGCCATCGTCAGCAAGGCTCTTCAGGTCCTTGGGCTCGACGCCCGAGACGACCTTGCCGAGGAAGCGAACGCCGGCGATGTCGCGGGCCGCATCGGCAGAACCGGCCTCGCCGCCACCGCCGAGCGCCAGCTTCTTCTTCGCCTCGGTCAGCTCGCGTTCCAGCTTGCGGCGCTCGTCGAGCAGCGCCTCGACGCGGCCGAGCACGTCGGCCGGCTGAACCTTCAACGTGCTGGCAAGCGTCTTCACACGCTCGTCCTGCTCGTTGAGATAAGCGCGCGCAGCTTCGCCGGTCAGCGCCTCGATGCGGCGGACGCCGGCGCCGACGGCGCTTTCCGAGACGACGCGGACGAGGCCGATGTCACCGGTGGCCGACACGTGGGTGCCGCCGCAAAGTTCGACGGAGTAAGGCCGGTTGGCCTTGGAACCATGAATGCCGCGGCCCATCGAGACGACGCGGACCTCGTCGCCATACTTCTCGCCAAAGAGTGCCATGGCGCCCTCGGCGATCGCATCGTCGACGCTCATCAGGCGCGTGGTCACCGGCGTGTTCTGCACGATGATCTCGTTGGCCATGTCTTCCACGACCCTCAGCTCCTCGGCCGTCATCGGCTTCGGATGTGAAACGTCGAAGCGGAGCCGCTCCGGTGCCACCAGCGAGCCCTTCTGGGCGACATGGGTGCCGAGCACTTCGCGCAGCGCCTCGTGCAGCAGGTGGGTTGCCGAGTGGTTGGCGCGAAGACGGGTGCGGCGCGCATGGTCGACGTCGAGCTGGGCGGCATCGCCCGTCTTGATCGAACCTTCGGCGACGACCGCGTAGTGGACGAAGAGCCCCTCGCCGCGCTTCTGCGTATCCGTCACGGTGAGCTTGCCGCCTTCGGTGGTGATCGTACCGGTGTCGCCCATCTGGCCGCCCGATTCGCCGTAGAACGGCGTCTGGTTGAGCACCACCTGAACGGTGTCGCCCTTGGCCGCGGAAGCGACGACGGCGCCATCGCGCACGATCGCCTGGATCACGCCTTCGGCCGTCTCGGTGTCATAACCGAGGAAGTCGGTGGCACCATGCTTTTCCTTGAGCTCGAACCAGATCGTCTCGGTCGCTGCCTCGCCGGAGCCTGCCCAGTTGGCGCG
Organism: Ensifer sp. VA4; assembly: GCF_055710065.1. Classification (NCBI taxonomy): domain Bacteria; kingdom Pseudomonadati; phylum Pseudomonadota; class Alphaproteobacteria; order Hyphomicrobiales; family Rhizobiaceae; genus Ensifer; species Ensifer sp. VA4. Next base: position 171,707 of record NZ_JBVQPO010000006.1, on the reverse strand, counting down.
GGCTTCGGCCTTCTGCCGTTCCATCGCTGCCGAAAAGGCATCGGTGTCGACGGTGATGCCCTTGGCGCGCAGCGCATCCTGGGTGAGGTCAAGCGGGAAGCCGTAGGTGTCGTAGAGCTTGAAAGCGGTCTCGCCGCTGAACTGGTCGCCTTCGGAAAGGTCGGCCGAGGCTTCCGACAGGAGGTTCAGGCCGCGCTCCAGGGTCTTGCGGAAACGGGTTTCCTCGAGCTTCAGCGTCTCGGAAATCAGCGCTTCGGCGCGCATCAGTTCCGGATAGGCGCGGCCCATCTGGCCGACGAGAGCCGGCAAGAGCTTCCACATCAACGGATCCTGCGCACCGAGCAGCTGGGCGTGGCGCATGGCGCGGCGCATGATGCGGCGCAGAACGTAGCCGCGGCCTTCGTTCGACGGCAGCACGCCGTCGGCGATCAGGAAGGCGGACGAACGCAGGTGGTCGGCGATCACGCGGTGGCTGGCGCGGCGGTCACCCTCCGCCTTGACGCCGGTCGCTTCTTCCGAAGCGGCAATCAGCGCACGGAACAAGTCAATGTCGTAGTTGTCGTGCTCGCCCTGCAGCACGGCCGCAAGACGCTCGAGGCCCATGCCGGTGTCGATCGAAGGACGCGGCAGGTTGACTCGCTCTTCCTTGGTGACCTGCTCGTACTGCATGAAGACGAGATTCCAGATCTCGATGAAGCGGTCGCCGTCTTCATTGGTCGAACCGGGCGGTCCGCCCCAGATCTGGTCGCCGTGGTCATAGAAGATTTCCGAGCACGGGCCGCAGGGGCCGGTATCGCCCATGGCCCAGAAATTGTCGCTGGTCGGAATGCGGATGATGCGGTCGTCGGAGAAGCCGGCGATTTTCTTCCAGAGGCCGAAGGCTTCGTCGTCGGTGTGGTAGACGGTGACCAGCAGGCGCTTGGCGTCGAGACCGTATTCCTTGGTGATCAGGTTCCAGGCAAGCTCGATCGCGCGCTCCTTGAAATAGTCGCCGAAGGAGAAGTTGCCGAGCATTTCGAAGAAGGTGTGATGGCGCGCGGTGTAGCCGACATTGTCGAGGTCGTTGTGCTTGCCGCCGGCGCGCACGCATTTCTGCGCGGTCACCGCCGTCGAATAGGGACGCTGCTCCAGCCCGGTGAAGACGTTCTTGAACTGCACCATGCCGGCATTGGTGAACATCAATGTCGGGTCGTTGCGCGGCACCAACGGGCTCGACGACACGACCTCATGACCGTTCCTGCGGAAATAGTCGAGAAAGGTCGACCGGATTTCATTCACGCCGCTCATCTTGCGTCCTATTCTTAGCACCAATTCCGGCCCGGCCGCGGCCATCGCCGCGCCATCAGCCGTTGTCCTTAAACCCCGCAGCCACCCTTGATGGCTGCGCCCTCCAACGCCCTCGGTCGCCGGAACCAAAGGCTTTTATCGTTCACGTACCATACTGTCCAGACGGCAGCAAAAACCGGCCGCCATGGGACGACCGGTTTCCAGGCAGCTTCCGTGGGCCGCAGCGGCTTACGCTTCGGGAGCCTCGTCGCCGTCGTCCGCTTCCGGGCCGCCGTTTTCGAGGAACCGATCGGCGATCAGGCCGGCGTTCTGGCGAAGCGCCATCTCGATCTCGCGGGCGAGATCCGGATTGTCGCGCAGGAACAGCTTGGCATTTTCACGGCCCTGGCCGAGGCGCTGGCTGTTGTAGGAGAACCAGGCGCCCGACTTCTCGACGATGCCGGCCTTGACGCCGAGGTCGACGAGTTCGCCGGTTTTCGATACGCCTTCACCATACATGATGTCGAATTCGACCTGCTTGAAGGGGGGCGCCATCTTGTTCTTGACGACCTTGACACGGGTCTGGTTGCCGACGACCTCTTCGCGCTCCTTGACCGAGCCGATGCGGCGGATGTCGAGGCGAACCGAAGCGTAGAACTTCAGCGCGTTGCCGCCGGTGGTGGTTTCCGGCGAACCGAACATAACGCCGATCTTCATGCGGATCTGGTTGATGAAGATGACCATGCAGTTCGACTTGGAGATCGAAGCGGTCAGCTTGCGCAGCGCCTGGCTCATCAGACGGGCCTGCATGCCCGGCAGGTTGTCGCCCATTTCGCCTTCGATTTCGGCGCGCGGCACGAGCGCTGCAACCGAGTCGACGACGAGAACGTCGATCGCGCCCGAGCGTACCAGCGTGTCGGTGATTTCCAGCGCCTGCTCACCGGTGTCCGGCTGCGAGATCAGGAGGTTTTCGAGATCGACGCCGAGCTTGCGGGCGTAAACCGGATCGAGCGCGTGTTCGGCGTCGACGAAGGCGCAGATGCCGCCCTTCTTCTGTGCTTCCGCGACGGTCTGCAACGCCAGCGTCGTCTTGCCCGAGCTTTCCGGGCCGTAGATTTCAATGATGCGGCCCTTCGGCAGGCCGCCGATGCCGAGCGCGATATCGAGGCTCAACGAACCCGTCGAGACGGTTTCGATCTCGATGATGCTGTCCTTCCCACCGAGCTTCATGATCGATCCCTTGCCGAACGACCGTTCGATCTGGGAAAGTGCCGCTTCAAGTGCCTTGCTTTTATCCACCGATTTGTCCTCTACGAGCCGCAAAGAGTTTTGTGCCATTTGGTCCACCTTTAGGTTATTGAAGCTACCGAGGCAATGAAGCCGCCGCAGGAGTTTTTGTACATGTTTTGTTCCGTATTTGCAACCGCAGGGCAACACATTGAAAAACAACCATTATCTTTGTTTCGTTCTTTTCATGTTCACGGATTGAAACCATAGGTTCTGAAATGCGCGCGCCACGCCTTCGAACCCGCCCGGCGAGGCTGAGCCGATTCGCCTGAGACGGAGACGTCGGGCGCATCCGGCCCTTGGAATTCGCGCCTCGGCCATTGCAGAAAGCCAACAGATTTTTCGGCCGATGGGCCAAGCAGAGGAATATTCATGACGGAAGCTGAAATCGCCGTCTTCGGCGGCGCGCACATCGACAGGCGCGGCCGCATATCGGGCGCGACCGCACCGGGCTCCAGCAATCCCGGCACCTGGTTCGAGGAGGCCGGCGGCGGCGGCTTCAACGCGGCCCGCAACCTCGCTCGCCTTGGCCACGGGGTGCGTATGATCAGCACCCGCGGCGGCGATGCCGCCGGCGAGATGGTGACGGCGGCGGCCGCCGCTGCCGGCGTCATCGACAGCCCCCTCACCTTTCTCGATCGCCAGACGCCGAGCTACACGGCAATCCTCGAAAACGACGGCAACCTGGTCATCGCGCTCGCGGACATGGAGCTCTACCGGCTGTTTTCGCCGCGGCAATTGCAGCGCCGCGCGTTCCGCGACGTCATCGCCGCCAGCAAGCTCGTGCTCACGGACGCCAACCTGCCGGAAGAAACGATCACGGCGCTCGCCCAGTCGGCCGCCGGCAACGGACGCCTCGTCGCCGGCATTGCCGTGTCGCCGGCCAAGGTCATCCGCTACCGGCCGTGCCTCCCGCATCTCTCGTTCCTGTTCATGAACGAAGCCGAGGCTCGGGCGCTGACCGGCAAGGATACGGCCGAGGCGGAGGAATGGCCGTCGTTGCTGAGAAACGCGGGTCTCAAGGGCGGTGTCGTGACGCGCGGCGGCCGCGCGGTCGTCGCTTTTGACGCCGATGGCGCCTGCGTCGCCGTTCCGCCGGCGCTCCCGGCACTTGCCGATGTCACCGGTGCAGGCGATGCGCTTGCCTCCGGCTTCCTTTCCGCACGCCTCGCCGGCCGCAATCTTGCCGAGTGCCTGCGGCACGGCATCGCAGCCGCCGGAATCACGTTGCGCTCTCCCTTGGCCGCATCCGAAGAGATGTCCGCGGCCAATCTCGAACAGGCGCTGGCCCTTGTGTCCGCGCCCCAAATGCTGTCATGACACTTGCCAGCAGAACTCCCAAGGAACGACCATGACCAAACCCGCTTCCCCCTCCCTGCCGATGGAATTTTCCGACGAGGTCGCCGCCGCCAAGGCGCGTGGCGCGCCGATCGTGGCGCTGGAATCGACCATCATCACCCATGGCATGCCCTATCCGGGCAATCTGAACATGGCCCGCAGCGTCGAAGCGATCATCCGCGAACAGGGTGCCGTGCCGGCAACGATCGCCGTCATCCATGGCGTGCTGCACATCGGCCTCGATGACGCCAAGCTCGAAGAACTGGCGAAGACGCAAGGGGCGATGAAGGTCTCGCGCGCCGACCTCGCCTTCGCGATCGCCGAACGCCGCACCGGCGCGACCACCGTCGCCGCGACGATGATTGCAGCCGCCCGCGCCGGCATCCGCGTCTTTGCGACCGGCGGCATCGGTGGCGTGCACCGCGGAGCCGAACTCTCGTTCGACATCTCCGCCGACCTCGATGAGCTCGCCCGCACCGCCGTCATCGTCGTCTGCGCCGGCGCCAAGGCGATCCTCGACATTCCGAAGACGCTCGAAGTGCTCGAAACCCGCGGCGTCCCCGTCGTCACCTATGACAGCGAAATCTTCCCGGCCTTCTGGTCGCGCGATTCCGGCCTCAAGAGCCCGCTGATGCTGAACAGCCCGGCGGCGATCGCAAACTTCCAGAACATGCGCGAACTGCTCGGTGTCGACGGCGGCATGCTGGTCGCCAATCCGGTCCCGGCGGAAAGCGAAATCCCGCGCGAGGAAATGGAAATCTACATCGCCCGCGCGCTCGACAATGCCGAGAGCGACGAGATCACCGGCAAGGCCGTCACGCCTTACCTGCTCGACAATCTCTTCCACATGACCGAAGGCCGCAGCCTCGAGACCAACATCGCGCTGGTCGAGAACAATGCGCGCCTCGCCGGCGAGATCGCGGTCGCGTTGAACGCCAAGTAATTCCCCTCCGCAAAGACGCGGATAAATTGAAAAGCCCGGCACGCAAGCGCCGGGCTTTTACATTGGCGATTAACGGCGGGAGCACCCATCGATCCGGACCGTCTCCCTTGGATCTGCGGCCCTAATTCAGGAGTCCAGCATCTCGCGCACCGCGACCGCAAGCTGCTTCAGCGAGAACGGCTTCGGCAGGAATCCGAACTTCGCATCCGCCGGCAGGTTGCGGGCAAAGGCGTCCTCGGCATAGCCGGAGACGAAGATGAACTTCAGGTCCGGATACTTCTTTCTGAGTTCGCTCAGAAGCGTCGGCCCATCCATCTCCGGCATCACCACGTCGGAAACGACGATGTCGACCGCACCGTTGAGCTCATCCATGATATCGAGAGCCTCGACGCCGGAGCCGGCCTCGTAGACCGTGTAGCCGCGCGTTTCCAGCATGCGCTTGCCGCCGCGGCGCACCGCCTCCTCGTCCTCGACGAGCAGGACGACGGCTGAATCGCCCGTGAGATCGGCCGGCTCCTCAGCTTTTGCCGTCGGTGTCGCAACCGCCTGCGCCGCCGGCGCTGGCGCGGCCTGCGCCGCTGCGGTCGCCGCCTCGGTCTCTCCGACCGCTGCCGGCGCCTCGACGTAGCGCGGCAGCAGGATGCGGAAGGTGGTGCCTTTGCCGACTTCCGATTCCGGATAGATGTAGCCGCCCGACTGCTTGACGATGCCATAGACCATCGACAGGCCGAGACCCGTGCCCTTGCCGACTTCCTTGGTGGTGAAGAACGGCTCGAAGATCTTGTCGAGAATCTCCGGCGGGATGCCGGTCCCCTGGTCGGCGACCTCGACCATCACGAAATCTTCGTCCGGCAACTCGCGTCGTCCGAACGCCGCAACCTCGGCGGCAGGCAGGTTGCGGGTGCGAAGCGTGATCGTGCCGCCCTCGGGCATTGCGTCGCGGGCATTGACCGCCAAGTTCAAAAGCACCTGTTCGAACTGGCCGAGATCGGTCCTGACCGGCCAGAGATCGCGGCCGTAGTCCACCTCGACCTTGACGTTGGTTCCAGTCATGCGGTCGACCAGCATGCGCAGGTCGCCGATGACGTCGGTCATGTTGAGCACCGTCGGCCGCATCGTCTGCTTGCGCGAGAAGGCGAGCAGCTGCCGCACGAGAACCGCGGCGCGGTTGGCATTGCGCTTGATCTCCATGAGATCGGCAAAGCTCGGATCTGCCGGACGGGCCGACAGAAGCAGGTGGTCGGACGAGAGCAGGATCGCCGTCAGCACGTTGTTGAAATCGTGCGCGATGCCGCCGGCGAGCGTGCCCACGGCGTTCATCTTCTGGGTCTGCGCCATCTGGTTCTCGAGCGCCTTCTGCTCGGTGATTTCAAGCGCATAGATGATCGCCGCTTCCTCCGGCGACTGATCGCTCTGGTCGATCACGGCATTGACGTAGAAGCGGAAGTGACGCTCTCCGTCCGTCGGGTGCAGCGCATCGATCGGCGCGATGTCGCCCTGCCGATCCTTCGCGGCTGCCAGCGCCTCGTGCAGGCGACCCTTCTCGTTCTCGTGCACCACGGCCTCGATCAGCGCTCCGCGCTCGACGTCGTCCTGCGAGACGAGGCCGGAGAAGAGCTTCAGGAACGGCGCATTGGTGCGCAGGATCCGGCCATTGCCGTCGACGGAGGCGATCGCCATCGGCGTGTTGTTGAAGAAGCGGGTGAAGCGCATGGCCGCGCTGGACGCCGATTGCTCGCTGTCCTCGCCGCCTTCGCGCGACATCACGATGGTGCGGCTTTCGCCAGGCGCGCCGTCGCGCGTCGAGGAGACGCGGTGGATCATGCGCACCGGCAGGCTCTGCCCGTTCATCTTGCGCAGATCGAGGTCGAGCATCTTCGTCTTCTTCAGGCCGGGCTCGGCCTGTACGGCCTGGACGAGCGTCAGCCCCTCGCCGGCCACCAGGTCGCCGATGCTGATCGAGCCCGGCTGGAACTTGGTCAGGTCGATACCGAGCCAATCGGCCAACGTGGCATTGATGTAGAAGATCTCGCCCTTGCGCCCGGCGGAGAAGAAGCCGGCCGGCGCGTGGTCGAGATAGTCGATCGCGTTCTGCAATTCCTTGAAGAAGCGCTCCTGATCGTCGCGCTCAGCGGTGATGTCGGCGATCTGCCAGAGATAGAGCGGATTGCGTGCGTTATCTTCGAGCGGCAGCACCCGCGCCTTCAAGCGGAACCAATGGGCACCGGAACCGCTGGAGGTGGTGGTCGCCAGCGGCTTCAGCAGGCGAAATTCCTCATGCCCCTGCTTGCCCTCGTGCAGACCGTTGGTCAGCCGGTAGATCGCCTCCGTCGCCTCGCGGTTGCGCGACAGGATGGTTTCGAGCGACTGGATGCCGGCTGCACTCTTGGCGCCTGTCAGAGCGCCGTAGGCGGCGTTGGCATAGATGATCCGGCCCTTGCGATCGGTGACGATGGTGCCGTCCTCATGCGCGTCGAGAAAAGCGCGCGCCAGTTCGTCCGGGCGCGACTGCGGCATGACCTCGATGAAACCGATGACGGAGGAGACGAGGAAGAAGATGCCGACCATGGCAAGAACGCCGAGGATGCCGAGAACGATCTCGTTGTCCATCTCGTTCTTGAAGATCACGAAGGCGATGGCCGATACGGTGAGGACGATCGCGAGCAGAACGATCCGCAGCACGGTGCCCGGCCTGACGCCACGGTCAACAACCGGCATCTGGTAGTCGCCTGACTGCCGCAATTTCGTCATCGGGTCCTCTTATGCGGCCGGCGCCGCGCGCGGGCGCGGCCCAGCCCTTCCGGCCGGCATCCGCAAGATCCGCCGGGCGAAATCGGCCATTCCCGACACGCCCTCGATCACTCGGACAAGAATCATCTTTAACAATCAGAGATAACAGCAAAAAGCACCTCGGCGGAAGCATTGCGGCCAATTCACAGGGAATGTCGGCGAAGTCCTTGTCCGAGCCCGAAAAAAGCCGTCAAATACTGGCACTCGAAAGGCAGAAGGAGTTCAGTCCATGATGGAAACGATCATCGCCGACAACGGCAGCCGGTTCGTCATCGCCGCCGCGGCCGTCGCGATCGGGCTTCTCTGCCTCGTGGTCGTCCTCTGGATCATGCGCAACCGCCCCTCCTCGCCCTTCATTCGCGGCGGCAAGAACCGCCAGCCCCGGCTTGCCGTGCTCGACGCCGCCGCCGTCGACACCCGCCGCCGTCTGGTCCTCGTGCGCCGCGACGATGTCGAACACCTGATCATGATCGGCGGTCCGACGGATATCGTCATCGAGAGCCGGATCGGGAGCGCCGAAGAGCGTGCGCCCATTGCAGAACGCAAAATTGCGGAGCCGAAGGGAGTGGAGAGTCGACCGGAAGCCAGGGAGCTTCCGCAGCAAACGGCACCTTCGCTTCAATCTGAACCTGTCGCTGCGGCCACGCCCGTGCAGCCCGTTGCCCGACCGCAGGAACAGCAACCGGCCACCCGTGTCGAGCCGGCCGCGCCGCCACGCGTCGTCGCCGAGCAGCGTCCGCTGGCGGCCCCCGGGTTGACAGCCGAACAGCGTCCGCTTGTCCGTCCGTCCGTGCAGCCGGCTCAGGAGAGCCCGGCCGCGGCGGCCGCTTCGGCACCCCAGGCAAACTTCGACGTATCCCTGGACAGGCCCATTGCAGCGGCCCAGCAGGTCCCGCCGCAGCCAATCCCGTCGCAGCCGGTGCAGGTGCAGCGCCCAGCCCCCTCCGTCCAACAGCCGCAGCCGGCGCCGACGGCCGGCCTCACGGACTTCGAGCGCCTGCTTGATGCGGAGATCAGCGGCGACCTTCAGCGCCTTGGCCAGGGCCCGGCTGCCGCCTCGGGCATGGTCGCCCCGGAGAGCCGCTCCCTGACGCCATCCGGCCGGCAGGAGCCGACGCTTGGCACGCCCGGTGCCGACGGCGGCCGCAGGGAACCGACCATCGAAGAAGAGATGAACCGCATGCTGGCCGATATCTCCGCCGGCCGGAAACCGTAGCTTTCGCTCTCAGGGGTGACGCCGTTCGACATCGCGCGAAAACGTCCGCCCCTGGCATGCTTTCGGACCAAAGAAAAAGGCGCGGTTTGACCCGCGCCTTTTTTCAGACAGTTCCGAAAGCCGGATATCTTATTCGTCCCGGTAGACCTTTTCCCGACGCTCGTGGCGCTCCTGCGCCTCGATCGACAGGGTTGCGATTGGGCGTGCATCCAGCCGCTTCAGGCCGATCGGCTCACCGGTTTCCTCGCAATAGCCATAGGTGCCTTCGTCGAGCCGTTGCAGCGCCGCATCGATCTTGGAGATCAGCTTGCGCTGGCGGTCACGGGCCCTGAGCTCAATTGCCCGATCTGTTTCGGAAGAAGCTCTGTCTGCGAGATCGGGATGATTGGCGCTCTCCTCCGCCAAGTGATCCAGTGTCTCGCGTGCCTCGCGAAGGATGTCGTTTTTCCAAGCATTCAACTTGGCCCGGAAATACGCCCGGTGATTGGCATTCATGAATTCCTCGTCCTCCGAGAGGACAAAGGTACTAAGATCGATCTTCTCACTCAACGCGATTCTCCTGAAGAACATCTCATTGCGGCGGTGTATAGACCTATGGAAGCCGTGATTCAAGCCTCGGAACAGACACTCAACGGTATTTTAATATTGCTCGCGATTCAGGCTAACTGACGAATATTTCATCAAAATTACACATTGGAACTTGATTTCCTGCTTGCGCGTACCGTTGCGTTCGGCAGACCTCGCTGAAAAGTGAGACTGATGTGTTTGCGTCATTGGATCGTCTGATCGCGACCGCGGCAAAGCGCAGCAGCGCGCCGATCCCCGGAAAAATGCGGCCGGCAGCTTGATCTTTGCGATCCCTGCGGGAAAAGGTGAAGGTCGGCCGGACGACGCGAAAGCTGCCCAGCCAACAACATTCGACCCCTGTCGTTACAAGCAGCAGGCAGCCACCGGAAACCGCTCGATGCAAGACAGCGCCCCAAAGGTCCTTCGCCTCTACCTTCTGCGGCACGCGCGCTCCGGCTGGGCTTTGCCCGGGCAACGGGACTTCGACCGGGCGCTGGACGATGTCGGCTACGTCGATGCGGAACGGCTCGCACAGATTGCCGCCGACCGGGGTATCCGCCCTGAACGCATCCTCTGCTCCACGGCCGTGCGCTGCCGGGAGACCGCCGAACCGTTCTTTCGCACCGTCAGCGAAAACCTCGATATCCGCTATATCGACGCGCTCTATTCGGGTCCGATGAGCGTCTATTTCGATCTCATCGACGCTCATCGGCATCTGAATTCCCTGATGCTCGTGGGGCACAATCCGATGATCGAGCAATTGCTTCACCGCCTGATCGGCGACGACGCCGCGCATGAGGCAATGCCCCATGGCTATCCGCCGGCGGGGCTCTCGATCCTCGATCTGCCGGCAGTCGCGCCGGAAGACGGCATTGAGACCGCGACACTGGTCTCGATCCTGCTACCGAACCAATAGAAGATTTGCCACGCCTCGTTGCGGGCGGGGAAATATTGCCTATATCGCGGTGGCTGCCTGCGTGCGACAGTTCTGCCGGACGACGGCGGAAGATCGACCTTCGGACATACGCCGCAAGAAAGAGCAAGATTTGGCGCCCAACCTGACCAGCTTCAAAGACGACGCCCTGATTGCGCTCGACAATCTGGCCGACCGAGCCTCCGGCCTCGTCAACCCCTCCATCCGCCTCGGCGTCACCGGCCTGTCGCGCTCCGGCAAGACCGTTTTCATCTCGTCGCTGGTGCACAATCTGCTGAACGGCGGACGTCTGCCAGTGTTCGAGCCGGTGCGCTCCGGGCGCGTTTCGAAGGTCAGGCTCGAGCCGCAGCCGGATGATGCCGTCCCGCGCTTCCAATACGAGGATCATATTGCCGCGCTGGTCCGCGATCGCATCTGGCCGGATTCGACCCGCGCCATTTCGCAACTGCGCATCACGCTCGACTATGAGAGCGCCAGCGGCTGGAATCGACTGTTCTCGCCCGGCCGCCTGTCGCTCGATATCGTCGATTACCCCGGTGAATGGCTGCTCGACCTGCCGCTGCTGGCGCAGGATTTCCGCACGTTCAGCAACAACGCCGTGGCGCGCGCCCGCGCCGCCAGCCGGAGCACCTTTTCGGCGGAATGGCTGACGCTGGCCTCTTCCGCAGGGTCGACGGCCATTGCCGACGAGGCGAGCGCCCGCCGGCTTGCCGAGAGCTTCACCGGCTATCTCAGGGCCTGCAAGGCGGACGAACGGTCCCCCTCGACCCTGCCACCTGGTCGTTTCCTCATGCCGGGCGATCTCGAAGGGTCGCCGGCGCTCACCTTCTCGCCACTTCCCGATCTTCCCGACGGACGCGCGCCCAAGGGTTCGCTCTGGGCGATGATGGAGCGGCGCTACGAGGCCTACAAGAAACACGTGGTCAGCCCGTTCTTCCGCGAGCACTTCGCACGGCTCGACCGCCAGATCGTGCTGGTCGACGCGCTGCAGGCGATCAACAACGGCCCGGAGGCGCTGCTCGATCTCGAACAGGCGCTGGCCGACGTGCTCGCCTGCTTCCGCCCGGGGACCAACAACTGGCTCTCGTCTTTCCTGACGCGCCGGATCGACAAGGTGCTGATCGCCGCAACCAAGGCGGATCATCTCCACCACGAAAGCCACGACCGTCTGGAGCGCATCGCCGCGCGCCTGGTCGATCGCGCGGCCGAGAGCATCGGCATGAGTGGCGCCGGCCTCGAGGTCATGGCGCTCGCCTCGGTCAGGGCGACCCGGGAAGCAACCGTCAACCACGACGGCCATACGCTGCCGGTCATCGTCGGCACGCCGATCGCCGGTGAGAAGATCAACGGCGAAATCTTTGACGGCGAAAAGAAAACTGCGATATTTCCCGGTGACTTGCCGGAAGATCCTGAAGTGCTGTTCAAAGCAATCGAGATGCAGTCGGGCGGGACTACCTTCGTCGAAAGCGCCCACCCCCTGCCGGAGCTCAGCTTCGTTCGCTTCCGTCCGCCGCATCTCGAAGAAACCAGTGGCGGCTTAAAGCTGTCGGTACCGCATATCCGCCTCGACCGGGCCATGCAATTTCTGTTCGGAGACCGGCTCGCATGAGTGACGATAGCAATGGCCGCCGCCGCCGACCCGGTGCCTTTTCGGTTGGAGAGGAGAAGCCCGTTCAGCCCGGCCCTCAGACACGCGCGCCGCGTTCGCCCGCGAGCTTCGACGACAACGTCGTGCTGACGCCCGATGCGGAAGACCCGTTCCGCGAGACCACGCTGGTGGTCGAGGCACTGACGCTCCCGGAGGCGGCCCCGCGCAAGCGCCGTCTGTCGGTCGGCAAGATCGCGATCGGCGCCCTCGGCATCATCCTGTCGCTTGCCGCCGGCCTGTGGGTCGACCGGCTGCTGCGCGATCTCTTCACCCGTGCTGACTGGCTTGGCTACGCCGCCCTCGCGGTCGTCGTCATCGGCCTCCTCGCCCTATTGATCGTCGTCATCCGGGAGCTTTCCGGCATGATGCAGCTTACCGCGATCCAGAAGCTGAAAGCGGAAACGGAGACTGCGGCGACTTCCGGCAATACCAAGCTCGCACGGTCGGCGCAGACCAAGCTCGTGCATCTGCTGGCCGCCAATCCGCGAACGGCACGCGGCCGCACGCGACTGAAGGAGACCGAGGGCGAGATCATCGATGGACCGCATCTGATCGAGCTTACAGAGCGCGAGCTATTGAGCCCGCTCGACCGCGAGGCGCGCCGTCTCATCCTTGCCGCCTCCAAGCGCGTCTCGATCGTCACGGCGGTCAGCCCACGCGCCCTCGTCGACCTTGGATATGTGCTCTACGAATCCGCGCGCCTGATCCGCGCCATGGCCGAGCTCTACGGCGGCCGCCCCGGCACGCTCGGCCTGCTGCGGCTGATGCGCGACGTCATCGCCCACCTTGCCGTCACCGGCTCGATCGCCGCCGGCGACAGCCTCATCCAGCAGATGCTTGGGCACGGCCTCGCCTCGAAGCTCTCGGCGCGTCTTGGCGAAGGCGTCATCAACGGCCTGATGACCGCGCGCATCGGCATAGCGGCCATGGATCTCTGCCGTCCCATGCCGTTCCGCGCTTTGAAACGCCCGGGTATCGGCGACTTTCTCGCCGACTTGAGTTCCGGCGCCGGGCGCGCCGGCAGCGAAGGCGGCGATCGATTCGCTTGAACCGCCTTCCTGGCCTTCCGCCGGAGTCCTGAAGCCGGTTTGCGGAAAACGTGGGGCGGCTGGCCTTGGTGGGCCCGAAAGCTCGGTGCATAATCGGCGTCACGGCCACAAAGTTGCCTTGATAGCCACCGTCTGGAAACGCTCCATTAACCATTTCCGCGCAAATGTGGCTTTCAGTTTCGGACGTTGACCCATCAAGGATCGTTTATGTTCTCGCGCCCTTCTTTGATCGCCCGCGGCACTGCCGCCATCGCGCTTGCAGCCGCCGTCGGCGTTGCGACGCCAGCCTTTTCCGGCGTCAAGGACAAGGCCTTCTTCGAGAAGGTCGCCGGCCAGTGGAAAGGCCCGGGCGAGATCGTCGCCGGCAAATACAAGGGCACCAAGTTCACCTGCGACCTCTCGGGCGAACCGGTCGCCGGTGACGATACCGGCATCAAGCTCGACGGTTTCTGCCGCGTCGGCGTGTTCAAGCAGCCGATGTCGGCGCTGATCACCAGCAAGGGCAACAGTTATACGGGCAAGTTTCTCGACGGCGCCGAGGGCAAGGGTCTCGATATCGTTTCCGGCAACGTCGCCAAGGACAAGGTCGTCGTCGGCATCAACCGCAAGAAGCTGAACGGCGCCATGATCGCCCGCCTTCAGGACGACCAGACGATGAACATCACCATCTCCGTCAAGGTCGAGGAGACGATGGTCCCGGTTATCGGCGTCAGCCTCAATCGCCAGGTCGACACGATCGCTGTCGGCTCGATCAAGTAGTTCCGGACACAGCCAAGCGACAAAGCCCCGGTCGTCTTCGCCGGGGCTTTGCTGTTTCGGGAAAGCTCCTCGGCTGAACGGAATTGATCAGGACTTGGCACGCCACCAGGTCATGTCGCCATCGGCGACCTCGATGCCGGTCACATCCGCCCCACGCAGCCAGTCGCTAACCGTGCGTCCGCGAACCGGCATGTCGGCGGCGATATCGGCGAGCGGCTTCAGCACAAAGCCTCGGTCCGTCATCCTGGGATGCGGCAGTTCCAGTCGTGTCTCCGCCTGAGCCACACCTTCATAGGTCAGCACGTCGATATCCAGCGTGCGCGGTCCCCAGCGCTCGTCACGCACCCGCTTCATCGAACGCTCGATGTCGAGACAGGTGTCGAGCAAAGCCTCAGGCTCCAAAGTCGTGCCGACCGCGGCGCAGGCGTTGAAGAACCACGCCTGGTCGGTCTTGCCCCATGGCGGCGTGCGGTAGAGCCGCGAGACGGCCTTGACGACGCAGTCGGCGCGCTGATCGAGCGCCTGAAGCGCCGCTGCCATGGCCTTGCGCGGATCCCCAAGGTTGCCGCCAAGCCCGAGTGTGGCGACCCGCCACTCGGGCTCAGACGACATGTTCGACCGTCACTTCGACATAGTCGAGCACGCCGGGTACGGGCGCGTTCGGCTTGCGGATCGAAACCTTGGCGCGCTTGATCTGCGGGAAGCGTACGCAGAGCGTCTTTGCGACTTCCAGCGCCAGCGCCTCGATCAGGTAGCGGCGGCGCCCCGTGACGATGCGCTCGATCTCCTGGAAGGCGATGCCATAGTGGACGGTGTCTTCGATCGAATCATCGACGAGCGCCGTTCCCTGCTCGACTTCGAGCTCGGCGTCCACGAAGAAGCGCTGCCCGAGGAGCTCCTCTTCGTCGAAGACGCCGTGGCGCGCGAAGAAGGCACAGTTCTTGAGAGTGATCGTGTAAGTCGGGCTCATGCTTCTCCGTCCCATCGGCTATTCTGGGATCACGCTGGTTTTGGGTCGAGCCGACCTAAAATCGTGACGTAATCTATTCTGGTAATTTGCACGCGGATGCGGGCGAAGGGCCGCATGCGCTTGTCCTCATCCCGCTCTGGCCATCAGCATAGCATCGGTCATGGCCAGCGCATCCCTGCTGTTTGCGACATCATGTACACGGAAAATCGAGGCGCCCGCAGCCCGCAGCAGCGCCGTAGTCGCCGCCGTTGCCACATCCCGGTCGGCCGCCTCACGTCCGCTCACCGCTCCAATGAAGCGCTTGCGGGACGTTCCGACCAGGAACGGACGTCCGAAACGGTGCAATTCGGCAAATCGCGCCATCAGTTCGAGGTTCTCGTCCGTATCCTTGGCAAAGCCGAATCCCGGGTCCAGCACGATCTGCTCGCCCTTCACGCCGGCTTCAGCCGCGATCTCCAGCGATCGATCGAGGAAGTGGAACTGATCGTCGATCACGTCGGCGAGCTTCTGCCTGTCGCGCCCGGTATGCATGATGCAGAGCCCCGCGCCGGTATCCGCGGCAACGGCAGCGATATCCGGCTCGCGCTGAAGACCGTGCACGTCGTTGACGATGTGCGCGCCGGCTTCGACCGCCAGCCGCGCCGTCGAGGCCCGGTAGGTATCGACCGAGATCAGCGCATCGGTATCGCGGCTCAGCGCCGAGATCACCGGCAGGATACGTCCCTGCTCCTCCTCAGCGCTGACCGCCGCCGCGTCCGGCCGCGTCGATTCACCGCCGATATCGAGGATCAATGCGCCCTCCTGCAGGCAGCGCACGCCCTGCGCCACCGCTGCAACAGCATCGATGAAACGTCCGCCATCGGAGAAAGAATCCGGGGTAACATTGACGATCGCCATCAAAACGCCACGCGGCCCGAGTTCGAGGCTGCGCCCATGCGCCAGCTTCCAGCTAAATTTCTGAAATGGATTGTAAGTCATTTTCCCTCACGATCCGTCCTCGGCCGAGAGCCCTCGATTTGCTGTTGCGCCGGTCGTGGCTATGCCTCAAGCTTGATCGAAGTTCAACTGAAGAGAACCACGCATTGATGTCCCGAGTACGCGTCCCGCTCAAAGCCGCCCTCCTCGCTCTCTTGGTCGCCGCTCCCCTCAGCGCTGCGTCGGGCGAAACCGTGATCAACAAGAGCTTTTCCTATTTCTCGATCGGTGGGCGCACTGCGGAGGAACTCGACAAGGCGCTCTCGGCCAGTGGCCCGATGATGAAAGCCACCGGCGCGCGTCATCCGGGCGCCACCCGTATCAAGTTCGGAGGCTCCATCACTTACGTCAGTCGCGGCGGCCGTTGTGCAGTCGGCTCGGCACGGGTGACGCTCAGCACTCGCATCATCCTGCCGCGCTGGAAATATCGACGCCAGGCCGGCCGGGATCTGGCTCTGGTTTGGGATACGCTTTCGAGCGACATCAAGCGCCATGAGGAGCGGCACGCGGAAATCGCGCGCAACCACGCCCGCCGCATGGAGAAGGCGTTCCTGGCCCTGAAGCCGGAAGCGGATTGCGAACGCATGCAGGCGACCGTCGCGCGTGTCAGTGTCACGGCAATCGAAGCGCACGACAAGGATCAGGCGCGCTTCGATCGCACCGAAGCTGCGAATTTCGACAAGCGCATGATCCGGCTACTGCAATATCGGCTCGAAGCGCTGAAGAAAACGCAACAATAGGTAGCCGCGCCCCGCCCCTGAAGAAGAGCCTGACTATAGTCGGGCCCGACGTGATTTCAGTGGAAATACCCACAGTATTTTATTGGTGAAATATAACGATGGCTGCCGGCCGCCGACTCATCTATATTGAAACCATGGAGCGAGGGGCCAGGCTAAAGACTAGCCTCCGCCGAACGATCGGGTTAAGCGCGGCGCAGTAGTTGTGCGAAGAGCTTAATTGTTGCCGTTACTTTAGTTTAGGCGACGTTGTTCAATATTAAAAAGAAGAAAACCGAACAGCGGGGCCAAAATGGGTTCTCCTGGCGTGTCTTGGTGCTGCAGATGTCCCCTCCCTCATCTGTTAGCGATGCGCCCTCCTCGCCTCGCTTGTCCAACGACCGGCGAGGCGCTTTTTTTGCGCATCAATCATGAATTGGAAAGGCGGCGCTGGGCGGTATGAAGCGCATGTCGCGTACGAGTACGCAGCCGTCTTGCGACGACGACATGCGAAGCATCAATAACGCAAGGCGCAAACCCGAAAGATCGCGGCGCGTTTTAGGCCTGGCGCTCCGGCACATGCACGACGAGACCGTCGAGTGCATCGTTCATCTTGATCTGACAGGAAAGCCGCGACGTCGGCCGCACGTCATAGGCAAAATCCAGCATGTCTTCCTCCATGGCTTCCGGAGCGCCGACGGCAGCCGCCCAGGCGTCGTCGACATAGACATGACAGGTCGCGCAGGCGCAGGCTCCGCCGCATTCGGCTTCGATGCCGGGAACCGAATTGCGAACGGCGTTCTCCATGACCGTCGAGCCGTTTTCGACATCAAGTTCATGGCGCGCGCCGTCAAAGGCAACGATCGTAAGTTTTGTCATGTCTCTTTCCGGAATGAACTGCTGGGACTGGCAAGGCGCAAAGCCTCTTCAGGACGCACGCCGCTCGGGCGCAAATTCAGTGAAAGTTCTTCCAACAAATCCGCCGGTCAGTCAACAACGGCCGTCAGTCCGCGCCTCGCGCGCCAAAGGCGCGAGGCCGCAATCTTGAAATGGGGTGGCGGTTGGGATGCGTTCTCCGCTTCCGCTCGCCCCATTGGGCCACTGGATTAGCGGCAAAGCTTCAATATGAAGAGCTCGGCCTCGAGCACGGCGGCCGAAAGCGCGTCGGAAAGCGATGTGTCTGCCGGGTTTTGCTCGATCGCGCCGGCAATGCTGGCGACGTCGACGGCGCCAACTGCAAGCGCCGCACCCTTCAGCCGATGGGCGGCCTGAGCGCGAAGCGTGCTCTCGCCCTCCACAATCTCTTTCATGACCTGGCGCGCCTGGCGCGCAAAAAGCTGCAGCACTTCGATTTCGAGCGCCTTGTCACCCATCGTCTGTGCCGCAAGATGGGCGAAGTCGATCGGCTGCCTGCCGGCAGCGGCAGAGTTTCCCGGGGTGTCCGGAGCTTCAAAGGCAATCCTGAGGGCCGCCATGAGCCAAATTCCCTATTGTTTATTGTATGTTGGTCTTGTTTTCGGTGCCGCCATGTCGCGGGCACCTACACGCGCAAACTCAGATACTCATCCTTTGCGGGTGCGGGCTGCTATCAGCTTAAATCGGGGCGCAATATGGGCAGGAATCTGGGAAAATGGTTAATGGCCATTAAGCCGGCTGATTTCCTTATATTTTCTGGCTTTGGCACCGTTATCGCATTAAGATTTCATTAGGATTTTAACTAAGCCCGAGCGCTCTTAATTGTAAGAACCCAGCTAATGTGTCACTACGATACGCTTAGGAACTTGCCTACGTGCGAAAATGGCAACCGTTCCGGTGGATAAGCTCAACGCGTGGTCCCTTTCGGCCACAAATGTGACTATCCGTCGAGGCAATGCAGTGTGTGATCAGTAGGGTATTGCGTAGATCCGATGCGCGTATCTTGCCGTCACAGCCCGCGAGGAAGAAATCCGGCCGCCCGTTGTGCGCGAGCGCTGGCAGTGTTGTCGCTGGCAAAAGGTAATGAGGCGTATCCCTATGGCGACGAAAAAGAGCAATGAGTCAATCGACGAAAAGGCCTTCCAGGCTTTGGAAGCTGCCCTGAAGATCGATTTCGACGAGCTTAACTCGAGCCCGAACGACAAGACTTCCTTGGATGATCCGGAGGAAAATGTGTCTCAGCCCGGCAATCAGGCGCATGCGCCCGATCAGAACAAAAGAGCAAAGTCTCATCCGGAGCCATCCCGCGCCGCGCGTGCTGCCGAAGCGGCCAAAACGCTCGCCCCGGAACCTGCGCCGAAATCCCCCGCCCTTTCCGCTGCCAACGACGACGGTCGTCGCTCTCCGGCTGCGATGCTGCGCGCGCTTGACGTGCGCTCCAATCGCGCCGCGATCCGGGTTGCCGCGCTGGTGTCGGTCATCTGGGCCATCGCCGGCCTCGGCATTGCCAACCTGCTCTATGGGCCGCAAATCTGGCAGATCCGCTCGCTGAGCGATCTCGCCGCGACGCCGGGCGCCATTGGCGTCGCGATCGGCATCCTGCTGCCGGTCATGCTCTTCTTCTCCTTCGCCATCATGATCGCCCGTGCGCAGGAACTGCGCAACGCCGCCCGGTCCATGGCCGAGGTCGCGCTGCGCCTCGCCGAGCCCGAAACGGCTGCAGCCGATCGCGTGATGACCGTCGGCCAGGCCGTTCGCCGCGAAGTGTCGGCCATGAACGAGGGGATCGAGCGCACCATCGCGCGCGCCACCGAGCTCGAAACGCTGGTGCATTCGGAAGTCAACGCGCTCGAGCGCAGCTACAGCGAAAACGAACTGCGCGTCCGCACGCTGGTCCAGGAACTCGGCCTCGAGCGCGAAGCGATCATCGGTCACTCGGAGCGTATCCGCTCGGCGATATCGGGCGCCCACAGCAAGCTGAAGGACGACCTGGAACAGGCGAGCGACGACATCGCCTCGCGCATTGCCATTTCGGGCGAAGCCTTCGCCTCGCTGATCGACACGCGCGCCGCAGCCCTCAGCGAAAAATCCGACAGCGCCCTGCAGTCGATCGGCACCATGCTGTCGTCCCGCACCGATGCGCTGCTTTCCGGCCTGACGGCGGCCGGCCTTGGTCTCAGCACCGAATTCGATACCCGGCTTGACCAGTTGAGCGAGACGCTGACCAAGCGCGGCGAAGACCTGCTCAGCCAGTTCGAGACACGCGCCTCCTCGCTCGACGCCAGCACCGAACGGCTGAACGCGGCGCTCAACGACCGTGCGCGCCAACTCAACGAGACGCTGATCGCCCGCACCCGTGACCTCAATGAAAGCCTCAGCGTCGGCCAGCAGGCGATCACCGGCGGTCTCGATGACGTCCTCGCGTCACTGAACGCCACGCTCGACGAAAAAGGCGCAAGCTTCCGCCAGAGCCTGCGCTCCAGCGCCGACGATGCGATCATGGATCTGGACCTGCGCGGCGGCTTCTTCGAAGAGAAGCTGCAGACCACCGTCGGCCAGCTCGCGACCGCCTTCGACGAGCGCTTCCACGAGTTTGCTTCCGCCTTCGACAAGCGCGCCAGCATGCTCGACACCAAACTCATGGAGAGCCTGCACCGCATCAACGAGACCGTCTCCGGCGGCTCGGAAGCGATCGGCGGCGCGCTCGACAGCAGCATCGAGAAGATCGGCTCTGCCCTCTCCGATCAGTCGCTGACGCTGGCGACCACGCTTGGCGCGACCCAGGACTTCATCGAGGAGACGATCGCCAGCCGCACCTCGGAACTCAGCAATCTGGTCGGCGATGCCCACAGCCGCATCGATGCCGTTCTCTCCGAGAAGACCAGCGGCCTCATGGGCGCCCTCTCCCAGGCGCAGGAGCGCATCGAAAACGGCTTCGGCCAGCGCGCCGACGCGCTTGCCAGCGCGCTCACCAGCAGCGAACAGCGCCTGACCGAGGGGCTGGACACCCGCACCGCCGCCTTCGTTGACGGCCTGCATGCCGCTCATGCCCGCATCGAACAGACGCTCAGCGGCTCGACCGACGAGATCACCAGCGCGATCGCTGCCAGCCAGCACCGCCTGGACAACACGCTGTCCGAGCGCACGCTCGCCCTTTCGACTATCCTGTCCATGGGCGCCGACTCGATCGACAACGCCGTCAGCGGCACGGCCGATCGGCTGGAGCGCGTCCTGTCCGAACGTGGCGAGGCGATCTCCGAAGCGCTCACGAGCCAGACCTCGGCCCTCGATGGCGTTCTTGCCGAACGTGCCGCCGCCATCACCTCGACGATGTCGTCGCGCGCCAATGAAATGGCCAACACGCTGAGCCGCCACGCCGAAGACGTGGCCGACAGCCTGACGTTCCGCGCGACCGCCGTTGCCGAAACCATGACCGACCGCGTCGGCGATATCGAGCAGAAGCTCTCCGAGAGCGTCAACACGATCGCCGAAAACCTCGGCGGCCGCGTCAGCCAGATCTCCGACACCCTCACCCAGACGAGCGCCCGCATCGCCGAGGACCTCAGCGGCCGTGTCGGCAAGATCTCCGACACGCTGACCGAGACCAGTGCGCAGATCGCCGATGCCCTGACGGCACGCACGACCGAAGCGACCGCTTCGCTCGCCGGCAAGGCAGCCGAAATCGAGCAGACGCTGAGCGGCCGCGCCGAGCACCTGCGCGATACCCTGTCGTCGACGCACGAACAGATCCGCGCCACGCTGGACGACCGCATCGACGCCATCAACCTCGCGGTCGGCCAGGGCCGCGACCAGCTCGAAGGCATGCTGGCCGATCAGTCGACCGCAATCGCCACGACGCTGGCCACCAGCGCCAGCATGCTCGAAATGTCGCTGGATGAGCGCCAGTCCGCGCTTGCCGGCGTCATCGACCGCAGCGGTGAAGCGCTCGAAGCCCGCATGCGCTCGACAACCGGCAATATTGCCGAGCGCCTGGCCGAAACCGCCAATCAGATCAGCCTGGCGGCCGACAGCCTGACCAACCGCGTCGACATGTCGATCAACGGCATCAACGACCGCCTCGACGACACCGGCCTGCGCATCGAGACGAGCCTTGGCGCCCTCGAGGAGCGCATGCGCGAAAGCGCCGGCAACATCGGCTCGATCGTCGACGAAACGGGCATGCATATCGAAACCCGCGTCGGTGTGCTCGAAGATCGCATTCGCAACACCGTCGGCAATGTCGGCACGGTCGTCGACGACACTGGCGCCCGCATCGAAAGCAATCTCGGCGCGCTTGAAAACCGCATCCGCGGCAGCGTTGCCAATGTCGGCTCCGTCGTCGACGATGCCGCGGCCCGCGTCGAAAGCGGCCTCAATGCGCTGGAAGATCGGATCCGTGGCAGCGTCAGCAGTGTCGGTTCGGTCGTCGGCGACACCGGCACCCTCATCGAAAACAGCCTTGGTGCGCTGCAGGATCGCATCCGCGGCAGCGTCAACGACGTCAACGCCCTGGTCGACGATACCGGCCTGCGCCTGGAAGTCAGCCTCAGCTCGCTCGAGGAACGCGTCCGCGACAGCGTCGGCAGCGTCAACGAGATCGTCGATGGCGCCGGCCAGCGGATCGCCAACAGCCTCGGCGACCGGGCGGGCGACATCGATCGCATGAGCCAAATGGCGGCCAGCCGGATCACCGGCGCCATCGAAGCCGGTGCCGAGCACATTGCCGAGCGCCTCGGCACCATGGATCGTGCCCTCAACATCGGCCTTGAAAACGTCAACCGGACGATCGAGGGCAAGGCCGCCGTGCTCGTCAGCAGCCTGCGCGGTGCGGTCAGCGAAGCAACGCAGAACCTGGACGCGGAAGCCGCCCGCCTCGAAGGCAAGACCAGCGATCTCGTCAGCAACCTGCGCAGCGCCGTCGGTGACGTGGCCCAGGAGTTCGACGCGGAAGCCGTCCGCATCGAGGACAAGGCCGCCGGTCTCGTCACCACGCTTCGTGGCGCGGTCGGCGATGTTGCCCAGGAACTCGACGCAGAAGCCGCGCGCTTTGAAGGCAAGGCTGCAGGCCTTGCAACCACGCTTCGCGGCGCGGTCGGCGAGGTCGCCCAGGAACTCGACGCAGAAGCCGCACGCATCGAAGGCAAGGCTGCAGGCCTCGCGACCACGCTTCGCGGCGCCGTCAGCGATGTCGCTCGGGAGATCGACGCGGAAGCGGCGCGCTCGGCCGAGCTCCTCTCCAAGGCCGGCGACGATTTCGCCTCGGCGCTTGCCGCTCGCCAGGCCGAGTTTGCCAACACGATCGACCAGACGGCAGCGGCCACCGCCGCCCGCCATGCGGAGCTTGCCAATACGATCGAGCAGAAGGCTGCTGCCAGCGCAGCACGTCACGCCGATCTTGCCCGTTCGATCGCCGACGCGGCCGATACTGCAACGGCACGGCTCGCGGCCACGCACAGCCAGATCGCCAGCCACGCCGACAACATTCAGCAGGGCCTCGCCAACACCGAGAAGGCGCTCGAAGCCCGTGGCGAAGCGATCCGCAACACGCTCGACGACCGCACCCGCGAGCTCAACTCGATGCTCGCCGGCCGTTCGCTGGAGCTGTCGCGCCTGATCGACGAGCAGGCCCGCCCCGTCATCGACCAATATGCCGCGACCGGCCGCGAGGCCGCCGAGCGCATTGCCGCCGTGACCCAGGAAAGCGCCGATCGTCTGCGTGCGGAAAACGCCGCCCTCGTCAACGCCATCGCCGAGCGCACCGGCGAAACGCTGAATGCGATCTCGCACCGGGCCGAAGAAACGGCAAAGGCGATGAAGATGGTCGAGAACCGTCTGCAGTCGACCGCCATGGGCCTGATCGACCAGCTCGCCAACAACAACGCCGCGATCGCCACGGTCATCGACCAGGCGAGCAGCAACCTCGGCGAAATGGACCAGCGTCTGGAATCGACGATCGCCCGCGTGTCGGAATCGACCCGTCAGGCCTCCGACATGCTGTCGACCTCGACCCGCCTCATCGAAGGCAAGGTCGACAAGCTGTCCGACATGTCCGCCTCAACCCTGTCGCAGATCGGCGGCATCGTCGGCCGCTTCGAGGATCACTCGAAGGTGCTGAGCCAGGCCTCCGACCTGCTTGGCGCTGCCCAGTCGAACCTCGTCAGCACGCTCGAGGAACGTCAGGATGCGCTGCGCACCCTTTCGGTGGGCCTCGTCCAGCGCTCGGAAGAGATCGAACGGACCATGCGTGCGCTCGAAGGCTTCGTCGATGGCGCCTTCCAGCGCGCAGAAGAGCGTTCGGGCCTCGTTGCCGGCAACCTGCGCAGCGGTATCCAGCAATCCTTCTCGGATGTCGGTCGCCTGCTGACCAGCGCCGAACAGCGCGCCGCCGAAGCGGCCGAAGCGATGCGCAACACGCTCGCCCAGGCAGGTGACGAAGCCGGTGCGTCGGTCGAGCAGGTCTTCAGCCGAGCCGAGGAGCGCTCGCGCCAGATCGCCGATACGCTTCGCTCCGGCGTCGAGACCTCGTTTGCCGACGTCAACAAGACGCTCTCTTCGGTCGAGGGCCGTGCGCTCGGCGCTTCGGAAGCCCTGCGCCAGGCGATCGCCAAGATCGGCGAAGATGCCGGTGCGTCGATCGAAGGCGCCTTCGCCAATGCCGAGGAACGCTCCAAGGAAGTGGCCTCGCGCCTGCGCGGCAGCGTCGCGGCCTCGGTGTCCGACATTGAGCGCATGCTCGCCGAGAGCGGCAAGAAGTCCGACGGCGTGGCAGGCCAACTGCGCGACGCGGTTCGCGTGGCGATCGACGAGGCGATTGGCCGCTTCAGCGGTGCCACCGACGAAATCCGTCGCTCGGCCGGCGAGATCCGCAAGGAACTCGACATGACCCGCGAAGAACTGAAGCGCGGTGCCTTCGACCTGCCGGAAGAGGCGAAGGAAAACGCGGCGGTCATGCGTCGCGCCGTCGGCGAACAGATCAAGGCGCTGCAGGAACTGTCCGACATCATCGGCAAGTCATCGACGCAGCTCGAAGTGGCTCAGCCGCTGCGCCAGCAGCCCGCCGCTCCGGTCTCTCGTCCGGTGCAGCAGCAGCCTGCGCCGCAGCCGCAGCAGCCGGTCGCTCAGCCTCAGCCGGTCGCTCAACAGCCCGTCGTGCAGCAGCCAGCCCGGCAGGAACCGGCCCCGGCACTGCGCGGTAGCCTCGGCATCGAGCAGCCGGCCATTCGCCAGCCCGCTCCGTCGCAGGCGGTGACCAGCGAGGTTGCAGAAGGTGGTGGCTGGATGCGCGATCTGCTGCGTGCGGCATCGCGCGAAGAGGCCCCCTCGCCGGCGCCGCAGCGCCCGGCCGAAGCGCAGCCTGCGGCCCGCACCGGCGACAGCCGCAATCCGCGCCACGTCGTCGAGTCGCTGAACTCGCTCTCGGTCGACATCGCCCGCGCCATCGATCACGATGCCTCGGTCGAACTGTGGCGCCGTTACCAGCGCGGCGAGCGCGACGTCTTCACCCGTCGCCTCTACACGCTGAAGGGCCAGCAGACCTTTGACGAGATCAAGCGCAAGTACGACCGCGAGCCGGAGTTCCGCACCGCCGTCGACCGCTACATCGCCGACTTCGAGAAGCTGCTCGCCGACGTTGCCCGCAACGACCCGGACAAGCGCATCACCCAGACCTACCTGACGTCGGATACCGGCAAGGTCTACACGATGCTCGCCCACGCCGCCGGCCGCTTCAGCTAAGCGGCGGAAATCAAAGGAATCTCGCGAACGGCCCCGTTTTTGACGGGGCCGTTTTCGCATGCCCACGACCGGCAATACTGATCGGAACGGCCAAGCCCTTCAATTGCACTCGAACTCGATCCCGCCGGCGCTACCACCGGCGAAAAGCCAACCATCCTCCGCTATAATGTCCCGGAAGGGGTTGGTGTGGCCTATGTGGCAACGCCTTCGCCTACAGCGCCGAGCGTCTTGTCAGACGCGCAAAGGTCGCTGCAGCAAATCGGGAGGCGGATATGAAACCACGGCTGAAAGTCCTCACGCTCGCGGTAAACGACCTTGAAAGGTCACTGGCCTTCTATCGCGACGGCATGGGGCTGCCGACGCAGGGAATTATCGGCCAGGAATTCGAGGACGGCGCAGTGGTCTTTTTCCACATGGGCGACGACTTGATACTGGCGCTCTTTCCCGCGCCTTCGCTTGCCAAAGACGCAAAGATATCCCCGACGCAGGCGCGGCTTGGCGCCGTCTCAATCGGACATATCGTCAATTCGAGGCAGGAGGTCGATGCGGTCATGAAACAGGCCGAAGATGCTGGCGCGATCATTACCGATCGCCCACACGAACGTTTCTGGGGCGGCTATTCTGGCTACTTCCACGACCCCGACGGCCACCTTTGGGAGATCGCCTGGAATCCGCACTGGACTGTCGCGGATTGAATGCGCGAACGGCGCTAGTCTTATCTGCTGCCAACAGATCCTATGCTCCCCAAACGCAAAAGGCCCGGACGGACCAGAGCCTTTGTTTTGGAGCTCGATCAAGTCAATAGGACGACGTTGCCCTTACCGCCCATCTCTCCGGATATGAACCAGAGCGTGCGGATTTCTCCACCGTGCGCGCCATCAGTCCCAATGCAAAACGCAAGCCTCTCAGCGGCAACATCATCCCCTTGTCATCCCAAGCACGCTCTCCGTCCTGATCCGTTCCAACACGGTTGCTACCAGAAATTTAATCGCTAATTATGAGTGCAAGCGTGGCCCAACTCGGGCTTAACGCAGCTTCCTCAATTCTCAAATCAAAGAGGAGCTTTGCATGACCTATCAGTCCGAAGGTTGTTTCGTTCCTAGACATGCCTTACTTGCGGCCGGACTCATATGTCTCGCCGAGCTACTACCAGGCGCTGCCAGCGCTCAGCAGGCGGCCGAGGAGCTTGTAAGGCCCGAGGAAGTGCACAGTCGCAATGGCGAACTCACCCTTGCCCTCACCGCCGCGCCTGCCAAGATCAACGTAGCGGGCGTTTCGTTCAGCTCCAACGTGTTCAACGGCAAGTACCTCTCGCCGGTGCTACGGGTTAGACGGGGGGATCTCGTCAAGATTCATCTCGTCAACGAAATCGCCAAGGCGGACAACGAGATCAGCAAGCCCGAACCCACGAATCTTCATTATCACGGCATGGCCATCCCCCCGACGGAGCCGGCCGACGACATCTTCGTCGAAGTTCACCCCAAAGGTCATGAACATGTGGGGCATCACAGCAACGTCTACGAATATGCCTGGCGCGTGCCGGAAGATCATGCGCTGGGTCTGCACTGGTATCATCCGCATGTCCACGGGCGTGTGGAGGATCAGGTGCTTAGCGGCCTCTCCGGCCTGCTCGTCGTTGAGAGCATGACCGAGACACATTATCCGCAATTTGCCGACCTGCAGCGCCAGACGCTGATCCTCCGTGACATCGATCTGCCCGGCGCAAAGGATGGTGACCCGAAAACGAAGACAATCAACGGCCAGAAGCACCCAGCCATTCGAATGAGGCCCGGCGAATTCCAGATCTGGGAAATTGGCAATCTCGGCGCGGACTCCTATTTCGACCTTGAGCTCGACGGCCACTCGTTCTGGGTTCTCGGTCGTGACGGAAATCCGACAGAACTGCCGGTCAAGGAACAGACCCTGTACCTTTCGCCGGGGGCACGGGCGGAGGTTCTTGTACAGAGTGCCAAGGCCGGCCATTATCCACTGCGCTCGCTGAAAGTGGATACTGGTCCGCAGGGAGATCCCAACCCCCAGGTGGAGTTAGGAACGGTCATCGTCGAAGGTGGGCCGGTCAATGGTGGGTCGACTAGCGCAGATCTTTCGAAGCCGGCGGTCGCCCTCGACAGTGGCGACATAACCGCCAGGGAAGTCAGGAAGCTTCCCATCACCAACCGAAGGACGATCACCTTTTCAGAAACGGCCGACGGAAAGACCTTCTTCCTTAATAACAAGATGTTCGACCAGGGCCGCATCGATACCACTGTGACAATAGGCGACGTCGAGGAGTGGACGTTGAGGAACGTAACGGGCGAACGGCACGTCTTCCACATCCATCAAACCGATTTCCTCGTGACGGAACAGGAAGGCGCCGCCCTCGACTACAAGGGCCTTCGGGACGTCATTGATATTCCGCAGCAACGAAACGGAAAGCCCGGAGAGGTGAAAATCATCGTCCCCTTCCTGCGTCCGAACATCGCCGGAAAGTTTGTCTATCACTGCCACATCCTGGAGCATGAGGATAATGGCATGATGGCAAACATCGTTGTCCTGCCGGCGAAGTGAATGCGACGGAAGCTGCCAATAGCCGATGGCGTGACGCCTTGATGGGAATGTTTGTGGAAGGAGCATAGGTTAGGTGCATTGGAAGACCGCTGCCGGACCGAGTCTACTTTTCTTCTGCGCTCCAGCTTTCTTCTGAATTTCAAAGCCAAACAGAAGTGCGAAAACACTGTTTACCAACTGGAAAGGCGTCATAATTGGCGATGGCGAACTTTGGTTCACCAAGACGGGAACAGACGCAAACCCTATGTCCGTACAGATTGCAGCCGTGGCCAATTAAATGCGATCACCCCTGAGTTGGCTCGGGATCAGCGGCAACGCTGTTGCCCGCGGTGCACCCGGTCAAGAGAACGCCGGGCCCAACCCAACGAAAAAGGGCCCCGGACGAACCGGGGCCCCTTGCTGGATCTCGATCAGAGCCGGCTTAATCCGGCATCTGGTCAATGTTCCTTGTTGGCGTAGACCGATTTCTTCGTGAGGTAGACGAGGCCGGTGAAGATCAGCAGGAACACCATGACCATGAAGCCGGTGCGCTTGCGCTCTTCGAGGTGCGGCTCGGCCGCCCACATCAGGAACGAGGCAACGTCCTTGGCGTACTGATCGACCGTCTGCGGCGTGCCATCGTCGTAGGTGACCTGGTCGTTGGAGATCGGCTGGGCCATCGCCAGAGCGGCAGCGTTCGCGAAATACGGGTTGTAGTGGGTGCCTTCCGCGACTTCGACGCCCTGCGGCGGATCCTGGTAGCCGGTCAGCAGCGCGTGGATGTAGTCCGGGCCGCCTTCCTGGTAGGGCCAGAACATGTCGAATATGAACTGCGGGAAGCCGCGCTCGATACCGCGTGCCTTGGCGATCAGCGAGAAGTCCGGCGGCGCTGCACCGTTGTTCGATGCCGCAGCCGCTTCCTTGTTCGGATAGGGCGACGGGAAGTGGTCGGACGGCAGGGCCTTGCGGGTGAACATCTCACCGTCGGCATTCGGGCCGTCCTGAACTTCGTAGTTCGCCGCAAACGCCTTCACCTGCGCTTCCGAGTAGCCGAGGTCTTCGAGCGTACGGAAGGCCACCAGGTTCATCGAGTGGCAAGCCGAACAGACTTCGGTGTAGACCTTCAGGCCGCGCTGAAGCTGGCCCTTGTCATAGTGACCGAAGGGGCCGGCAAAGCTCCATTCCTGCTGTTCCGGCTTGTGGATCGGATAGTGAGGCGTACCGCCGCCATGCTCCTCGCCGCCCTTCGCCTCTTCGGCGACAGCTGCACCGAGACCGAGACCAGCGACGACAGCGAGTGACAGAATGCCTGTAACAAGCTTTTTCATTGTTGTGGGTTCCTTATCAATCGCTGTTCTGATCAGGCGCGTGCGGCGGCCGGCTGCGCCTTGGCATTCTTCTTTTCCAAGACCGCTTCGGTGATGGAGTTCGGAATGCGCTTCGGCGTTTCGATCAGGCCGAGAACCGGCATGATGACGAGGAAGAAGCCGAAGTAGTACAGCGTGCCGATCTGCGACATCACGACGTAGAGGCCTTCTGCCGGGCGCGAGCCGAGCCAGCCGAGCATGATGGCGTTGGCGACGAAGATCCAGAAGAACAGCTTGTACCACGGACGGTAGACGGCCGAGCGGACCTTGGACGTGTCGAGCCAGGGCAGGAAGAACAGGACGAGGATCGAGCCGAACATCACCAGAACGCCGCCGAGCTTGGAGTCGATCGGGCCGATGTTGAAGGTGATGGCGCGCAGCATCGCGTAGAATGGCAGGTAGTACCATTCCGGAACGATGTGGGCAGGCGTCTTCAGGGCGTCAGCCGGGATATAGTTGTCCGGGTGGCCGAGGAAGTTCGGCTGGTAGAAGACGAACCAGGCATAGACGATCAGGAAGACGGAAACGCCGAGCGCATCCTTCAGCGTCGCATAGGGCGTGAAGGGAACGGTGTCGGTCTTGGACTTGACTTCGACGCCGGTCGGGTTGGTCTGGCCGGTGACGTGCAGCGCCCAGATGTGCAGGACGACGACGCCGGCGATCATGAAGGGCAGCAGATAGTGCAGCGAGAAGAAACGGTTCAGCGTCGGGTTGTCGACCGCGAAGCCGCCGAGCAGGAACTGCTGGATCCACTCACCCACCAGCGGAAACGCGGTGAAGAAGCCGGTGATGACGGTCGCACCCCAGAAGGACATCTGGCCCCAGGGCAGAACGTAGCCCATGAAGCCGGTCGCCATCATCAGCAGATAGATGACCACGCCGAGGATCCAGAGGATTTCGCGCGGCGCCTTGTAGGAGCCGTAATAGAGACCGCGGGCAATGTGCAGGTAGACGGCGATGAAGAAGAAGGATGCGCCGTTGGCATGCAGGTAGCGCAGCAGCCAGCCGTGGTTGACGTCGCGCATGATCTTTTCGACGGAGTTGAAGGCAACGCCCGTGTCGGCGCCGTAGTGCATCGCCAGCACGATACCGGTCAGGATCTGCACGACCAGCATGACCGAAAGCATGGCACCGAAGGTGTAGGCGTAATTCAGGTTCCGGGGAACCGGATAGCTGATGAAGCTATCGTGAACGAGACGCGGCAACGGCAGACGGGAATCAACCCATTTCTCAATGCCAGTCGTCGGCGTGTAGGTTGAATGTTCAGCACTCATTATCAGTAGTCCCCTCAACCGATCTTGATAACTGTGTCGGAAACGAACGCGAAGGTCGGCACGTGAAGGTTCTCCGGCGCCGGACCCTTGCGGATGCGGCCGGCCGTATCGTAGTGCGAACCGTGGCAGGGACAGAACCAGCCACCGAAGTCACCGGCCTGGCCAAGCGGCACGCAGCCGAGATGGGTGCAGGAACCGATCATGACGATCCAGTTTTCCTTGCCCTCGCCGGCAGAGCGATCGACGTCGCTTGCCTGTGCTTCGGCCGGAAGGTTGGCATTGCGCGCAACCGGGTCCTTCAGCTCGTCGAGCTTGACGGCCTTTGCCTCTTCGACTTCCTTCTCCGTACGGTTGCGGATGAAGATCGGCTTGCCGCGCCATTTCGCCGTCAGCGACATGCCGGGCTGCAGGCTCGAAACGTCAACCTCGATCGAGGCGAGCGCGAGCGTCGATGCATCCGGACGCATCTGGTCGATGAACGGCCAAGCGACAGCACCGGCGCCGACGACGCCTGCCATACCGGTAGCCAGATAAAGGAAATCGCGGCGAGTGGGCTCGCCCAAGGCCTCGCTTGAAGTGTCGTGTTCGCTCACGGCTAAACCATCCTCTCACGCAATATTGCGGAAACCGCATCCGCCCCCGGCGAAATTCCTGCCCCTGGCGACTTGATCCAGGTCAAGGAACCACGCCCTATTCATAGTGCTGTCGCCCCCGTCGATTTGCGGCTGCAAACACGACTTCGGCACCAGAATCCGGAAAAATTCTGCGCGCGCACGGCACACAGATTCCCCGTCAATCCGGCGCGTTCTATGCTTGATCGCAAATTATGTCCAGCCTTGACAAGGGGATGTGGGCAGATTGTCGCGGGGAAAAGCGCGGCCAATCGGCACAAGGACTTGACGGTCGCCAGTTGGGGTGAATTCAGGCTGGACGGGTGGGCGTCGAAGCGCTCTTGGGGCGCCCTACTCCGCCGCTTCGTCGCGGGCGAGGAATCCGCCCGATTGGCGCGACCAGAGCCCGGCGTAAAGCCCGCCGCGGGCGACGAGCTCCGCGTGGGTTCCCTCCTCGACGATCCGCCCCTTGTCCATGACGACGAGCCGGTCGAGCGCCGCAATCGTCGAAAGCCGGTGCGCGATCGCGAGCACGGTCTTGCCCTGCATCAACCGGTCGAGGTTGGACTGGATCGCCGCCTCGACTTCTGAATCGAGCGCCGACGTCGCCTCGTCGAGCACGAGGATCGGCGCGTCCTTCAGCATCACCCGGGCAATGGCGATGCGCTGGCGCTGACCGCCGGAAAGCTTGACGCCACGCTCGCCGACATGGGCATCGAACCCCTTGCGGCCGCGCTGGTCCTGCAGGCCGAGAATGAAGTCGTGGGCCTCGGCCTTGCGCGCGGCGGCAATCAGTTGCTCCTCGCTCGCATCCGGCCGTCCGAACAGGATGTTGTCGCGGATCGAGCGGTGCAGCAGCGAGGTGTCCTGGCTGACCATGCCGACCTGGGCACGCAGGGACTCCTGCTTGACCGCTGCGATATCCTGCCCATCGATCAGGATCCGCCCGCCCTCGAGGTCGTAGAAGCGCAGCAGCAGATTGACCAGGGTCGACTTTCCGGCGCCGGAGCGCCCGACGATACCCACCTTCTCACCCGGACGGACGGTCAGCGAAAAATCGTCGATGACGCGCTCACCCTTGCCGTAGTGGAAGCGCACGTGTTCGAAGCGGATCTCCGGCCGGCTGACGGCAAGCTCCGCGGCACCGGGCCGGTCGACGAGACCGATCGGCTGCGACACGAGTTCGGCCGAGTTCTGGATCGTGCCGATGTTGCGCATGATCGCATTGAACTGGGTCATCATGCGGCCGAGCAGCATGTTGAGCCGGAGCACCAGCGCCAGCGTGAAGGCGACGGCGCCGGAACTGATCGCGCCGCCGAGCCAAAGGTGGATCGAATAGACGGCGATGGCCGTGATCATCAGGCCGGAAAGCAGCGCCAGCGACGCGCGCACCGCCGTCAGCAGCCGCGTGAACGGAATGACCGCTCCCTGGAACCGGTCGAAGCCGGAGCGGATATAGCGATCGTTCTCCTCGTCGCGACCGAAGAGCTTCAGCGTCTGGATGTTGGAATAGGCATCGACCATGCGGCCATTCAGCATCGATGCCATTTCGGCCGTGTCACGGGCATGTTTGCGGATGCGCGGAACGAAGTAGCGTGCAAGCGACAGGAAGACGACGATCCAGAAGGCGACCATCGCCGCAAGACGCCAGTCGAGCTGCGCCACCAGCGCCATGGTGGAGGCGGTGTAGATGACGATGAACCAGACGACTTGCAGGAGCGAGACGATGAGATCGCTCGTCGCCTGGGCGCCGGCCCAGACCTTGGTGACGATGCGGCCGGAGAAATCGTTCTGGAAGAAGGTGAGCGACTGGCGCGCAACATGCACATAGGACTGCCAGCGCACCAGGTTGAGAAAGCCGGTGATGATCGACTGCTCTTCGACGAGCGCTGCCAGCGACACCGCGACAAAGCGGAACACCATGACCGTCAGCAGCATGAACAGGAGTTCCGGCCCGTTGGCGGCGATCAGGCCGCTCCAGCCGGCCTCGGGCTTCACCGTGTCGAGAACGTCGACGAGCCGCCCGACGAAATAGAACAGGCCGGCTTCGAGCATGGCGACGAGACCGCCGAGCACCGCCATGGCAAGGAACGGCCCCTTCGCCTGGCGGGCATAGAACCAGGCGAAACCCCAGAGCGATTTGGGCGGCTGCAGGCGCTCGCGCGGCGCGAAGGGCTTGATCCAGTTCTCGAAAAGGCTGACGATGGCGCTGAGCATTGTTCCGATATAGGCGGTTCGGCGGCAACAGCAATCGGTTTTGACGCAATTGCTGATTACAAATACGTAACGGCCAGGACCGCAGCCCGCCGCTCTTTCGAACGATGGGCCGATGGGTATCCTACTCTGCCGCCTCTTCCTTCTCGATGTCGTCGGCGATGAAGCCGCCGGATTGGCGCGACCAGAGATCGGCATAGAGGCCGCCCTTGGTGACGAGTTCGCCGTGTGAACCCGTCTCGACGATCCGGCCCGCTTCGAGAATCACCAGGCGATCCATCTCCGTCAGCGTCGACAGGCGGTGGGCGATCGCGATCACCGTCTTGCCGGCCATGAGCGCGAAGAGGTTTTCCTGGATCGCCGCTTCGACTTCCGAATCGAGCGCCGAGGTCGCCTCGTCGAGGATCAGGATCGGCGCGTCCTTGAGGAATACGCGTGCGATCGCGATGCGCTGGCGCTGACCGCCGGAGAGCTTGACGCCGCGTTCGCCGACCTGCGCGTCCAGTCCCTTGCGGCCCTGGTTGTCCTCGAGGCCCTGGATGAACTCCCAGGCGTTCGCCTTCTTCGCCGCCGCGATGATCGCCTCGTCGTCCGCTTCCGGATGGCCATAGGCGATGTTGTCGCGAATGGAACGGTGCAGCAGCGAGGTATCCTGCGTCACAACACCGATCTGGGCGCGCAGGCTGTCCTGGGTGACGCTGGAAATATCCTTGTCGTCGATCCGGATCGCGCCCTCTTCGAGATCGTAAAAGCGCAGCAGCAGGTTCATCAGCGTCGTCTTGCCGGCACCCGAGCGGCCGACCAGACCGATCTTCTCGCCCGGCTTGATGTCGAGCGACAGGTGATCGATGACGCCCTTGGCCTTGCCGTAGTGGAAGCGGATGTTGTCGAAGGCGATCGCCCCCTTGTCCGCCTTCAGCGCCTTGGCATCCGGTTCGTCGACGATGTCGTGCGCCTTGGTCATCATGCCGATGCCGTCATAGACCGTGCCGATATTCTCGAACAGCGCCGAGACTTCCCACATGATCCACTGCGACATGCCGTTGATGCGCATGGCGAGGCCGACGGCGATCGCAATCGCGCCGACGGAGATGGCACTCGTCAGCCACAGATGGATGCCAAGCGCGCTGATGGCGAAGAGCGCAATGCTGTTGTTGGCGTAAACCAGCACGTGGAACAGCGTCACCTTGCGCATCTGGCGATGCACGGTTTCGAGGAAGCTGTCCATGCCATCCCGCGCATAGCCTTCCTCGCGGCCCGCATGCGAGAAGAGCTTGACCGTGCCGATATTGGTATAGCTGTCGACGATCCGGCCGGTCATCATCGAGCGCGCATCGGCCTGCTCCTTCGAGATCTTCTGCAGGCGCGGCACGAAATAGCCGACGATGCAGATATAGATCGCGAGCCAGATGGCGAGCGGGATCACCAGCCGCCAGTCGGCGGTCGCCACCACCGCGAGCATGGTGACGAAGTAGCTGACGACATAGACGAAGACGTCGAGGATCTTCATCACCGTTTCGCGCACCGCAAGCGAGGTCTGCATCACCTTCGTCGCCACGCGTCCGGCAAACTCGTTGGCAAAGAAGGTCATGCTCTGGCGCAAGAGATAGCGGTGCATCTGCCAGCGCGCGATCATCGGATAATTGCCGAGCAGCACCTGGTGCATGATCAGCGAGTCGAGCGCGACGAGACCCGGCAGGCCGATGAGCACCAGCGCACCCATCCAGAAGAGCCTGCCGCCCTCGGCCTGAAGGAAAGTCTCGCGGTTGGCGCTCGACAGCCAGTCGACCATGTTGCCGAGGAACTGGAACAGCGCCACTTCGCCGATGGCAATCAGCATCGTGCAGACGGACATGATGAGAAGCCACGGCACGGCCGGCTTGGAATAATGCCAGCAGAAGCCGAAAAGGCTTTTCGGCGGGAGCGTCGGCTCTTCCGTCGGATAGGGATTGAGGCGGGATTCAAACCAGCCAAACATTGCATTGCTCCTTCAGAGTATTTTGAAGGAAAGCGGGTTTCCCCGCGTTCTTAGGATGAAAAAGCCAGTCCGGAAATGCAGCCCGAAAGAGGGCCTCGTCTTCCGGAGTCCCGGAAGCGCGTCGATCTCGCAAAAGATAGGTCGCGGAACCGGTCAGGCCAAACGGTGGCCCACTACTCCTGGAAGGCGTGTCAACATCAAGACATTCATGTTTGCCTCCGTCGGTTCGCGTTGAAGAGGCTTGATCTCTACCCCTATTCGCGCCGGCATGCCAGATTGTCGCAGGCTGTTTCTTGCACAATATTTCATCGTTCGCGTATCTGTTGCCGTTTCGGCACAGATTAGCGCCGGCAAAATCAGCGACCGCAAAAGCAAGCAGTGGCGGACCTTTCGCAGCGGAGAACAGGGATGAACGCTTCATCGGATACGCCTCCTGACCTTCAAGGTGTCGGCTTTGTGCTTCGGCGCCCTCGTGACGGTGATGTGGATGCGCGCCTGAGGCTCGGCCGCGATCCGGAAATCTACCGGATGTTCGGTGCGGGCAGGTCGTTCCCCGGCCTCTTCGGTCACGGCGAAGCAGCCGCCTGGATCGCACGGATCGCGGCACACCCGGCCGCCTGGATCATCGACCAGGACGGCCTTGTCGGTGAAGTCAGGCTCGACAACATCAATCACGCTGATCGACGCGCGAGCTTCGCCATCGCCATTTTCGATCCGGGGCGCCTTGGCAAGGGTCTTGGCACTGCGGTCACCAAGCGGGTATTGGCCTATGCCTTCGATGAACTTGCCCTTCATCGGGTCTCGCTGAGGGTTCTCGCCTTCAACGAGCGGGCGATCGCCGCCTATCTCAAGTCCGGATTCTCGATCGAGGGTCGCGAACGCGAGTCGGCGCTGATCGACGGTGAATGGCACGACGACATCATGATGGGCATCCTGGCTGCGGAGTTTGATGCGCGGCACGATGCCCCCGAAAACGAGTGACTTGACGTGAGCAATCTGCGCATCGCCCTCTACCAGCCCGACATTCCCGGCAATACCGGCACGATCCTGCGTCTCGCCGCCTGCCTTGGGCTTTCCGTCGACGTGATCGAGCCGGCCGGTTTCGACCTTTCCGATCGAAACCTGAAGCGCGCCGGAATGGACTATATCGCTTCGGTCGCACTCACCCGCCATGTCAACTGGGAGCGGTTCGAGGCGTGGCGAGCGGAAAGCGGCCGAAGGCTCGTGCTTGCCTCGACCAAGGCCGCCCTGCCCTATACGCGCTTCGCGTTCCGTCCCGACGACATCCTGCTCTTTGGCCGGGAAAGCGCCGGCGTGCCGGACCACGTGCACGAGTGTGCCGACGGCCGCGTGCTCATTCCGATGGCCGAGGGCCAGCGCTCGCTGAACATCGCGATCTCCGCGGCGATGATTGCCGGCGAAGCGATCCGGCAGGTCTCTCCAGCCTGACGGCGTAAGCATCGCTGCCTCCCTGGCTATCGGCGTCCGGCGGGCGCCGCTGAAGCGGTACCTCCCACCGTGGATGATCGGCGCATTACGCCGCCACTTCGTTGTACGGTGCGCGCTTGCGCGCCTGTTTCAGAACACGCGCCCACCAGGTCAGCCGGTCCATCATCAGGAACAGCGGCGCGCGCAGTTCCTCGGGCTTGTAGAGGTTGCCGGCGGCGTCGAACTTCGACCAGGCCTTGGCGAGCGCGATCCCATCGCGCAGCGTCACCGTATGCAACTCGCCGAAAACCTGGCGCAACTGCTCGACGGCGCGAATGCCACCCGAGGCCCCGCCATAGGAGACGAAGGAGACCGGCTTGGCGTGCCAGGGCTCGTAGACCGAATCGATCAGCTCCTTCAGCGCAGCCGGGTAACCGTGATTGTATTCGGGGGTGACGATGATGAAGGCGTCAGCCTCGGCGATCTTGCGTTCGAGCCACTCGCCCGGATTGACCGCGGCACCCAGGCCGCGCGAGGTTCTCAACCGCGCCGGGTCGATGATCGTCAGGCTAAAGGTCTCGGAATCCGAAAGCTCGCGGATCAGCCAGTTGGCGACCGTATCGCAGAAGCGACCCTGGCGCGCACTGCCATAGATCACGGCGAGGGTCATTTTCTCAGTCATGGGGTCTGGCTCCTGTTGTCTGGATCATGGAGCCAATGCTATAAAACCTCAACAATAGTTTAGGTCAATAGCCATCATGACAATTGTGAAGAGCAGCGAATTGCGCCGCGAACTGACGGTCGGCGAAGTGGCGGAACGCAGCGGCGTCGCCGTCTCCACCTTGCATTTCTACGAGGCCAAGGGCCTGATCCGCAGCAACCGCACCCGCGGCAATCAGCGCCGTTATCCGCGCAGCGTGCTCCGGCGCGTCGCGGTGATCAAGGTGGCGCAGCGCACCGGCATCCCCCTGTCGGAGATCCAGGACGCCTTGTCGGTTCTACCGGACGATCGTCCGCTGACGGTGGAAGATTGGGGCAGATTGTCCGAAAATTGGCGCGAACAGCTGAACGAACGCATTGCCAGCCTGATGGCCCTGCGCGATCACCTGACGGGCTGCATCGGCTGCGGCTGCCTGTCGCTGCATGAATGCCCGCTGCGCAACCCGCACGACGTGCTGTCGATGGAAGGCGCCGGACCACGCCTGATGGATGAAGACGGCCACGGTTGAGAGCGGGGCCGAACCCGGCTAATCCGCAG
Source organism: Ensifer sp. VA4 (assembly GCF_055710065.1). NCBI lineage: Bacteria > Pseudomonadati > Pseudomonadota > Alphaproteobacteria > Hyphomicrobiales > Rhizobiaceae > Ensifer > Ensifer sp. VA4. Next base: position 133,923 of record NZ_JBVQPO010000006.1, on the reverse strand, counting down.
ACGGCAGGCGGCGCATGGTAAACTCGATCTCGTCGCCCTCGAGCTGCCGCCAGCTTTCGACCTCGGTCCAATAGGCGGCCTTCGGCCAGGTATCGAACCATTCCCGTGCCTTCGCTCGGGCAGCGCTGCGATTGAGCCGAAAGGTCTCCCGCACGAAAAGGCTATCGCCTCGTGTCGGATTGTCCCGGCGATGCCGGGCGATCTGCCGTCGCAAACCATCGAGCGGCGGGCCTGCAGGTATTCTTGCCATGGGCTATACCTCTAAGCGCTAAGATAGTGACGGCGCTTGAGCTTTGCCAGAGCTTTGTTCGGCGGCGGCCTTCGTCGTACAGCCAAACTGTCGCTGCATGTATTCCATAGATTGGCACCGACACGTGCACCAATCTTGACCGTGATGGCGGCCCTCGCACGTCCTGGCAGACTCACGGCGCCGTGGTGCGACAGACCGCCCGAGGCGCTGGACCGGCGTTGCCATCGGCGCGAAAGTATGAACTGTGGCGACTTCAATCGAATCGGCGGAATTTCATCGGGAAACCCGCCAACAGGACGCAATTTTCCATGGAACGACCGCAACTCCCCCCAGGCCTCCCTGCAGATATCGAAAAGAAGAAGGCGGAGGCGCGTGCCTGGTTCGAAGGGCTGCGCGACACCATCTGCGCTGCCTTCGAGGCGATCGAGGATGAACTGACCGGTCCTCTCTCCGATCAAGCGCCCGGGCGTTTCGTCGCCAAGGACTGGAGCCGCGACGAAGGCAAGGGCGGCGGCGGCCGCATGTCGATGATGGAGGGCCGCGTCTTCGAAAAGGTCGGGGTTCACACCTCGACCGTCTATGGCGAGTTCTCGCCTGAATTCCGCAACCAGATCCCGGGTGCTGCGGAGGATCCTCGCTTCTGGGCATCGGGCATTTCGCTGATCGCCCATCCCGTGAACCCCAACGTGCCCGCCGTGCATATGAACACGCGCATGGTGGTGACGACGAGCAACTGGTTTGGCGGCGGTGCCGACCTGACGCCGGTGCTCGACCGCCGCCGCGTCATGACCGACGCGGACACCCAACTCTTCCATCGCGCCATGGAAATCACCTGCAGCCGTCATCAGGTCGCCGACCACGCCAAGTTCAAGAAGTGGTGCGACGATTACTTCTTCCTGCCGCATCGCAACGAGCCGCGAGGCACCGGCGGCATCTTCTACGACTGGCTGCATTCGTCGGAGGAACAGGGCGGCTGGGATGCGGACTTTGCCTTCACCCGCGACGTCGGCAAGGCCTTTGCCCTCGTCTACCCCAAGATCGTCCGCACCAACTTCAACATGCCCTGGACCGAAGAAGACCGGGACGAGCAGCTCGTGCGGCGCGGTCGCTATGTCGAGTTCAACCTGCTCTACGACCGCGGCACCATCTTCGGCCTGAAAACCGGCGGCAACGTCGAGTCGATCCTGTCGTCTCTGCCGCCTGTAGTGCGCTGGCCGTAAAGGCAAGATTTGAGAGCGGTTCGCCACGCGCGATCGGCTCTCGCCGCGCTAACTGCAGATCCGCATCTTCTTCAGGATGACCCTGCCATAGGCGCCGTAGGTCTTCACGGTTTTGACGACGCAGCTCTGCTTGGCGCCATAGCTGTAGTTTTCGGCCTGGGCCGGCATGCGCAAGGCAAGTGTCATCGCTATCGCCAGAGCCGTGGCGAAAAAAGAGCCGCGCATCGAATGCGTCCCCTGCCTGCCGTTCGTGACCGCGACAGATCCCGTCGCTTGCAGAGACACATGGCACGGCTGAAAATTTCCCGCTGTTTCGGATGAAACAGGCGAACAAAGCGTGACATCCGACGTTTCCCCTGCGTTGAGCAAGGTGGATGCGATGATCTTCAAGAAGCGAACATTCTTCGGCGACGAGCCGGAACGGCAGGCTGCGGACAACCCGGCGGAGCTGGAGCGCCGCGTTGCCCATTTTCTGGCGGTGGCACCCGGTCTCGATGCCGCCGACATCACGGTGACCGCCAAGGGCAACACGATCATACTCGCTGGATTCGTGGCAACCGCGGCCGAAATTGCCCGCGCCGAAGAGGCGGCAAGGCGCATGCAAGGCGTTGCGGAAGTGATCAACCGGATCGAGACGGCCGGCGTGGAATAGAAGGCGTCAGATAGTACCCAGCGTCCAGCTGACGATCTCGGCGGAAACGCCGGCAAAGGCCTGGTCGATCGCCTTGATGAAGGCCGGATTGCCTGCGCCCTTGACGCCGGCCGTGGCGCGAAACGCCTTTTGCGCCCGCACCGTGCCGTTGCGGTCGTTGAGGATTTTCGCGAAGATTTCCACGACGGCCGTATCGGCACCCTCCGTCGAAACCTCGAAGGCGCGGATTTCGGTGATGATCTGATAGTCGATCGCCAGCCCCTGGCCCGGCTTGCCGACGCCGCCGATCTTGCCGGTGTCTTCGAAGGCTTGCACGAGCTTCGCCTGCACCAGCTTCGGCAGCCGGTCGCTCCATTGTGCCTTGGAGAGATATTGCAGCTCGGAAGCGGACAGACGGACGACGATCTGGTCGCCGTCGAGCGCCTTCAGCGCCGTCGGCTCCGGCACGAGGATCTGCTTGCCGGTTGACGCGCGTCCTTCGACAACGGGCGAAGCCGAAAGGCTGAAAGTGTCGTTGACGGCGGCACGCGTGCCGCATCCGGCAAGTCCGGCTGCCAGCATGAAAATCAGGGCGGAGCGCCGCGCTCCCGCTACTCGCATACCAACCAGCCCCGGAAAATTCATACTGCCAATACCTTTGTCCCACACACCTTGGCGCGCCCTTGATCGAAAGCACGCCGCCTGGCCCCACACCGCTCCTGCCGCCCCGACTCAGCGCCGCGTGCGGCCATCATATTGTTTTACTGTTTCGCCGCCAAAAAGAAGACGCTGCGGGTCCTTGTCGAAGGTAGAGATCGTGTTTTCCAGGCTCTGGACCGTGCGCCGCGTATCGGTGACGAGCGCCTCGACATCGCGCAAGCCCGAGCCCGAGAAGCGCCGAAGGTTTTCGGCGATCGGCCCGATCTGCGCGTTGAGATTGTTGGCAACCTTGCGGAAGGATTCGAGCGTCGCGCGCGCTTCGGCCGAAAGCGAAGGCGCATCCGCATCGCCGAGGAAACCATCGACCTTGACGAGAATGCTGTCGACGCGATTGGAGGCGTTGTTGAGCTTGCTCGCGAGCTCTGTGACGTTGGTGATCGTGCGGTCGATGTCGGCCTGCCGCGCGGTAATCTTCGACGCGAACTGCGAGATGTCGGCGACGGTCCTGCGAGCATCGGCCGTCGCTGCGGTGATGTCGTTGACGACGAGTTCGACCTTGTTCTTGTCCACCGAGGCCACCAGCGTATCGACCCGCTCCAGCGTCTTCTGGGCGTTCTTGCCGAACTGATCGTAGGTTTCGACCGTGCGCCGGAAGGCGGCGATCGTTTCGGATACGCCGCCTGAGGCCGCCTTCAGATCGTTGCTGATCTGCTCGACGTTGGAGACGATGTGATCGATCTTCGCCGGATCGACGGACTTCACCAGGGACTCGGCGGACGCCAAGGTCGAATCGAGTTTCTTCGAAGCGGCACTCACCGAGCCGGAGAGTTCCGTCACGCTCTGCAGGAAGTCATCGATCGCGCCGGAATTGTTGGCGAGCGCCGTCGAAAACGTCTCCGCATTGCGGATCGTTTTCGTCAGCGGGCCGCGCACGTCGGTCACGAAGCCCTGGATGTCGGTGATCGCATTGTTGGCCCGGTCCATGATCTGGTCGGCGGTCGCCAGCAGGCTGGTGACGCTCGACTGATCCGCAAGGATGCGCGCCTGCGTGCCCTTTTCGATCGCCGTCTTCAGGATGTTCTCGTCGCCCTTGCGGCCGCCGCTGAGTTCGATATAGGCGGCGCCCGTCAGCCCCTGCACTTCCAGCGTCGCCTTGGTCGATCTCATCACCGGCGCATCGACCGAAACTTCGGTAACGGCAATCGAATAGCGCGGATCATTGGCGTCGATCGCAAGATTGCGCACCGTACCGACGGCAATGCCGTTGAAGCGCACCGGCGAGCCGACGGAGAGGCCGTTCGCGGAACCCGGAATGTTGACCACCAGTTCGACCATCTCGCCACTGCGCCCGTACTGCGACATCCAGTAGACGAAGCCGAAGGCGGCCGCGATCACGAACACCGTGAAGAAACCGACAATGGCGTAGTTCGCTTTCGTTTCCATTCGTACCGACTACCTTCGTGGCCGCTTCACCGGCTCTTCCTCCGATCTCGACGCCTTGGCGCCAAAACCGCATTCATTTCGAGCGCCGTGCGTTCAATGACGCACGAAGGACGCTCCAGCACTTCGTTTCAGGCGCATGTTCCGCATCAAGCCATTCGCTCGGGCGCGGCATGCTCCGGTCATTGATCGTGGCGCACGATCGATCGAGCCCGTTTGCCGCGGAAATAGGACTGCACCCAGGGATCATCGCAGGCCAGCATGTCTTCGACGGTCCCCTCGACCAGAACCCGTTTCTTGCCGAGAACCGCAATGCGGTCACAGACGGAAAAGAGGCTATCGAGGTCGTGAGTCACCATATACACGGTCAATCCCAGCGTGTCGCGCAGCTTGGCGATCAACTCGTCGAACTCCGCAGCCCCGATCGGGTCGAGGCCTGAGGTCGGCTCGTCAAGGAAAACCAGGTCGGGATCGAGCGCCAGCGCCCGGGCCAGGGCGGCGCGCTTGATCATGCCGCCCGAAAGCTCGGAGGGGTATTTTTCCGCCGCTTCCGGTGCCAGGCCCACGAGCTCGATCTTCACCCGCGCCAGTTCGTCCATCAGCCTTTGCGGCAGGTCGAGATATTCCCGCATCGGCACCTGGATGTTCTCGCGCACCGTCAGCGCCGAAAAGAGCGCGCCATGCTGGAAGAGAACGCCGAGGCGCATGTCGAGCGCTATGCGCTCGGTTTCGGTGATCTTGTCGTAATCCGCGCCCAGGATCTCGATCTTGCCGGCTCGTTTCGCCAGCAGCCTCAGCACGGTGCGCATCAGCACCGACTTGCCCGTGCCGGAAGCACCGACGAAACCGAGGATCTCGCCGCGGTAGATTTCGAGGTTCAGCTTGTCGAGCACGATGTTCGAACCGAAGCCCACCGTCAGGTCACGGACGGAAAGCACGGACTCGCGACCGTTCGCCTCCGTTGCCTGATCTTCCTCATGTCGCTTCTCGATTGCGCTCACGCTGTTCCTCGCCTCAGAAATCGATTGCCGCGTAGAACATGGCGAAGAGCCCGTCGATCAGAATCACGACGAAGATCGATTTGACCACCGAAGAGGTCACGTGACGTCCGAGCGATTCGGCACTGCCGCCGACCTTCAGCCCCTCGACCGCCGCCACCACGCCGATGATCAGCGCCATGAACGGTGCCTTGATCATGCCGGCGGCGACAGAGGAAAAGTCGATCGCCTCCTGCAGGCGCGCAAGGAAGGTCGGGATCGTGATCCCCGAATAGCCCCAGGCGACGAGCGCGGCGCCGATCAAGGCGGCGAAATTCGCGATGATCGTCAGCAGCGGCAGCGCCACGGTCAGCGCGACGAGGCGCGGAAAGACGAGAACGCCGATCGGGCTCAGTCCCATCACCTTCAGCGCGTCCACTTCCTCGCGCATCTTCATCGAGCCGATTTCGGCGGTGATGGCGCTGCCGGAGCGACCGGCGATCATGATCGCCGTCAGGAGTACACCGATCTCGCGCAATTGCAGGATACCGACGAGATCGACGACGAAGACTTCCGCGCCGAAGTAGCGGAGCTGGAACGCCCCCTGCTGCGCAATGATCGCACCGATCAGGAACGACATCAGCGTGATGATCGGCACCGCCATCACGCCCATCCGGTCGATCTGATGAACGATCGCCGCCGGCGAGACGCCGCTGTGTCGCCCAAGCTTGAGCTGGGCGCCACGTACCGCGGAACCGAGGATGTACATCGCCGCGACGACGTCGTCCCAGGTCGCAACCATCACCTCGCCGACCGGAGCGAAAATGCGTTGGAACAACGGCAGCCGCTCGCTGCCTTTCTCGGGCGCGCGCAATTCCGCCGGCAAGGCATCGATCAGCTCGACATAGCGTTGTCCGCCGTCGGCGAAATGGATGTCATCCCGGGACGGACCAGCGATACGGGTCATGAACCGCCGGATGATCCACGCACCGGCCGTGTCCATTGCCGTCACGCCGGAGAGATCGAACTGGGCGGCCCCATCGCCTTTGCTTGCAAGACCGTCGAGCTTCGCTGCCATCGCCTCGGCGGTTTCATGCCGCCAGGCGCCGGTGAAGACATAGCTTCGCCCGCCGGCACTTTCGGCCAGCGCAACGTCGGCGGTAAGCTTGCGGGCGGATGGCGACACGTGGCTCCGGGTTTCCTGAATTGCGACTGCATAATTCCTTAAACCGGAATCGATTTGAGGACAAAATTATGCAGCGGACCTAAAGTGTTACAGCGACCTTTGCGTGTCCGACCGGCGCGCGGCGCTGTAAAGATTCGTAAATCCTTACACCGTCATAACGGCTCGCACCGTAGCTGTCACCCGCACGTTCGGTTGGCGGCTATGTCGGACCCTCAGATTGCGCGCCGGAGACGCTTTCATGTCACTTTCCCTCGATGCCGTAGTGGAACATTTCCCGATTGCAGGCACCTTCACGATCTCGCGCGGCTCCAAGACGACGGCAAGCGTCGTTACCTGCCGAATCAGCGACGGCGCCCACACCGGTTCCGGCGAGTGCGTGCCCTACGGCCGCTACGGCGAAACGATCGATTCGGTTCTCGCCGAGATTGCCGACATTCGCCCACGCATCGAGGCCGGTCTGACGCGCGCCGAACTCCAGCGCGAAATGAAGCCGGGCGCGGCTCGCAACGCCGTCGATTGTGCGCTCTGGGATCTGGAATCGAAACAGAAAAATACGCCCGTTCATATGCTTGCGGCACTTTCTTCACCTCAGGCACTGACGACCGCCTACACGCTGTCGCTCGCCGAGCCGGATGCCATGCGCGAACAGGCGGCGAAATACGCCCATCGTGCGCTCCTCAAGGTCAAGGTCGGTACACTGGATGATGCCGGGCGCATCCGCGCTGTCCGGGCCGGCGCGCCCGAGAGCCGCATCATCCTCGATGCCAATGAAGGCTGGACGCCCGACACGCTCGCCTACCACTTCGCGATCTGCGCCGAGGAACGGATCGACCTGATCGAGCAGCCGCTGCCGGCCGGGCGCGACGAGGCGCTGGCGACGATCGCCCGCCCCGTCCCCATTTGCGCGGATGAAAGCGTGCACGCGACCGAGGACCTCGCAGGCCTCGTCGGCCGCTATGACGCGGTCAACATCAAGCTCGACAAGACCGGCGGCCTCACCGAGGCGCTGCGCATGCGCGATCAGGCAGCAGCCCTCGGCCTCAAGGTCATGGTCGGCTGCATGGTCGGCAGTTCGCTGGCGATGGCGCCGGCGATCCTCGTCGCTCAGGGCGCTGACTTCGTCGACCTCGACGGGCCGCTGCTGCTCGCCGAAGATCGTACACCCGGCCTGCGCTACGAGGCTTCGCTCGTCTTCCCCCCGGAGCCCCGTCTCTGGGGCTGAAGATACCAGGCGGCAACCGCGAAGCAGCAACCGGCCAAAGCGACGACCGACATCGAATAGAAACCGCTTACCCCGAACCAGGCGTAGAAATAGCCAGACAGGAACGTGAAAATCGCGGTGAAGATGCCGGTATAGAAGAAATAGAGCCCCTGGGCGGACGCTTCCTGGGATTCCACCACTCGCTCGACGAGCTTGTGCTGCATGCCGGTGTGCATGATCGCGTAGGTGAAGGCGTGGAAGCACTGAAGGATGAAATAGCCGCCGAAGCCGAGATTCATCGGGAAGATGATCCAGCGCACCACCGCAAGCGAACAGCCAGACAGGATCATCACCCACACGCTGAAGCGGCGGCTGATCGCCTTGGCGAAGATGAACATCGTGACTTCGGCCGCCACGCCCGCGCTCCAGAGCAGGCCGATCTCGGTGCCGCTGTAGCCGATCTGCTGCCAATAGATCGCCGAGAAGGCGAACAGCATCGCGTGGCTGGCGTTCACCAGCGTCACCCCGATCAGCAGCAGTTGCAGGTCGAGCTGCTTGAGCGACTTCGGCGGCGGCTCGGTGAGCGCGGTGATCGGCGACGGCCGGCGCGGCTTGCCGACGCGCGGCGCCGCATAGGCCATGGCGATCGTGAGGCCGAAGCCGATCGCCATCGCCGGCAGCACCATGTCGCTGCCGAAAATGCCGACCATCCAGCCGCCGAGCATCGTCGCACCGATGAAGGCGACCGAGCCCCAGAGCCGCATATGGGCGTAGTCGAAGCCCCAGCGCCGGACGCCGGAGAGCGCAATCGCCTCGACGATCGGCACGTAGGGCGAATAGACCGCCGATTGCAGCGTGTAGATGACCAGCACCGGCCAGAAGTCGCGGAAATAGAACAGCACCAGTGCGGTCGCGAGCGACAGGAAGCCGGACCAGATCAGCACGATCGTCCGCTCGCCGAGGCGGTCGGCGATGACGCCCGCGATCGGTGCCGTGATGACGCGCACGAACATCGGCAACGCCAGAACGACGCCGATCTCGAAGTCGGTCATCGACAGCGTGCTCAGCCACATCGGAAAATACGGCATGGCGAAGCCGTTGACGATCAGCGGCGCGCAGAAGAGCAAGGCGATGCGAAGCGCGAAATGGCGCGGCGGAGGGCCCACGGATGCGGGCGCTGGGGTGGGAATCATCGGCTGACCTGATGGCTGTACCCGATCTCTAGCACAGCCCCGGCAGGCCTCGCCATAACCTAGTTTTCGCGACAGGAGCCGGACTGTCGCACTCCGGTCAGGCGGCGCGCTGGGTCAGCAATTGGGCAAGCAGCTTGTCGGCTTCACCGGAGGCTTCGCTTTCAACGGCGCCGCCACGCGTCTGGTGCCAGGTGATTAGTTCCATCGTCCCGTCATGATGCTCGGCAATCGCCGTGCAGCTTTCCACCCAGTCGCCGGTATTGATGTAGCGGATGTCGCCGATGTCCTCGATGACCGCGTGGTGGATGTGCCCGCAGATCACGCCCTGCGCGTCGTGGCGGCGCGCCTCCTCGGCAACTACCTTCTGGAACTCGCCGATGAAGTTGACGGCGTGCTTCACCTGAAGCTTGGCCCAGGAGGAGAATGACCAATAGGGCATGCCGAGGCGACGGCGGATTGCCGCCAGGCCGATGTTGATGGCGATCGCCGTGTCGTAGGCCCAGTCGCCGAGATAGGCGAGCATGCGGGCATTGCGCACCACGACATCGAACTCGTCGCCGTGGAGCACCAGATAGTTCCGGCCGTCGGCGGCCTCGTGAAGGTAGCGCTGCGCCACCTCGATGCCGCCGAAATGCACGCCCGGAAAATCACGCAGGAACTCGTCGTGATTGCCGGGGACATAGACGATGCGGGCGCCTTTGCGCGCCTTTCGCAGCAGCTTCTGCACAACGTCGTTGCAGTTCTGCGGCCAGTACCAGCTGCGCTTCAGCCGCCAGCCATCGACGATGTCGCCGACGAGCACGATCGTCTCCGCTTCATGATGCCGCAGGAAATCGAGCAGGAAGTCCGTCTTGGCGGCCTTCGACCCGAGATGGACGTCGGAGATGAACAACGTCCTGAGCCTTCGTACGGAGTTGTCTTGCTGCGCCGTCATGCCAGCCTCGTCTTCAGTTACGCTTTCTGCCCCCGTGAAAACCAGACTCGTGTTTCAGGAAGATGACATGAGCGTCTTGCCGCCCATCTGACCGCCGAAATCGGCACGGCAAAACTGTACCTTGCTCCGAATTCATGCCAAAAGGCACGACCACGAATGAGGAATGTGAGAGCATGAATACGGGCGATAAAACGAAATCCCAAACCGGTCCGGCCAGCGGCGATATCGATCAGCAGGCGCTTTTCTTCCACCGTTACCCTCGCCCGGGAAAGCTCGAAATCCAACCCACCAAGCCGCTCGGCAACCAGCGCGACCTGGCGCTCGCCTATTCGCCCGGTGTCGCCGCCCCCTGCATCGCCATCCGCGACAACCCGGAAACGGCGGCGGATTTCACCGCCCGCGCCAACCTGGTCGCCGTCATCTCCAACGGCACCGCCGTGCTCGGCCTCGGCAATATCGGGCCGCTGGCTTCGAAGCCGGTCATGGAAGGCAAGGCGGTTCTCTTTAAGAAGTTTGCCGGTATCGACGTTTTCGACATCGAGATCGATGCCTCGAGCATCGACCGCATGGTCGATGTCATCTCGGCGCTCGAACCGACCTTCGGCGGCATCAACCTCGAAGACATCAAGGCGCCCGAGTGCTTCGAGGTCGAGCGTCGCCTGCGCGAAAAGATGCAGATCCCGGTCTTCCATGACGACCAGCACGGAACCGCCATCATCGTCGCAGCCGCCATCCTCAACGGCCTCGAACTCGCCGGCAAGGATATCGCCACGGCGAAGATCGTCACGTCGGGCGCCGGTGCCGCCGCACTCGCCTGTCTCAACCTGCTGGTGACGCTTGGCGCCAAGCGCGAGAACATCTGGGTGCACGACCTCGAAGGCCTCGTCTACAAGGGCCGCGAAGTGCTGATGGATGAGTGGAAGTCCGTCTACGCACAGGAGAGCGACAACCGTGTTCTCGCCGACAGCATCGGTGGCGCAGACGTGTTCCTCGGGCTTTCCGCCGCCGGCGTGCTGAAGCCGGAACTGCTGGTGCAGATGGCCGAGAAGCCGCTGATCATGGCGCTGGCCAACCCGACGCCGGAAATCATGCCGGAGGCTGCCCGTGCCGCCCGCCCGGATGCCATGATCTGCACCGGCCGCTCGGATTTCCCGAACCAGGTCAACAACGTTCTCTGCTTCCCGCACATCTTCCGCGGCGCGCTCGATTGCGGCGCGAGCACGATCAACGAAGAAATGAAGATGGCGGCAGTCCGCGCCATCGCCGGCCTTGCCCGCGAGGAACCGTCCGATGTCGCTGCCCGCGCCTATTCCGGCGAGACCCCGGTCTTCGGCCCGGATTACCTGATCCCCTCGCCCTTCGATCAGCGCCTCATCCTGCGCATCGCGCCCGCGGTCGCCAAGGCGGCCGAGGAAAGCCGCGTCGCCACCCGTCCGATCCAGGACTATGACGCCTATCTCGACAAGCTGAACCGCTTCGTCTTCCGCTCCGGCTTCATCATGAAGCCGGTCTTCGCCGCGGCGAAGAATGCCCACAAGAACCGCGTGATCTTTGCCGAAGGCGAAGACGAACGGGTGCTGCGCGCCGCCCAGGTCCTGCTCGAAGAAGGCACGGCCCGCCCGATCCTGATCGGCCGTCCGCAGATCATCGAGACGCGCCTGCGCCGTTACGGCCTGCGCATCCGTCCCGATGTCGATTTTGAAGTGGTCAACCCCGAAGGCGATCCACGCTATCGCGACTATGTCGAGGACTATTTCTCGCTCGTCGGCCGCCTGGGCGTGATCCCGGAGGCTGCCCGTACGATCGTGCGCACCAACACGACCGTGATCGGCGCGCTTGCCGTCAAGCGCGGCGAAGCGGATGCGCTGATCTGCGGCGTCGAGGGCCGCTATTCCCGCCACATGCGTGACGTTTCGCAGATCATCGGCAAGCGCGAGGGCGTGCTCGACTTCTCCGCGCTCAGCCTGCTGATTTCGCAGCGCGGCGCCACTTTCTTCACCGATACTTATGTGAGCTACTGCCCGAGCGCCGAGGAGATCGCCCAGACGACCGTCATGGCGGCACAGGAAATCCGCCGCTTCGGCATCACGCCGCGTGCAGCCCTCGTCTCGCATTCGAACTTCGGCTCGCGCGATTCGGAGAGCGCCACCAAGATGCGCAAGGCGCTCCAGCTCGTGCGGGAACTCGCGCCCGACCTCGAAGTCGACGGTGAAATGCACGGCGATGCAGCGATCTCGGAAGCGCTGCGCCAGCGTGTCATGCCGGACAGCAGCCTGCCGGGCGAAGCCAACCTGCTGGTCTTCCCCAATCTCGATGCCGCCAACATCACGCTCGGCGTCGTCAAGACCATGACCGACAGCCTGCATGTCGGCCCGATCCTGCTCGGCTCGGCGCTGCCCGCACACATCCTTTCGCCTTCGGTCACGTCGCGCGGTGTCGTCAACATGGCGGCGCTTGCGGTCGTCGAAGCCAGCCATCCGGGCTGATATGAAGCCGCGGAGATCGCCATCGATCTTCGCGGATACCGGGCGCCAGACCGGCGCCCCCAATGCCATATCCAGGCGTCGCGCAATCGTCGCGCGCGGCGCTCCAAGTCCCGGGGATTGCAGCGGAATCACCATTCGCGTTCTGCGCGCGTACGCCTGCCGCCATCAGCAGCAACCGAAAATTGCAGAGCTGGTATTATACCCCAAACGGGTAAGTTTGCGCTGGACAAAAGGTGAACCCCTAACCATGCTGCAACCTCGGACGAGATTCGGTGTTGTGGCATGACTGAGCAACAGGCTGTCCTCGACATGCTGGAAATCCTGGAATGCGGGGGCTGTGTCGAGCCCGCTCATTTCTTTACGCTGATGCGCCGGACCTTCCGCATCGCTCATCTTCTGTACCTTGAAGCCGAGCCCTACGCCGACGAGCTCAAGATCTGCCGCCTGCATCACACCTTCGGCGCCTATGCGGCCGAAATCTACCGGTCGCGCAACCTTCACAGAATCGATCCCATCCTGAAGCTCGCACTTGGCGGCGTCCGCCCGGTGGAGTGGACGATGGCGCGGCATCGCTTTCCGGATTGCGAGCCCCTGTTTGAGGCGGCGCAGGAGATCGGCCTTTCGACCGAAGGCGTCGCCTTGCCGCTGCCTTCGCCTGCCGGCCGCATGGCACTGCTTGCCCTCAACGTCAACATGTCGGCCGACGAATGGACGGCCTATCGGCGCCAGCATCTGCGCGATTTCCAGCTCGCGGCCAACCTCTTCCATGCCGCAATGCTCGAGCACGCGGCAATGCCCGGAGCGTTTTCGGCGCGCGAGCGCCTCACCGGCCGCGAAACCGAGGTTCTGACCTGGGCCGCCGCCGGCAAGAGCTATTGGGAAATCGCCACGATTCTCGGCATTTCCGAACGCACCGTGCGCTTCTTCATGACCAATGCGCGACGCAAGCTGAATGTCGTCTCCAATACGCAGGCCGTTGCCCAGGCTGTGCGCCATGCGCTGATCCCCACTGTTTGACGCCGGCCGCGCCTACAGCGCCGAGCGTCTTATCAGACGCGCAAAGGTCGCTGTAGCACTTTGATTTGCTGCATGTCTTTGTCCTTAAATCGAGGTCGACTTAAGGAGACATGCAGTAGGCTCTCTCCCAAAACCCCTCGAAATCTAGTGGACAATATCACTGATTTAAACTGTCACTACCGACAGTTACGCGACCGTCGCCAGCCTGACAGCATCCGCCCATCCCAAAACAAGGATGGAGAAAAAGATGATCAGGATTCTGAACGGAAAGACCCGCGCACAGCACCCGCAGGCCGTCGACGAGATGTTCCGGCTGCGCAAGCGCGTCTTTCACGATTTCCTGAAATGGGATGTTCAGACCGACGGCGAGTGGGAGATCGACAACTACGACAAGGCGAACCCGCTCTACGTGCTGTCCTACGCCCCCGACACCGGTCGCCTGCGCGGCTCGCTCCGGCTGCTGCCGACGCTCGGCCCCAACATGCTGGACGATACCTTCCCGATCCTGCTCGGCGACAACCCGGAAATCCGCAGCGCTTCGGTCTGGGAATCGAGTCGCTTCTGCATCGAGCCCGATATTTCGCAGGACCGCGCCTCGAACCAGGTCACCGTCGCGGCCGCCGAGTTGATGTGCGGCGTTGGCGAACTCGGCCTCGCCTCCGGCATCAGCCATATCGTCACGGTCACCGACGTGTTCCTGGAACGCATGTTCCGCCGCATGGGATGCCCGGGAGAGCGCATCGCCGAACCGCATCGCATCGGCTCGGTCTTCGCCGTTGCCGTCGCCTGGGAAGTGACCGAAAGCCTGCTTCAGCGCATGAAGGCTGTTGCCGCCATCGAAGGCACCGTTCTGGAACGCCCGATGTCGCTGGAAACCGCCCGCGCCGCCTGAGCGCTTCGGCCGGCCGGACCCGTTAACGCAAACCGCCGCTTGTTGTTGCACGATCACCGACAAGCTCTATGATGGAGGTGAAAAAGGAATTGCCGCCGGCAGCCGCCCACACCAGAAGCTTGGCATCGTGCGGCAGCAGGAAGAGACTTCGCCCGTGTTCCCTCGCTTGAAACACGTCGCTGCGGCGCTTGTGCCGTTGGCTCTGGTCGGTGCCGATCCTTCGCTGGCATCGACCGTGTGCGACCGGCTGAATACCCGGCTTGCGCAAATGTCCGACATGGTCGCCACCAATGCCGATGCCCGCGACTATGCCAGCGCCATCTCGCGCCAGAATATCGAACTGCGCCGGGCGAAGAACGATCGCCGGCGCGCGGGCTGCGGTGGCGGCAGCGTCGCCACCTTCGATGGCGGCGACCCCGACACCTGCGGCGAGCTCAACAGCCTCATCGCCGAGATGGAAGACAATCTGCGCATGCTGAAATCGGAGCGTGAGCAGATCGTCGCCGGCGGCAGCGAAGAGACCCGTCGCCGTATCGTCGCCGCGCTCGAGATCAATGGCTGCTACAGCGACCGCGACTATTTTGCGAGCGTCGAACCCGAAGAGCCGGAGACGCACCGCAACATCATCGCCGACCTGCCGCCTGACGACGCGTACGGGCCGATGCTTGGGCATGGCGAAGACGGCTATGCGCCGCAGGACGGCTACTATCGCGGAACCCTGCGGACCATGTGTGTGCGCACCTGCGACGGCGCCTTCTTCCCGATCTCTTCGGATGCGACGCCCGCCGACTTCCCGCGTGACGAACAGGCCTGCCGGGCGCGCTGCCCCGGCGCCGAGACCGAGCTCTACTTCCACGATCTCAACACGGAGGAGAGCGAGCAGATGGTCTCGGCCGTGACCGGCCTGCCCTATACTGAAATGCCCAATGCTTTCGCCTATCGCACCCGCGGCATCAGCAAACCCGGCATGTGCGGCTGCCAGATACCGCGGACCGCCGCGACCTCGCCGAAAGCAACCGGTACGATGACCGGCGACGATCAGTCGTCGATCGTGGTGATCGAAACCAAGAAGCCCGCAGATGCCACGACCGCAAAGGCGCCCCCCGAGGAGCGCCCCTACGATCCGTCCAAGAGCAAGGTGCGCGTCGTCGGCCCGACCTTCCTGCCCAACGAAGAAACCTCGATCGACCTCAAGCACCCGAAGGGACCGGCCTATCAACCGGTCCAGAATTGAGCGCGGTACGATCCGTCGCTGCCGTTCCCCAGCCTTCCTCAAACACCAGTTCTTCAAGCGGCAGGCGCTGGCGCCATCCCTTCACCGCCAGTTCGGGCTGCTGATAGAGGCGATCGACATAGCCGAGGCAGAGCCAGGCAACGATCTCGATATGATCGGGGATGCCGAGGATCGCCTTGATTTCCGCCTCGTGGAAGATGCTGACCCAGCCGACGCCCACCCCTTCGGCGCGGGCCGCAAGCCACAGGTTCTGCACGGCGCAAACCGTTGAATAGACATCCATCTGCGGATTGTGCGTGCGGCCGAGAACGACGGCGCCACCACGCGTGCGATCACAGGTGACGCAGATGCTGAGCGGCGCCTTGCGAATGCCTTCGAGCTTCAGCGAGCGGTACTTGGCCTGTTGCTCCTCCGCAAACATCAGCGCCGCCTCGTCATTGGCACGGCGAAAGGCCTGCCAGACGCGTTCGCGCGTTTCCGGCGCCCGCACCAGCACGAAGTTCCAGGGCTGCATGAAGCCCACGGACGGCGCGCTGTGCGCCGCTGTCAGCAGCCGCTTCACCAGTTCCTCAGGCAAAGGCTTGTCCAGGAATTCGTCACGCACGTCGCGGCGTGTTTCGATGGCGCGGTAGACGGCCTCCCGCTCTTGCAGCGAAAAGGCACCGGCAGCCGCAAGGCCACCCTTCGGTTCAGTCAGCATCGTTCGATCCCCAACAATGCGAAAACCTCCCGCCGTCCACGCGGGGTTCGGTCTATCTCGCCAGGCCGGTCTTCTGACTTCGGTTCAACCGGTCGCCCCACCTTCCCAGATCGATTGAAGATCCAGTGGCAAAACCTTGAATCAATTCAAGGTATTTCGAGAAGCGACCGTCCCCGTCACAGCGTTGGGCACGTTCCGGAATGACACCGGATTCCCGATTCTCCCGCTCACGCGGGCACCTGACGGCGCCATAAGGGCACAGCCGTCAGGGAAAGACAAGTACTTGTCAGAGGGGTGCCATCGGATGCGGCGAACCGTCATAGGCGCCCCAGACCGACTGATCGAAGCAGATCACCGATCCGGTCATCAGCCCGGATTCCGCCGAAGATAGATAGGCGCAGGCGCGCGCCACCTCCGCCGGATCGACGAGCCTGCCGAACGGCTGGCTGGCGGCCGCCTTTTCGAGCCAATCCGCGGCAGCCCCGTGAAACTCGCGCTGGATGCGATCTTCGCCCTCGGATGCCATCCAGCCGATATTCAGGCCGTTGACGCGGATGCGGTTGCGCAAGAGCGCGTAGGCCGTGTTCTTGGTCAACGTTTCGAGAGCCCCTTTCGACGCGCAATAGGCCGCGATGAAGGGCTGCCCGGCCATCGCCGACATGGAACCGATGTTGACGATCGTCCCTTCGGTCCGCTCGCGCCGCATCACCTTCACGGTCTCCTGCATTAGGAAGAAAGGCGCCCTTACATTGATGGCGAACATCCGGTCGAAGAGTTCCGGCGTCGTGTCGAGAATCGTGCCGCGATCGGTAATGGCGGCAGCGTTGACCAGCGCATCAACCCGGCCGAACTCGGCATCGCAGGCGGCAACGACCTTGCAGGCGTCTTCTACCTTCTCTAGGTCGGCCTCGACATAGACCACTTTCGCGCCGCTGGCCTTGCCGATTTCTTCCGCCTTCGCGCGCCCCTTGGCGGTATTGCGCCCGCAAATGACGATGCCGGCGGCACCGCGTTCGGCGAAAAGGCCGGCAATCGTGGCGCCCAGTCCCTGCGTGCCGCCGGTGACGATGGTGATCTTGCCTTGCATCTGTCCGTTCATCGAATTCCTCCCTCGGAAATGATCGTGTGAAACAGGTACGGCCCCCAACCACAACGCATCGGGAGACCGTCAAATGTGAGACGGAACCGTCAGCTCAGCTTGCGCCGCGCCTGCGCATCGAGTGCCGCATGAAAGTCCTGCTCTCTCGTTCCCGCGGCCAGTGGCTCGCGACCTCGACGAGGACAATCTGGCGCTGCTGCGCGAGCGGCGCGTTCATTTCGTCCTGCACCATGATCTGAAGACCGATGCGCGCACGGCATTTCGCACGATCATGCTGCACGGCCGCGCGCCGTCGGGCGCGGTCGGCCCTCAGCTTTCGGCGGTCGTCGTCATCACGCCCTATAACGTGCCGGAGTAGGACGATCGCCGGCGCCACTCGGTCCGGGGACGAGCCGGTTGCCGGAGGTTCCGCCCGGCAGGACCGTATCGTCAGCCGTTTCGACGCGATTGCGGCCGCGCCGCTTGGCGAGATAGAGCGCTTCGTCGGCAGCCAGCAGCAGGGCGCGTGCGGTCAGCCCGTGGCGCGGCGCAAAGGCTATGCCGGCGCTGCCGCCGACAGTGAGCAACTGGCTGTTGAACGCGACCGGTGTCTGCGCATCGGCGACAAGACCGGCTGCAAGTCCGCGAGCCTCGGCCTCGCTGCAATCGCCGAGAATGATGGCGAACTCGTCACCGCCGAGCCGTGCGACGGTACCCTTGGGGCCGGCACGGTTCCGGAAGCGCTCGGCCATGGCGACCAGAACGGCGTCGCCCGCCGCATGACCATGGCGGTCGTTGACCGCCTTGAACGCGTCGAGGTCGGCATAGACGAGCGTGAACGGGTGCGTCTTTGCCTTCAACAACGCCGCCGCCAGCATGTCGTCGAAACCGCTCCGGTTGAGCAGCCCCGTCAGCCGGTCGTGCTTGGCAAGATGACGGTTGAGCGCCTCGCTCTGCTGCAAGGCGGCAAAGAGCGTCGAGAAACGCAGGGCGACGAAGGCCATCAGCAGCGCCGCCACGATCGCCATCACGATGACGCTCGGCAACAGCTCGGCCCGGACGAACCCGCCTGGTGACTTCGGCATCCACGCCGCCACGAGGCAGGATGCGTCGGAGCAGCGCCCGACCGACGCGTAGACGCTCCCCTCCGGCCGCGCGGTGAGCGGCACGAAGGCAAGTCCACCGATACCCAGCCGCGCCGCGATCTCGCGCATCACCTTCGCCGTCACCGGCCGCACCGAAACCATGAGCACGGGCGCGCGACGCTCCGCAGGTATCGCCAGCGTTTCCGGGATGACCGCCTGCACGACCGCGACGCTCATGCGTCCGTCGATCTCACGCAAGTCCACGGCGTGAATTCCGGGCACGGCCGGCATCACCGACTGCGGGTCCGGTGTCACCAAATCCAGCACATAGGAGCCGTGATTGTTTCTGAGCGCGTTGTCGTAGCGGCGCCGGGCTTCGTCGAGCAGATCGTCCACCTCCTCGAGCGGAACGCGGGCAGCCTCGCTCGACACCGCAACGCCGTCCTTCAACACCGTCGAAACGTTGTGGTCGAGGTCCGTGAAGATCAGCCAGGAGAAACCGTAGTCTTTCCACAGCCACCCCGCCAGTTCGTCCGCAACGAAGGCGTCGCTGACGTGCCCTTTGGCGAGTTCCTGGTAGGTTTTGTCCCAGAAGGAGAGCTGCGCCTGGAATTGAACGACGGCATCCATCTGGTGGCGCAGTTCGTTTGCCACCAGCCGCCGCTCCGCCGAAAGGCCGAAGCGATCGGCCTCGGCGACCGAACGATCAAGAACGAAGATGAGGCTCGCGATGATCAGGACGGCGACCAGAGTGCAGGCGGCATGAATCGCCCAAACCGTTCTGCTCCGCTTCGCCAACCGCAACGTCTTGTCCACCACGCCAGTCCCCCTCACCCGCACCGGCCACGGCGAGCATTTTGGCACTCCTGCAAGCGCGATGCTCGGCAGCCGAATATGCCGGCACCCTAGCGACCAAATTAGAAGTTTGGCTTAAATAAGCTGGTGTTGAAATACTTAACGATTTCAACCGCCTGAATCGATCGACAATTCGACTGACAATCAGCAGTCGCAGGCGAAACCAAAAGGGGGCGCAGGCACCAGCCGACGCCGCATTCACCCATATTCGCGATCGCCTATCGATCGGCGCACGACGGTAGGGATCGCGTGCCGTTTTGCGTTGGCGCGTGATCGAGCAACAGCTTCGCCATATCGACATTGCTGCCTAGTGCCGCCTCGTCTCAGCTTTCCGGTTGATAACGCACGAAGGCGAAGCGGTCGCCGGCGGGAGACCAGTTGGGCACGTTCATCGTTCCCTGCCCGCCGAAGAGCTCGAACAGCACGCGCGCATTGCCGCCATCCATGTCCATCAGCCGCAGGCGGACATCGAGGTCGCGCGGATGATCGAAGACGTCGCCGTCATAGGAGAGCACCAGCAGATGCTTCCCATCCGGCGACGGATGCGGGAACCAGTCGCCATAGGGGCTGTCGGTGATCCGCGTGACATCACTGCCATCGGGACGGACGCGCCAGATCTGCATGCGGCCGGTGCGGCTCGAGTTGAAATAGATCCATTCCCCGTCCGCCGACCAGTCGGGCCCGTCATTGCGCCCTTCGCCGTGGGTCAAGCGCCTCTCCTCGCCGCCATCCACCGAAATCGTGTAGATGTCGAAGACCTGGTCGCGGATGCCGCAATAGGTCACCGCTTGCCCATCGGGCGACCAGCCATGCCAATAGGATGGCAGGTTGCCGGTGATCAGCCGCGGCGTTCCGCCTTCGGCCGGCAGCAGGTAGATCGCCGATTTGCCGAACTCGGTTTTGTCGCTGATCGCGATCGTGCCGCCATCGGGCGAGATGCCGTGATCGTTGTTGCAGAGCGTGGCAAAGCCGGTGTCGATCTCCGTCGGCTCCGAACCGTCGAAGCCGAGGCGATAAAGGCGGCCATCGCCGTTGATGACGAGATGCGCGCCATCCCGCGACCAGTTGGGCGCCTCGACCAGCCGATCCGTCTGCCAGACGACACGCGTTTCGCCGGTAACGATGTCATAGGTTTCGATGGAACTGCGCATACCGTTCTCCCGCCGCAGTCAAGCAGCTGTTTGCGTTCTTTCGCCCGCGCCGCCAGGACCTTGCCGCAGAGCGACTGCATCAAGATGGAATGGCGCTGCTCCCGCCAGATCGAGACGGTGCCCCGGGCCAACAGCAGCAGGATGCAGACGAAAGCAACGCCGACGATGACGACCATAGACGCCGAAGACCGGCGGCGTCGCGAAGTAGGCGATCTGCGCCGAAGGCTGCCTGGCAGCGGAAACGTCGCTTCCCGACCACAGCCGGATCAGCCGGATTTCGTCATCCGTGAACGCGGGACCGCCGTGCTTGCCCTCCCGCCCACCGAGGGCCTCACCGCCTATCCCCGGTCGCGGAAGCGGTTGGTGATCGGGTAGCGGCGGTCGCGGCCAAAATTCTTCTTGGTGATCTTGACGCCCGGCGCCGACTGCCGCCGCTTGTATTCCGCGATGTAGAGCAGGTGTTCGACCCGGTGAACCGTCGCTTCTTCGTGGCCGCGGGCCACGATCTCGTCGGTTCCCATCTCCTTTTCGACCAGGCATTCGAGAATATCGTCGAGCACCGGATAGGGCGGCAGCGAATCCTGGTCCGTCTGGTTGGGGCGAAGTTCTGCCGACGGCGCCTTGTCGATGATATTCTCAGGAATGACGATGCCCGAAGGACCCAGCGCGCCCGGCGGAACCGTCGTGTTGCGCCAGCTCGAAAGCGCGTAGACCTGCATCTTGTAGAGGTCCTTGATCGGATTGAAGCCGCCATTCATGTCGCCATAGAGCGTGGCATAGCCGACCGACATTTCCGACTTGTTGCCCGTCGTCACCACCATCGAGCCGAACTTGTTGGAGATCGCCATCAGGATCGTGCCGCGCGTACGGCTCTGGAGGTTCTCCTCGGTAATGCCGGATTCGGTTCCCTCGAACATGTCGGAGAGTGCGCTGAGGAAGCCTTCGACCGGTTCTGAGATCGGTACGATGTCGTAGCGGCAGCCGAGCGCGGCGGCGCATTCCTTGGCGTCCTTCAGCGATTCCTGCGAGGTGTAGCGATAGGGCAGCATGACGGTGCGCACGCGCTCCTCGCCGAGCGCATCGACCGCCAGCGCGGCGCAGATCGCCGAATCGATGCCGCCGGAAAGACCGAGCACGACATTCTTGAAGCCGTTCTTGTTGACGTAGTCACGGAAGCCGAGCATGCAGGCACGGTAGTCCGCCTCCTCCCGCTCCGGCAGGCGCGACTTCAGCCCGCTGTCGCAGTGCCAGCCGTTTTCGCCCTTCTTCCACTCGACGATGCTGATGGCGTCTTCGAACTGGCTCATCTGCAAGGCCAGCGACTTGTCGGAATTGAAGGCGAAGCTCGCGCCGTCGAACACCAGTTCGTCCTGGCCGCCGAGCTGGTTGGCATAGATCATCGGCAGGCCGGTCTCGATGACCTGCTTCAGCACCACCTGATGCCGCACGTCCACCTTGCCGCGATAGTAGGGCGAGCCGTTTGGCGACAGCAGGATTTCCGCGCCGCTTTCGGCCAGCGTCTCGCAAACGCCGAGATCGCCCCAGATGTCCTCGCAGATCGGAATACCGATGCGCACGCCGCGGAAATTCACCGGCCCCGGCATCTCGCCCTGGTCGAAGACGCGCTTTTCATCGAACTCGCCATAGTTCGGCAGATCGACCTTGTCGCGGACCGCGATGATCTTGCCGTCGTCGAGCACTGCCACCGAATTGTGCCGTCCGGTCTTGGCCTGCCGCGGGAAGCCGATGATGACGCCCGGGCCGCCGTCGACCGTCTCGGTCGCCAGCTTTTCGACCGCCTGGTAGCAGGCCTTCAGGAAGGCCGGCTTCAACACCAGATCTTCCGGCGGATAGCCGGAGATGAACAACTCCGTCAAAAGCAGGAGATCGGCGCCCTGGCGCGCCGCATCGGCGCGTGCCTCACGTGCCTTGGCCAGGTTTCCGGCGACGTCACCCACGGTCGGATTGAGCTGGGCGACTGCGATGCGGAGGAGCGAGGGGGCGGTCTTGTGAGCGGTCATGAGCGGGCCTGTCGGTCTCTTCTGAGCGATTGCATCTGGCTTTCGCAGTGTTCTTTAGCGCAATCCGCGGGAAAATACCCACAGGCAATCGCCGCTAGACGAAAAAATCCGAAAAATTCTGTCTTTCCCGGTTCTTATCCAGGGCAGTTGCAGCGCCGTCACGCGGCGGAAAGCTGTTCCCAACTCCCGTTAAGAAACCATTCATCCCCTGTTCAAAATGACGAGCGTATGACAGTTACACGACACATTTGTGAATTGGAGAATATATTGGCTAGTATCGATTCCGCTGTCGCGAGAGGCTCGCGCGTCTATGTCGATAGACCCGGCTTCACCGCGCGGCACGCCAAGACGCTCGCGGGCACCCGCAGCGCATTGTTCTCCCTTTTCGTCGCAGCTGCTCTCGTGTTCGTCGTCGAACTGGTCGTGCGTCAGTCGATGACCGATACGGTCGCCTATTTCCTCGACCCCATGCGCCCGGCATTGACCACGGTCGGCGCCTTCTTCCTCATCCTGCTCGCCATCGACGGCATTTTCGGCCGCGAGCACAAGTCGGCCGTGGTGATGGCGCCGCTTGCCGTCATACCGGCCGTCATCTGCCAGCAGAAGCAGGTCTTCCTGTCCGACCCGCTCTATCCGACAGATTTCCTGTTCGGCCGCCAGATCATGGAATTGATGCCTGTTCTGGTGAAGGATCGGCCCTGGACCGCCGTCGGCATCGCCGTCGGCCTCGTCGCTGGGGTCATCGCGATCGCCCTCTTGCTGCGTTTTGCCTGGCGGAACTTCCCCAAGCTGACGACGCGCGAGCGCGTGGCTCGGCTCGCCTTTGCGCTGCCGCTGCTCGTCGCCTTCTGGAACATCATGGATTACAACCAGTTCTCCTGGATCCGTGACCGCCTGAAGGTCCTCCCCATCATGTGGGACCAGACCGAGAACTATAAGCACAACGGCTTCGCACTCGCTTTCGCCATCAATCTGCCGATGGCCAATGTCAGCGCGCCCGCCGGCTACATGGCCGATGCCATCGATCGCATTCCGGTGAAGCCGCTTCCGGCCGGCACCTCGCACCGCGGCAAGCCCGACGTCATCGTGCTGATGAGCGAGTCCTTCTGGGATCCGACCCGCCTGCCGAACGTCAAGCTCTCGCCCGATCCGATGCCGACGATCCGCGAGATGCAGTCGGGCAACGTCTTCTCGCCGGAATTCGGCGGCATGACCGCCAATGTCGAGTTCGAGGCGCTGACCGGCTTCTCCAACGCCTTCCTGCCCTATGGCAGCATTCCGTACCAGCAGTACATCCGCAACCCGATCCCGTCGCTTGCCACCTTCTTCCGTGGGGAAGGCTACGTCTCGCGCGCCATCCATCCCTTCCAGAGCTGGTTCTGGAACCGCACCGCCGTCTACAAGGCCTTCGGCTTCGACACGTTCAGGTCGGAGGAGAACATGCCGCCGATGCAGAAGCGCGGCATCTTCGCCTCGGACGAGTCACTGACCAACGAGATCATCCGCCAGGCCGATGCGATGGACGACCCGTTCTTCTTTTTCGCCGTCACGCTCCAGGGCCATGGTCCCTATGAGGCGAACCGCTACGCGAAGAACACCATCAAGATCGAAGGCAACCTGCCGGAAGGCGACCGCCAGGTGCTCGCCACCTATTCGCAAGGGATCAAGGAAGCCGACGACAGCCTGAAGAAGCTGATGGACTGGGCGAAGAAGCGCGATCGCGAAACGATCATCGTGCTCTTCGGCGACCACCTGCCGCCGCTGAACACCGTCTATACCAATACCGGCTTCATGAAGGGCGTCACCGCGGAGCGGAAGGGTTCGAAGGACCAGATGAAGGCGCAGCATGAAACGCCGCTGGTCGTCTGGTCGAACAAGACAGGCCCGAAGAAGAACGTCGGCACGATCAGCCCGGCCCTCCTCTCCTACACGATCCTCAAGCAATCCGGCTACGAGCACCCCTACTACACCGGGTTCCTCGGCAAGGTTCACGACCAGTTCCGCGTCGTCGACCGCTACATGCTGATCCGCAAGAACGGCAAGGAAGTCGCCGAGTGGTCGCGCCAGCCGAAGGTGCCCGCTTTGCTGCGCGACTATCGCTTCCTGCAGCACGACATGATGTTCGGTAAACGTTTCTCGACCGACCGGTTCTTCAAGTCTCACGCCGAACTCTTCGCAAGCGCGGCTGAAACCCACTGATCCGTGAGGGCCGGACCGGCTGCATCCGGTCCGGCTCTCTGTATTTTCCGGCCCCGCCTGATTTTCCTTGCGGCATCTGCGCTCTAGATTGCTTCCGGCCAACACCGGAGATCGCCATGCCGCATTTCAACGACCTATCAAAACAGCTTTTCGGCAAGCCGCTGAACGAGCTTGGCGAAATCGAACGTCGCATTCTTGCGCACGCCCGCGATCGGCGCACCGTTGCCACCGATTCACATGCCGCCTTTACGGCCGGGCTTTCCTTCGGCGACAGGCTTGCCGACAGCATCGCCCGCGTCGGCGGCTCGTGGAGCTTCATCATCGGTTTCTGCGGCTTTCTCGTCTGCTGGGTCCTGGTGAACTCCGTGCTGCTCATCACCGGTGCGTTCGACCCCTACCCCTATATCTTCCTCAACCTGGTGCTTTCCATGCTTGCCGCGCTGCAGGCGCCGGTCATCATGATGTCGCAGAACCGCCAGGCCGAACGCGACCGCTTCGCCGCGTCCAAGGACTACGAGGTCAATCTGAAATCGGAAGTCGAACTGATTGCTCTGCACCACAAGGTCGACGACGTGTTGCTACGCGAGATTTCGGAGCTGCGCGCTGACCTCGCAACCCTCAACCGGCAGCTCGAACAATACCGTTCAGCACCCGGCCGGGACTGAGCGCGAACCACGACACCCTGGATCCGCCCCCGGCGCGAGGCGAAACGCAGGCCCCGCGGATCAGTTTCGTTGCCATCCGCCCATCGGCCGTCCGGCTGCTTCGGGCCGGTAAAACGCGCCAATTTTCATAAACACTAATTCAACTCAAAATATATTTTTTGCAACATTTTTGCGAAATCGTCGCGGATTCAACAACTTATCAGAGTATGAAAAAATTAACGTTTGAGGGGCATCGTACGGATGCAGGGACATTCGAAAAGAATACAGCAACGTGGGTACGCGGAGATGCTGCAATGTCCAACTTCAAGCGCCTTTTAGGCGGCCGAGACGGCGCCGCTGCAATCGAATTTGCAATCATAGCGCCGCTCTTCTTCCTTTGCGTGCTGACTTTGATCGCCTACGGCATCTATCTCAGCACAGCCCATTCCATACAGCAGATCGCCGCCGATGCCGCGCGCACAGCCATCGCTGGGCTATCGGAAAGTGAACGCGAGCGCCTCGCGACCGACTATATCCAGCGCACGACCATGGATCAGGCCTTCATCAAGTCCTCTCGCATGGTCGTCACCGTCAAGGACGACGCCAACAACACCAACCAGTTCACCGTTCGGATCAAATACGACGCCGCAGACCTGCCGATTTTCAATCTTTTCACATTCGCGATGCCGAGCAGCGAGATCGAGCGCTTTGCAACCATTCGTGTCGGAGGGGTCTGACATGTCGTGGAAATCAACGCGACTGCGCGGGCTGCTCCGATCGCGGGACGCAAACATCGGCATCTCCGCCGCGTTGGTCATGCCGTTGGTCGTCGCCTCCATGGGGCTCGGCATCGACTACGGTTATCTGACCGTGCAGAAGCGCGAGATGCAGTCGACGGTCGACCTCGCCGCGATCGCGGCGGCGGCCAACATCTCGTTGGCCGAGAAGGCCGTGCTCAATCATTTCTCCAACAATGGTCTCAACTATGCCGTGGCAACGCCGAGCGGGCTGATGACGGTCGACGGCAAGGTGCTGCCGCTGAGCGATGTCGGCTCGGGCAAGGTGGATGGCGTCGCGACGCTGACACGCGGCCGCTACGTCCCCGACCCATCGGTCGACGCCGGGCAGCGTTTCGTCAAGGACGCGACGCCAACCGATGCCGTGCAGGTCCTGCTGGAAAAGAAGGGGGAAATCTTCCTTGCCTCCTTGTTCAGCGCGCCGCCGGATCTCAGCGTCATCGGCACCGCCGCGAGCTCCAAGATTGCCGCCTTCTCCGTCGGCTCGCGCCTCGCCAGCCTGAACGACGGACTGCTGAATTCGATCCTCGGCCAGATGCTCGGCACGACCATCTCCCTCAAGGTCATGGATTACGAGGCGCTGATCGATGCCGACATCGACGTCCAGCCGTTCCTGAAGATCGTCGCGACAAAGCTCAACCTGACCGCGGCCTCCTATGAGGACGTGCTGAAGGCCGATCTGACCATGCCGCAGCTGCTCTCCTCGATGCGGCTCGTCCAGGGTCTGTCGGGAACCGTGACGGCGGCACTGAAGAGCATCGAGCTTTCGACCGCAAACAACAAGAAGACCGTGACGCTGGCGCAGATCCTCAACCTCGATCCCAAGAAGAGCCTGCAGATCGATGCCGGTTCCGACTGGGCGATGAAAGTCAGCGCACTGCAGATCGTCTCCGCGGCGGCAGCGATCGCCAATGGCGAGAACCAGATCGCGCTCAACGCCGTGACCGGGCTTCCCGGCATCGCTTCTGCCAAGGTCAAGCTCGCAATCGGCGAACCGCCGGTCGAAACGCCAAGCCATCGCCTTGGAACGCCGGGCGCGGCCGTCCGCACCGCACAAACCCGCCTCGCCGTCGAAGTCAACGTCGATGGCCTGGCGGCCCTCGCCGGCATTCGCATCAGACTGCCGATCTACGTCGAACTCGCCTATGCCGAGGCGAAGCTTGCCGACATTCGCTGCTACGGCGGCACCCCGGAAAACGCAGCGGTCAGCGTGGATGCGGTCCCGGGCATTGCCGAGATCGCCATCGGCGACGTCGATCCGACGGTGCTGTCGAACTTTTCGTCCGATGCCCGCGTGCAAAGGGCCCGCCTCGTCGATGCCCTCGTCGTCAAGATCGATGCGCTCGCTCATGTCGAGGCACAAAACCTGAAGGCCTCGCGTCTGAGCTTCAGCCCGTCCGAGATTGCCGCTCGCTCGATCAAGAGCGTCTCCACGAAGGATATTCTCACCTCCACGACCCAGACGCTGCTCAACAATCTCGACCTCAACATCCAGGTTCTGTTCCTGACGCTCGGCAGCCCGACGGTCGTCCAGCAGGCACTGGCCCAGACATTGGGTTCCGTCACCAAGCCGGTGGACGACCTGCTCTACAACCTGCTTCTGTTGGTCGGCGTCCGGGTCGGCGAAGCCGATGTGCGCGTCACCGGCGTCAAGTGCCAGCCGCCCGTGCTGGTGCAGTGATCGAGATCCAGCGATCGAAACGGGGCGTCTGACGGCTGAACGTCAGGTGCCCCGTTTGAACAAAATCGGTTGTTCACACGTTATGCGCAAGCTACCCCTACTATAAGGGGTAAGGCTGAGTGGCGGTTGGCGACCGGGAAACTTGAAATTCAAGCATCCGGCGCGCCGCGCAAGCATGGGGGTGAGCGCAGCAAATGCGTGTCGTGGCAGAGCATGAGGGGCTCGCGCAAGCTGGTGCCCTTGCCTTCACCGCAGAAGATTTTCGCAATCATCCGAACTTCCGGGCGATCCTTCAGGCGAGCGGTCGCGATCTGATGTCGGTGTTTGACCTCTTCCCGCGGGTCGGCCGCCTCGTCGCCTCCCACCAAAAATGGACGCTGAGCCAGGCCGTCTACACGCTGCACCTCGAGCGCGATCCGACCAATCCGGAGACCGGCATCACGACCGCGCGGCTCCTGAAGTTCATGCACGAAATGGGCGGCGCCAGCCGCAATACCGCTGCCGCCTTCATCGCCGAGTTGCTGACCTACAAGCTGCTTCGTGACGTCGATGGCGGCCGGGCCAGAAAGAAGGTGCGGCCCTTGGAGCCGACAGAAATCAGCGAAGGAGCAATGCTGCGCTGGTTCATGAGCCAGATGGGCACGCTCGATCGGTTCGACGGCAAGGGCCGCGTCCAGCGCGTCGAGGCGGATCGGACCATCTTCGAGCGCGCCCAGCCGATCGCCACTCGCCTGCTGCTCGCCGACCAGCGTTGGAGCGAGCCACCGGAAGCCGTGGCCGCCTTCGTCTGGACCGAGTGCGGCGGCCTGCTGCTGGACGATCTCATGTCGCGGCCGGCAAGTCTCGATCCCGTCGATGGCAAGGTCTGGCTCGAAGCGAGCCTCTCGGAGCTCGCCACGCACTACATGATTTCGAACACGCATATCAGGCGCATCTTCACGCGCGCCCAGGATACGGGCCTCATCGGTCGCGCCGATGAGCGCCAGCGCGGGCATTTTTGGCTCAGCGAACGCCTGATCGACGAATATTGTCAGTGGCAGTCGGTCAAATTGGCCGGCCTTGCCAACGGCTTCGAACAGGCGGTTCGGCGGGCGAAGCATACACCGGAGTGAACGCTCAACCGCGCCCGGCCGCATATTTCGGCAAGTCGTCGCTAATTTGGTAGAAGTCGCCCTGGTCTTCGCAGAAAATGTGATAGCCGCCCTTCAGCTCGGTCGGCTTCTCGAAGGCACCGGCCAGGATCGAAGTATAGTCGAGCTCATCCGCCTTCCAAAACAGGGCCGATCCGCAATGGCGGCAGAAGCCGCGACTGGCGGTCTCGCTCGCCCGGTACCAGGTGAGGTTCTCCGCCCCCTCCACCTCGAGGTTCCGATCCTCCACATTGGTCGCGGCGTAGTAGAGGCCGGTCTGCTTCCGGCACTGGCTGCAATGGCAATAGATCAGCTCGCGCAGCTCACCATGCGCAGCGAAGCGCACTTCCCCGCAAAGACAGCTTCCCTTGTGAACGTCCGGCATTGTCCCCCCAAAGCGCAATCATCATGCGTCATCCTGCCGTGAGGTGGATACGGCGACCCGATCACGCGCGCCGCTTCCTGCTCCAGACACGAAAATGCCGGGCCAGCTTCGAGAGCGGGCCCGGCATTGTCAAATTCAAAACCGCCCGACGAGGTTCAGAAAAGCTGAACCACGCCTGCAGGCCCGCGCGCCTTGTCGGCGCGGCGGGATCAGCCGTTGACGACCATCTTCTTCTCGTCGCGGCCACCCTTCATGCGTTCGGCGAGCAGGAACGCCAGTTCCAGCGCCTGGTCCGCATTGAGGCGCGGATCGCAGTGCGTGTGGTAGCGGTCAGCAAGATCGTCACCGGAAAGCGCGCGTGCGCCACCGGTGCATTCCGTCACGTCGTTGCCGGTCATCTCGATATGGATGCCGCCCGGATGCGTGCCTTCCGCGCGGTGGATCTGGAAGAAGCTCTCGACTTCCGACAGGATCCGCTCGAACGGACGGGTCTTGTAGTTGTTGAGCGTGATCGTGTTGCCGTGCATCGGATCGCAGGACCAGACGACATTCTTGCCTTCGCGCTCGACCGCACGGATCAGGCGCGGCAGATGCTCGGCCACCTTGTCATGGCCGAAGCGGCAGATCAGCGTCAGGCGTCCGGCTTCGTTGGCCGGGTTCAGGATGTCGATCAGTTCGAGCAGGCCGTCGGCCGTCAGCGAAGGACCGCACTTGAGACCGAGCGGGTTCTTGATGCCGCGGCAGTATTCGATGTGGGCATGGTCGGGCTGGCGGGTGCGATCGCCGATCCAGATCATGTGGCCGGAGGTGGCGTACCAGTCACCCGAGGTCGAATCGACACGGGTCAGCGCCTGCTCGTAGCCGAGCAGCAGCGCCTCGTGGCTGGTGAAGAAGTCTGTTTCGCGCAGGCTCGGATGGTTTTCCGAGGTGATGCCGATCGCCTTCATGAAGTCCATGGTTTCGGAGATCCGGTCGGCGAGCTTGCGGTAACGTTCCGCCTGCGGGCTGTCCTTGACGAAGCCGAGCATCCACTGGTGCACGTTGTCGAGGTTGGCATAGCCGCCCATGGCGAAGGCGCGCAGAAGGTTCAGCGTCGCGGCCGACTGGCGGTAAGCCATGATCTGGCGTTCCGGGTTCGGGATACGCGCTTCCTCGGTGAACTCGATGCCGTTGATGATGTCGCCACGGTAGGACGGCAGCGTCACATCACCCTGCTTTTCGACGCCGGAAGAACGGGGCTTGGCGAACTGGCCGGCGATGCGGCCGACCTTCACCACCGGCTGCTGCGCGCCGAAAGTCAGGACGACGGCCATCTGCAGGAAGGCGCGGAAGAAGTCGCGGATCGTGTCGGCGCCGTGCTCGGCGAAACTTTCGGCGCAGTCGCCGCCCTGCAGCAGGAAGCCGCGGCCTTCGGCGACATTGGCAAGGGCACTCTTCAGACGACGCGCTTCACCCGCAAACACCAGCGGCGGATACTTCGCGAGGCGCGCTTCGGTTGCCTCAAGCGCTGCCAGGTCCGGATAGTCCGGCACCTGCTGGATGGGTTTCTGCCGCCAGCTGTTTGGAGTCCAAGTCTGTGCCATTTCGTTCACCTGTTGTCTGCCGCGGATCCATCCGCGCGGGTCGCGCCCTGACGGCCGAAGGCGGCCGCCCGGTATTCGGAAATTTCACTCACATCCGCGTGCCCTGCCCGGACGCTGAGCCTGGCCTCTGCGCCGGCCCCGGGCGGAAACGCCGCGGAATGCGGGCTTATAGACGTTAAGGAAACGCTTGGAAAGCCATCCTACCAGAATTCATTGCGTTGCAGGACACATCCGGCGCAAGGATATGTCCAGGCAACGCACAATCCTGAAAAGCGAAGGCGACATCTCGAAAGAATTGTGCGCAGTTTCAACGAGATAGTGGCGCCACCTCGCCGCCGCCCTTTCTGCGTGGAAACAGCGACGAGATCGGCGACAGTCAGTTCATCAAACGTGCCCGGCGGCTTCCGGCCCGCGGCAGGAGGCCCCTGCGTGCGACAGGTGGACTTTCGGGAGGGGTTGCAGGCGTATCCGCCAGAGGCGGTCAGACCCGCTCACCCTTGCGGATGCGGTAGGACGGCGAATACATCGTCACCAGTTCCTCGGCCGCCGTCGGATGCACCGCCATCGTCCGGTCGAAATCGTCCTTGGTGCAGCCGGCCTTGAGCGAGATGCCGAGCAACTGCGCCATTTCGCCGGCGTCGTGGCCGAGGATATGGGCGCCAAGCACCTTGCGGTCGACGGCATTGACGACCAGCTTCATGATCATCTTTTCCTTGCGGCCCGAAAGCGTCGCCTTCATCGGCCGGAATTCGGCGCGGTAGACTTCCAACTCGTCGAAGCGGCGCGCGGCTTCTTCTTCCGTCAGACCGACCGTGCCGATCTCCGGCTGCGAGAAGACGGCGGTGGCGATCAGGTCGTGATCCGGCGAGACCGGATTGTTCTTGTACTCGGTCTCGATGAAGCACATGGCCTCATGGATCGCGACCGGCGTCAGTTGCACGCGGTCGGTCACGTCGCCAAGCGCATAGATGCCGGGCGCGCTGGTGCGCGAGAACGCATCGACGACGATGGCGCCACGCTCATCGGTCTTCACACCGGCCGCTTCGAGACCGAGCCCCCTGGTGTTCGGCACGCGGCCGAGTGCCAGCATCACCTGGTCGACGGCGATGTCGCCGTGCTTCATCGTGTGCGCGACGCGCTTGCCGTCGGCATCGAGGGTGACCGACTGGATGATGTCTTCGCAGAGAATACGGATGCCCTTCTCCTCCATCGCCACGTGCAGCCCGCGACGCAGGTCGTGGTCGAAGCGCGAGAGAATTTCCTTGCCGCGATAGATCAGCGTCGTCTCGACGCCGAGGCCGTGGAAGATGTTGGCGAATTCGACGGCGATGTAGCCGCCGCCGGCGATCAGGATCGACTTCGGCAGCTCTGCGAGATCGAAAGCCTCGTTCGAGGAAATGCAGTGTTCGTGTCCCGGCAGCGCGTCATGTGGTGTGGGATGACCGCCAACGGCGATCACGATCCGCTCAGCCGTTACCGTCTTGCCGCTGTCGAGCAGGCGAACGGTGTTCGGGCCGACGAGCTCGGCGCGCGTATGCAGGATTTCGGCGCCGGCATTGTTCAGCCCCTTCTGGTAGAGCCCCTCGAGCCGGGTGATCTCCTGCTCCTTGGCGGCGACCAGTTTCTTCCAGTCGAACCGGCTCTCGCCGACCGACCAGCCGAAGCCGGCAGCGTCTTCGAAATGTTCGGAAAACTGCGACGCGTAGACATAGAGCTTCTTCGGCACGCAGCCGCGGATGACGCAGGTGCCGCCATAACGAAACTCCTCCGCGATCGCGACCTTCTTGCCGAGGCTTGCCGCCAGGCGCCCGCTCCTGACGCCACCGGACCCGCCACCGATCACGAAGAGGTCATAGTCGAATGCGGGCATGGGCAGTCTCCTGAAAGCAAGCGGGCCGGAATGGCGAAATGGAAAGCTGGCCGAACGATCTCGCGTCCGGCAGCCAGTCGCGGCCAGCCGAGGACCGCGCCGCAGGCACATATAGTGGTGCCCCCAGGCAAAAGAAAAGCCCGGATCACTCCGGGCTCCTCGAAACGTGATGACTGGCGCTGGCGCGCTCGATTATTGCGCCGGCTGCTGGGCGGCGCCCTCGGCGGCCGGCTGGGTGCTGCCAACCTTGGCGTCGAGCGACTTGGTCGCTTCCTGGGTCAGGTCGCGGGAAACGCCCGCGGCCCAGATGTCGGCGGCCTTGAGCAGTTCGCGCGAAGCGATCGGGCCGTCGTTCAGGAGCTTCTTGCCGGCGGCGGAGCCGTAGAATTCGGTGATCGCGTTCAGTTCTTCCAGCGAAAAGGTCTTGGCGTAGATCGTCGCCGCTTCGTTTTCGAGGTCGGCGCGGCGGGCTGCAAGGCTGAGCGCCTTCTCGTCAACCGTAGCGGTGATCAGTTCCTGATGGTTCGGCGATGCCTGGATCAGCGTGTTCTTCAGCCGCTCGGCAAGGTTCGGCAGAATATTGTCGAAGCTGTTGGTGACGCCAAGCGCTGCGATCGTCGCGCGCGCCGCCTTGATCTGCTCTTCGGAGACGTCCTGGGCCTGCACCGCCGGAACCGATGCGGAAAGCAGAACCGCGGTGGCAGCGAATGTGCGGACAAGACCTGCGAGTTTGTTCATTTTTACCCTTGCTCCTGTGTTTGTCGCATGCTGCCCGGGCGATTGCCGCCGCCAGGCCCGCATGTATGGAAACCTGTTTGTCTTTGCCGCTCCCAGCCCGGTGCGGGCTGTCGGGAGCCGGTTCAGGACGCAGTCAGAATGCGTGCCTCTACCGGCCCTGCAATGATCGCCAGCGACGCGATGTCGATGAAAAGCCCGTGCTCGACGACGCCGGGAATGGCATTCAGCTCTCCCGCGAGCGCATCTGCATCAGGAATACGGCCAAAAGATGCATCGAGAATGAGGTGTCCGCCGTCGGTCTTGAAGGCGCCGTCATGGGACTGACGCACGGCGATTTCGCCGGAAAGACCGAGGCGCGAGGCGACCTTCTCGATCGCGATCCGCGTTGCCACCTGACCAAACGGATTGACCTCGATCGGCAGCTTGAAGGCGCCGAGAACGTCGACCACCTTCGATTCGTCGGCAATCACGATCATGCGCTTCGAGGCGCTCGCGACGATCTTTTCACGCAGCAATGCGCCGCCGCCGCCCTTGATCAGCCGCAGCCGGCCATCGACCTCATCGGCGCCGTCGATCGTCAGGTCCAGTTCCGGCAGCTCGTCGAGCGACTTCAACGGCACACCGAGTTCGAGGCAGAGCCGCGCCGTGCGCTCCGACGTGGGAACGCCTTCGATGTGGAAGCCGGCCGCGACCTTCTCGGCCAGAAGCCGGACGAATTCCTCGGCCGTGGAGCCGGTACCGATGCCGAGGCGCATGCCGTCTTCGACATATTCCAGAGCCGCAGCCGCGGCTTTGATTTTCATTTCGCGGGCGTCCATGCGCCAGTCGCTCCCTTGTAATGCCGACGGACGGCTTCGCTTCAAACTGCGAACCGCGCGCCCGATTTCCGCTGAGACACTTACACGCCCGGCGACGCAAACAAAAGTCAAAATGAAATTGCCGCCAAGGATTCCGCACCGCTTGCGAGGTGTACTCCCCATTGCATTCTTCTGTCACTTCGCCTACCCGAACGGCAACGTTTCCGGTGCCATGAGGTTTTTCGGTGTCATCTCCCATAGTCGTCTTCGATCTCGATGGAACGCTTGTCGATACCGCGCCGGACCTGGTCGCGAGCCTGAACCATGCAGTGACCCAGGCCGGCATCGCGCCGGTCGGCTATGCAGATCTCACCCACCTCGTCGGCCACGGCGCACGCGCGATGATCGAACGCACCTTCGCGCTCCGGGAAAAGCCGCTCGCTGAAGACGTGTTGGAATGGCAGCTCAAGGAGTTCGTCGATTTCTACCACGGCTCGATGCCCGGCGATTCGCTGCCCTATCCGGGCCTCATCGACGCACTCGACCGCCTCTCCGGCGCCGGGTTCAAACTGGCGGTCTGCACCAACAAGCCGGAAAAGCTGGCAAAGCGCCTGCTCGAACGCCTGGGACTGATCGAACGCTTCGCCGCGATTTCCGGCGGCGATACCTTCGAAGTGCGCAAGCCGAATGCCGAACACCTCTTGAGAACCGTCACCAATGCCGGCGGCCGGGCCGAACGCTCGGTGATGGTCGGCGACAGCCTCAACGACTTCCTCGTCGCCCGCAATGCCGCGGTGCCGTCGATCGCGGTTCCTTTCGGCTACTCCGACGTCCCCGTCGAAAGCCTCGAGCCGACGAAGATCATCGGCCACTTCGATGAGCTGACGCCGGCACTGGTCTCGGCTCTGCTCGAAGCCCGATAGTCGCAAAGAAAAGGCCGCTCGAAGCGGCCTTTTCTGTTCTTATGCCGTATCCTTATCCTTCGGCCCTGCGGGCGCCCCGCGTCGCGTCGAAGGCGCGGTTCATGTACATGTCGCGCTCGTAGACGTCGTTGAAATATTCGACGACGCCATCCTTGTTCGGCCAGGCGGTGAAATAAGCGACATAAACCGGCACCTTCACCGGAACCTGCAGCGCCTTGTTGCGGCCGTCGGCAATCTCCTTGCCGACATCCTCGACGCTCGTGCCGAGCACGGCGGCCGCCATGCGGCGCGGATCGGCAAGCCGCACGCAACCATGGCTGAGTGCACGGTTATCGCGCTTGAAGAAGCTCTTCGACGGGGTGTCGTGCATGTAGATCGCATGCGCGTTCGGGAACAGGATCTTCAGCTCGCCGAGCGCATTGTCGCTGCTCGGCGGCTGGCGCACGGCGATCGAAGCGGTCGAGCCGTTCCAGTTGACCGACGCCGACGGAACCGGCCGCCCGCCGATCTCGACCTGGTAGCCCATGCGATCGAGGTAGTTCGGATCGCTCCTGAGCTTCGGCAGCATCTCGTTGACGATGATCGACTGCGGCACGCCCCAATACGGATTGACCTCGACGGTCTGGATCTCGTCCTGGAAGAAGTAGGTCTGGTTCGTCTTCGAGCCGACGACCACGCGCATCGAGAATTGCTCGGCGCCCTGGTCGGCGTAGGTGGCGGTGAAGGCCGGCTGGTTGATGAAGACGTAGCGGTCGCCAAGGCCATCCGGCAGCCAGCGCGCCTGTTCCATGGCGATTTCGAGCTTGTTGATCTTGTTCGCCACGCTGTCGCCGCCCGTCAGGATGCGCACCGACGCCTGGCCGACGACGCCGTCGGCCTTCAGTCCGTTTTCCTTCTGGAAGGCCTCGACCAGCGACACCAGTTCCGGCGTGTATTCCGGCGTGCCTTGATAGGCGGCAAGAACCGCCGCATGTTCGGCCTTCAGCGTTTCCGAGCCCTTGAGGCGAATACCGGCAATGATATTGGCGAGCTCGGGATTGCTCTCTCCCGGCTTCAGCAGCGTGCCGGGCGCGATCTCGACGCGCTGCTCGGCGCCCGTTTCCGTCCTCAGCTTCTCCAGCTCGACCGAGAGTGCGGCGAATTGCGCGCTCTTCGGGTTCTGGTCGTTGAGAAGCGTGGCGACGTCGGCGCTCGCGGACAGCTTGTCGAGCAGCGACGTGAGGTCGACGGTCTTGCGCTTGAAGTCGTGGTAGCCGGAGATCTTGTTCGGATCGATGCGGCCGCGCACTGTGTCCTGCGCGTAGGTCAGCGTTGCCGCCGACAGTGCGATTTCGAACTGCAGCAGTTCCTTTTCCCGCGCGATCATGTCGCCGCGGTCGAAGCTGTCGGCCGGTATGCTGACGGCATAATCCTGCGGATCGAGGCCGACCTTGGCGGCATCGGCGAGAACGGCGATCGCCGCCTTCGCCTTGGCATTCACGCCCTCAGCGCCAATCCAGATGTAATCCATGCGCGCGCCGTAATGGGCCTCGACCGCCTTTGCGACGTCGTCCGTGGCACGCACGTTGATTTCCGGAAGGAACTGCCGCGCATCGGCAAGCGGCATGCGCAGCATGGGCGGCAGTGCGCCGTTGCGCACGGAGCCTGTCACCACCGGATCGAGCAGCTTGTCGGTGGCGATCCGGCGCAGCGCTTCGGCCTTGTAGGTATAGTACTTCGGCCCGGTGACCTTCGGCAGCGGCCTAGCGGCATGCTGCGGATCGATCATGGCGCCCATGCCGGGGAGCGGCTGGGCTGGCTGGGTCTGTTCGGCGGAATCCGGCTTCTTTCTGCCTGCCCGGATGAAATCGGCAAACGAGAAGGCCGAAGCCGGCCGCACATCCATGGTCGCGATCGCACAGCCGCTCATGAGCGCTACGATCGCTGCCGTCTTAATTACTCTCATATGAAACTACGTCCCCGTATCGCGTTGTCGCCGAATTCGGCTGAAGCCAGATTCTCGCCACGCCCTCGTGCACTGAAAGTTATAGAAAAGGATGGTGAATGAAAAGGAAACGCGCCTGCGAACATCGACCCTGAATCTCCATCTTCCTCCCAGCAAACGCCTCGATTCCATAACGTTTGAAGAGGCATAAAAATTTGATCCATATGGATTTTATTTCAGCAGGAGGTCATCGGCCGGCCGCAATGGTCGATCGTCGCCCGAAAAGAACACGGCGCCTGTGACCGAAACATCACAACGGCGCCAGCGGGCCGGAAGCGTGCGAATCACGTTCGCTGCGCGGCTGCCTTATTGCACTGCAGCGTTTCAAACGATTGTAGCATGGCAAGCCGCGCCGCGCCCCTTTACAAGCATCGGCAGGCGGGGCAGAGAGAGGCCCGGCACCTGGGGAGATGTGCCACCCGGCCCCCTCGCCCAGGCTTCATGAACCGCATGATCAAGGCAGGTATCACGATGACATCGACGCGCACGGAAACAGATACGTTCGGCCCCATCGAAGTGGCAAGCGACCGCTATTGGGGCGCTCAGGCCCAGCGCTCGCTCGGCAATTTCAAGATCGGTTGGGAAAAGCAGCCGGCCTCGATCGTCCGGGCGCTCGGCATCGTCAAGCAGGCTGCCGCCCGCACCAACCAGGCGCTCGGCCGGCTGGATTCGACCATCGCCGATGCCATCGTCAAGGCATCGCAGGAAGTGATCGACGGCAAGCTCAACGACCATTTCCCGCTCGTCGTCTGGCAGACCGGCTCGGGCACCCAGTCGAACATGAATGCCAACGAGGTGATTTCGAACCGGGCGATCGAGCTGCTCGGCGGCGTCATGGGCTCGAAGAAGCCGGTGCATCCGAACGATCATGTCAACATGAGCCAGTCGTCGAACGACACCTATCCGACGGCGATGCACATCGCCTGCGCGGAACGGGTGATCCATGACCTGCTGCCGGCGCTGAAGCACCTGCACAAGGCGCTCGAAGCCAAGGTCAAGGCCTTCGACCACATCATCAAGATCGGCCGCACCCACACCCAGGACGCGACCCCGCTGACGCTCGGCCAGGAATTCTCCGGCTACGCTGCCCAGGTCGCCTCTTCGATCAAGCGCATCGAGATGACGCTCCCCGGCCTTTGCGAACTCGCCCAGGGCGGCACCGCCGTCGGTACCGGCCTCAACGCGCCCGTCGGCTTTGCCGAGAAGGTCGCCGAAGAGATCGCCAAGATCACCGGCATCGCCTTCACCTCGGCGCCGAACAAGTTCGAAGCGCTTGCCGCCCATGATTCCATGGTCTTCAGCCATGGCGCGATCAACGCAACGGCCGCAGCCCTCTTCAAGATCGCCAACGACATCCGCTTCCTCGGCTCCGGCCCACGCTCCGGTCTCGGCGAGCTGTCGCTGCCGGAAAACGAGCCCGGCTCGTCGATCATGCCCGGCAAGGTCAACCCGACCCAGTGCGAGGCGCTGACCCAGGTCTGCGCCCAGGTGTTCGGCAATCACGCGGCGCTGACCTTCGCCGGCAGCCAGGGCCATTTCGAGCTCAACGTCTTCAACCCGCTGATGGCCTACAACTTCCTGCAGTCGGTGCAACTGCTCGCCGATGCGGCCGTGTCCTTCACCGACAACTGCGTCGTCGGCATCGAGGCACGCGAAGACAACATCAAGGCGGCCCTCGACCGCTCGCTGATGCTCGTCACCGCGCTTGCTCCGAAGATCGGCTACGACAATGCCGCCAAGATCGCCAAGACCGCACACAAGAACGGCACGACGCTGCGCGAAGAAGCCGTGGGCGGCGGCTATGTGACGAACGAAGAGTTCGACGCGATCGTGCGCCCGGAAACGATGATCAGCCCGGCCTGATCCATTTTGACACACCACGGCGCCTCACCGGCGCCGTGGCTTCAAGCCGCAAACGCAAGGGATAGATCGGCGAAAGCAGCCGCAATCGATCGAACTGTGGTGCAGCGGCGGCGGCAAATATTAAGACTTCGCAAATCATTTGCCCCTAAAAATCATAACCCGTAAGCAGTGATTAATATTAGGGGGTTTGCACATGCAAACGGCAAACTCGGGCAAAGCTCAGACGCCCGATATCGCAGCGCAAGTGACCCATGCCATGCGCATGATGGGTGTCGCGCCCATCCCCCGCAACTACGAGCTCTATTACGAAGCCTATCTCGGCTCCAACCCGCAGCTCTCCAAGGAGCTTGCGGCTCTCGGCAGCCGCGCGACCCAGGAGGAGCTGGACGCGATCGGCGCACAATATTTCAGCCATATCCACCGCCCGACCGGCATCGAGCGCGCCCACACCACGCTTGCCGCCAAGCTTGCCGAACTCGTCACGCTGCTGAAGGATGAGCAATACGCACTCGAGAACTACAACAAGGTTCTCGACGAGGCCTATGTCAACATCATCAGCAAGAGCGCTTCCAGCGCCGATATCCTGCGCCATGCGATCGGCATCCTGACCGAAGCGACCGCCGAGACGATGAGCCAGGGCAAGGAGCGCGTGCAGACGGTCGTGCAGAAATCCTTCGAGATGGAAGTCATCCGGCAGGAGCTCGACGAGTACAAGCGCATCGCCAATACCGACTCGCTGACGCGCCTCGCCAACCGCCGCGCCTTCGACGACAATCTGGCGGCCGTCTACAACAGCGAGCACTTCAGGAACTACACTGGCCTGCTCGTTGCCGACATCGACCATTTCAAGAAGGTCAACGACACCTTCGGTCATCCGGTCGGCGACAAGATCCTCGCGACCGTCGGCGGCGTGCTGCGCGCCAACCTGCGCCGCGAGGCCTTCGTGGCCCGCACCGGCGGCGAGGAGTTCGCCATCATCCTCGGCGACAGCACCCAGGAAGAATGCCTGCAGATCGCCGATCGCATCCGCACCGTGCTTGCGGCAACGCCCTTCCGCAACTCGAAGACCGGGGTCAATTACGGTCCGATCACGCTTTCCGTCGGCGTCTGCATGGCGACCGCGGCCGAAGACCCCGTCGATCTCTACAACAAGGCGGATATCGCGCTCTATTCGGCCAAGAATGGCGGGCGCAACAAGACCGTTCTCTTCGAGGACGGCATGCGCAAGGAATCCGGCCGCAACTGGCTGATCTATCGGCGCTGATCCTTATCCCGGTCCTCCACTTACAAATGGCGCCGCCCCGGGCGCCATTTGCGTTTGAGAGCCGCGTTCCTTCGGAAACAGCCGCCCTTCGCCACAACCGCTAGAACTGTCCTCAACCGGGAACAACCGCGCGAGGACAGGCGCGGACGGTTCCCACAACCGAGGGGGACCACCATGAAGAGCATTCTCGCAGCGCTTATTGCCACCAGCTTCCTCGCAGGCGTCACGACATCGGCGAAGGCCGCGGACGACGCGCCGATCACCGTCGCCTCGCTCGACAGCGCCACCGTCAAGACGAGTTCGCTTCAGATCCTGTCAAAGGGCGGCGCGAAATCGAAAGCCGCGCGCCGCGACATCAGCCAGTCGCCGATCCCACGCCAAGTGGTTGCCTTCAACGAAGCGGCCGCTCCGGGCACGATCATCGTCGACAATTCCGAGCGCCGGCTGTACCACGTCCTCGGCGGCGGCGTTGCGGTCAAATACGCCGTCAGCGTCGGCCGCAACGGCTTTCTCTGGACTGGCACCAACACAGTCAGCCGCAAGGCCGAATGGCCGACCTGGACACCGCCGGAAAAGATGCGCGCCCGTGAGGCGAAGAAGGGCAAGATCCTGCCGGCCCGCATGAAGGGCGGCATCGACAACCCACTCGGCGCGCGCGCCATGTATCTCGGCTCCACCATCTACCGCATTCACGGCACGAACCAGCCATCGTCGATCGGAAAGGCGATGTCGTCCGGCTGCATTCGCATGGCCAACGAGGATGTCGAACACCTCTATGCCAGCGTCGAGATCGGCGCCACGGTCATCGTTCGCGATTGAGTTCGCAGCGAAACCACCACCGAACACCGGCTAACGGCCGCAGGCGTCCGCGCCTGCCGCCCGGGCGATCGCGACCAACTCCGGCCGATACTCGAAGTGCATCGTGTCGAAATGATACCAGCGGCCACCCCAGATGAAGCCGTGACGCTCGAAAATCTCGACGATTTCAAGCGGATAGCGGTTGCGATATCGCAGCGCGCCGCCACTCGCCCTCCGGGCCCAGCGCCAGTAGTCGGCAAAGTCCGTGTTGAGATCGATGGCCGCACCGAAGCTATGGACCGAAAGCGTGGCAGCCCCGGCAATCGGCCGC
Organism: Ensifer sp. VA4; assembly: GCF_055710065.1. Classification (NCBI taxonomy): domain Bacteria; kingdom Pseudomonadati; phylum Pseudomonadota; class Alphaproteobacteria; order Hyphomicrobiales; family Rhizobiaceae; genus Ensifer; species Ensifer sp. VA4. The sequence goes on along the minus strand of NZ_JBVQPO010000006.1, from coordinate 92,725 downwards.
CAGTTGAAGGTGCCGGCGCTTGGGCCGAGATAGCGCTTCAGATCGGCATGCCGCGAGAGGTCGGCGGCGACCGCTTTCAGTGCCTCTGCGGCGCCGTGCTTGCGCGTGACCCGCAGCCGCTCGCCGAACCAATCAACGGTGACGAGGTCTTGGCTCACCGCCTTGGCCGTGCCGCCATAGAGCCGTTTCAGGAGCACCTCGCTGCGGATGCGCCCCGGTTCGAAATCGACGGCCGGCGGTTTCGCGCAGGCACCCAGCGGATAGATTTGCGAGAGGCTGTCCTCGACATCGGCAGCGGCCAGCTTTTCGGCGTGGCTCTTCTTCCTGCCGTCGTCGATCGCAAGCGGCGGCCCGCCATCGCTGAGGATCAGGGTATTGGCGTCGATGCGCTCGATAGCACCAGGATAGGCGGCAGCCAGCAGGCGCTGTTTCTCCGAAAGCGTGGGGTCGGCAGCCGTCGCCATGTCGGCGACGAGAGCGAGCGCAATGAGGATGGTAGATGCACCTGTCAGAGCTTGCCGCCGCACCCTCGCCTCCACCCACGCGCTTCGCTGATGGGCGACACTACGGGTCAGCCCGGACGGCAGCCTACCACATGGTCTTGGCGGCGCGCTCCGGCCATTCGCGGTCATATGTGTCGCGGTCGAAATCCGCCTTGGCAGCCTTCAGCAGCGTGCCGGGCGACGGCAGCGTTGCCGGATCGAGGAAACGATCGGGGTTCCAGAGCTGCGCCCGCATCACTGCGCGCGCGCACTGGAAATAGACTTCGCCGATGGTCACGACGATGATGCTGCGCGGGTGTCTGCCATCGACCTCGAAGCTATCGGTAAGCGCCGGGTCGATGCTGAGCACAGCCGTGCCGTTGATGCGCATCGTCGTGTTCGAGCCCGGAATCAGGAACATCAGCGCCACCCGCGGATCGCGCACGATGTTGGCAAGCGAATCGACCCGGTTGTTGCCGCGCCAGTCGGGAAGCAGCACCGTCTTGTCGTCGGCGATCCGGACCACGCAAGTGTCGTCACCGCGGGGCGAACAATCGAGCCCCTCCGGCCCGACGGTTGCGAGCGCACAGAAGGGCGAAGCCTCGATCATCAGCCGATACTCCGCCGTCAGCGTCTTGGTGACCTTGGCCACCGAAGCTTCGCTGACACCGCCATAGAGCGCGTTGAGTTCCTCTACCGAGGTGATGACCGACATGCCGTCCTCCAATACCGAAAGATCTCGCCAAAGCGACCCTTCGACCGATAGCATGACAGTCTGATGACGGCAGCAACGAAAAAGTGTCAGGCGGCGGCTTTTTGATCTTCCGCGTGTATGAAGGCGTTGATCCGCGCGATCACGGGGGCAGCGGAAACGATGCGGCGATGGCCGAGGCCGTTTGCCCAATGGATCTCGACATTCGGCCCCGCGGCCGCATAGCGGCGCGCATGATCGGCCGCCACCTCCTTGTCGTCCTCGGCATGAATGATCAGCGTCGGCACGGCCAGGACGCCGATGATCCGCGCGGCGTCGAATTCCTCGAGCCGGCGGCCGGAGAGACGCTCGACGACACCTTCGAAGGCAGCCTGCGTCTTCGGCGCCAGGCGAAGAACCTTCCCGAAGCCTTTGAAAAGCCAGGTCATCTCGCTCGGCGCGCCGATCAGCACCAGCTTCTTCGCCACATGGCTGCGCACGTCACAGACGATCCCACCCGCCGCACAGGCAAGGCTCGCGCCGCCGAAGGAATGTCCGACGCAGACGTCGAAATTGCCGAAATGCCGCCAGGCGGCGTCGATGGCCCTGACCGCCGCGGGCATGGTGAGCGTCCGTCCCGGCGAGCCGCCATGCCCCGGCCAGTCGAGCGTCACCACCTCGGCGCCGCCTTTGACCAGGCCATCGATCATCGCGGCTAGGTAGTCGCTCCGCGAACCCCAGCCATGCACGAGCAGGATGCGCTTGGCGTTAGCCGCACCGTGCGGCGCCGCGAACTGCCGCGCCAGCACCCAGCCTCCGGCATAGGAAAGCGTCACCGGCCTTGCCCTGGCGATCACCGGCTCTGCCGCGGCGAGTGCTGCCTTTTCCTTGGCGTTTTTCGGCTTTCGGCCGGGTGTGACGCTGAAAAGGTTGAAAGCCAGGTTGCCGGCGGCCTCCGGCGAGAGCGCTGCCACGCCTTTCAGCGCGTGACGGATGACCTTGATCGCAAAGGATGCCATAGTGGGAATCTCTTATTATGTTCAATGATGAACATAATTGTACAACGTTGAACAAAAATCAAGTGACGACTGAACACCATTTTCCCTGGGATCATCCCCGCTTCCGTAGCTGGATCGCCGTGGCGCGCGCCTGCCAGCTCATGCAGCAGACGTTGACGCGCGAGATCGCCCATCTCGACATCAAGCCGCCGCATCTCGACATCCTGATCAATCTCTATCGGTTCGATGGCATCTCGCAGCAGGAGCTGGCCCGCAAGCTGCTGGTCGGCCGCTCCAACATGAGCATGCTGCTGCCGCAACTGGAGAGGCGCGGACTGATCCTGCGCCGCGGTGACGAGAAGGACAAACGGGTGCTGCGGCTGTCGCTGACGCCGGAAGGACGCACGCTGACCGAGGCGGCCATGGAAATCCACACGGCGCTGATCGAGAAATCGATGGTCGGCGCGCCGATCGAGGAATGCATGATCGTCGCCCAATCCATGGAGCGGCTGATCGGCATTCTGCTCAAGGAAGAAGGCGAGCTGGCCTGACCTGCCCGCAGCATGTTTCCTTGATTCGTAACCGATTTAAGGACAAAAACATACAGCATTCAAAGTGCTACAGCGACCTTTGCGCGTCTGATAAGACGCGCGGCGCTGTAGTGGTCAGCGCGGCTTCTCCGCCTTGTCGCGCGACATGCCCTTGTCAGTGAGCTCCTGTTCGTAAGCGGCGAACAGCTCTTCACCCTTCTCGCCGAGTTCACGCAGATAGCTCCAGGTGAAGATTCCGGTGTCGTGGAAATCGTCGAAACCGATGCGGACCGCGTAATTGCCGGTCGGCTGCACCGAAATGATCTGCACGTTGCGCTTGCCGGGCACCGTCACCCGCTGCCCGGGGCCGTGCCCCTGCACTTCGGCGGACGGCGAAAGCACCCGCAGCATCTCCGCCGAGAGATCGAAGGATACGCCATCGTTGAAGGTAACGACGAGCCGATGGCGATCCTTGGAGACACGCAGTTCCGTCGGCCAGATTTCACTCATATTGCCTGCTCCTGTTTCTACAGCGCCGCGCGTCTAATCAGACGCGCAAAGGTCGCTGTAGCACTTTGATTTGCTGCATGTCTTAGTCCTTAAATCGAGGTCGATTTAAGGAGACATGCAGTAGGCTGCAAAGGCAGTGCCTTGTTTCGCCGTCTATTTCATCTTCAAACTGATTCCGGCCCAGGGATAAAGTGACGCACCGCATTGCCGCGTGAATTACCCTGCTCTTCCGATCAACACTTTGCGACAGTATGCGCCTTGACGCGACCATTCTCAGCAACGACATTGATAGGGCTGGGAGAAAGACGCTTGAACACAGCCACCATCGACAGGATCGGCGCAATGCCGATCGAGCAGAAAACCGCTCCGATGATCGACCCCTTCGGTCGGGCGATCACCTATCTGCGCGTGTCCGTCACCGATCGCTGCGATTTCCGCTGCACCTATTGCATGGCGGAACACATGACCTTCCTGCCGAAGAAGGATCTGCTGACGCTCGAAGAATTGCAGCGGCTCTGTTCCGCCTTCATCGCCAAGGGCGTGCGTAAGCTTCGGCTCACCGGCGGTGAACCGCTGGTGCGCAAGAACATCATGTTCCTAGTGCGCGAGCTCGGCAAGGAGATCGAGGCCGGCCGGCTCGACGAGCTGACCTTGACCACGAACGGTTCGCAGCTTGCGAAATACGCGACCGAGCTCGTCGATTGCGGCGTCAAGCGCATCAACGTCTCGCTCGACACGCTGGACCCCGCGAAGTTCCACCAGATCACCCGCTGGGGCGAACTCGCCAAGGTCATGGAAGGCATCGACGCGGCCCAGGCCGCCGGCCTCAAGGTCAAGATCAACGCGGTGGCGCTGAAAGGTTTCAACGACGCGGAAATCCCCGATCTCATGCGCTGGGCCCACGGCCGCGGCATGGACCTGACGTTGATCGAAACCATGCCGATGGGCGAGGTCGAAGAAGACCGCACCGACCACTACATGCCGCTCTCGGAAATGCGCCGGCAATTGGAAGAGCAGTTCACCTTCTCGGACATTCCCTATCGCACCGGCGGCCCGGCCCGTTACGTCGAGGTCGCCGAAACCGGCGGACGCCTCGGCCTGATCACGCCGATGACCCATAACTTCTGCGAAAGCTGCAACCGCGTCCGCCTCACCTGCACCGGCACGCTCTACATGTGCCTCGGGCAGAACGACGCGGCCGACCTGCGCACGGCGCTCCGTGCCTCCGATGACGATGCCTATCTGAGCCAGGTGATCGACGAAGCGATCGGCCGCAAGCCGAAGGGCCACGACTTCATCATCGATCGGGAGCACAACCGCCCCGCCGTCGCCCGCCACATGAGCGTCACCGGCGGCTGAGTTTTCCCTTACAGATTTTACTTTGCCGGCAGGCGGACCCTCATCCGAGCGGTGAGGCCGATTAGCCCCTCATCCGCCTGCCGGCACCTTCTCCCCGCGCGCGCGGAGAAGGAAACCTGAGGTGACGCTCTCGTTCCCTCTGACGGTGTTTCGCGTGAATGCGGGGACGACCTGTGGCTGATCGCAGTCAATGCGGGCAAAATCGTCCCTTCGGGTACGTCCCCTCGCCCCGCTTGCGGGGAGAGGGTTAGTCCTCGGGTTAAACCCGAGGAGAGGGGCTGATCCGCACGGGGTTGCCTTAAAAGAATGACCGTCGTACCCAAGGACGAGCCAAAACCTAAGCCGCGTAGCTACGACGGCCCTGCCCCTGCGCACCGATGCCATCCGTACCCGTCCGGAAACGCTCGATCTTCTCGTTGAGCATTTCCACCTGCCGGCGCAGCCCGTGGATCTCGGCGGTGTTTTCTTCGACCATCGCGGCATTCTGCTGGGTGATCAGCTCGACCTCGTGCACGGCCGAATTCACCTCGTTGAGGCCGGTATACTGGTCGGCCGCCGAAGCCTCGATGTTGCTGACGAGTTCGTGGATCGTGGTGATGTGGCTGTTGATGACGGTGAGCGCATCGCCCGTTTCCTGCACCAGAGCCACGCCGCTTCTCACCTGTGCCGAGCTCTCGGAGATCAGTCCCTTGATCTCGCGGGCCGCACCGGCGCAACGCTGGGCAAGCTCGCGCACTTCCTGCGCCACGACGGCAAAGCCGCGTCCCGCCTCGCCTGCCCGTGCCGCCTCGACGCCGGCGTTGAGCGCCAGAAGGTTGGTCTGGAAGGCGATTTCGTCGATGACGCCGATGATCGTGCCGATCTTTTCAGAGGACCGGTTGATCTCCGCCATCGCATCGATCGCCTTGGCCACCACCTGGCCGGAATGCTTGGCATAGGAGTTGGTCTCGCCGACGGAGACGGTCGTCTTGCGCGCGCTTTCCGCGGTGGCGCGGACGATCTCCGTCAATTGGCGAAGCGCCCGCGAGCTTTCCTCAAGTGCTGCCGCCTGCTGCTCGGTGCGGCGCGCCAGGTCGTCGGCCGACGACGCAAGGTTGCCGGTGCCGCCGGTGATCTCGCCGGTGACAACACGCACGTCGGCAAGCGTCGCCCGCAGCGCCTCGACCGCATTGTTATAAGTGCGCGCCATGATCACGTAGTCGGCGGGCAGATCTTCGGCCATGCCTTCCTCGAGATTGCCGTCGGCAAGCGCCGCCAGGACATCCGAAAGCGCATTCAGCGCCTGCATCTGCTCGGCCTCGACCCGGGCACGCTCCGCGGCGCGGCGCGCTTCCTCCTCGGCCGAAAGCGCGCGTGCCGCCTCCGCCTCGCGCCCCAGCCGCACGTTCTCGACGGCATTGTCGCGGAACACGGCAACGGAGCGCACCATGTCGCCGATCTCGTCGCCGCGGTTGCGGCCCTCGATGGCGACGTCGAGATCGCCGCTGGCAAGCCGCGTCATCGTTTCGGTCACACGCTTCAGCGGCCCGCGCAGGGTTTCGACCAGCATCAGGCCACCGATGATTGCAAGCAGCGTCCCGGCGAGCATGGCGACGATCGAGACGTCGGCCGAACGCTGGCTGTCGACCTTGCCAGCTTCCTGCGCGCTGCTGACGAAGCTTTCGAGCGTGGTGCTGGCGGCAGCGACGAGCGCCGAGGCTTCCGCCTTCGCGGCTTGCCAGCGGCTGCCGACGTCGATCAGCGCTGCCGTGTCCTTGGCGATATCGTCGAGCGAGGGGCCGAGCTTCGCCGGCAGGTCACGGAGTGCCGCGTTCTTGCCGCCGAGTTCGCCGAGCTTGGCCGCCGTTCCGCGAACTGCCTCGATGTCGGCCATGACCGGCTCGCGCCCGGCAGCATCGAGCTTGCGATGCAGCTCGCTGATATGCAACCGTGTGCTGTCGAGCCCCTTGAAGGTGTCGCCCATCAGCGTGATCAGGGTCTTGAGCTGCGAGATCTCGGCGTCCATGCCGACGAAGCGCTTGGCGGCCGTGTCCGAGTTCTTGGCGGCCTCCTTGGCAAAGTCCGCTTCATATTTGGAGAACTTGCCGAGAATCGGCACCAGCGCATTCTTCTTCGCCTCGCTGTCTTCGGCGCCGGCAAGGATCGCCTGAACCTTGAGCGCCTGATCCTTCACGTCGGCGATCGGCGCCTGCACCTTTTCCGAGGCGATCTTTTCCGCCTCGTCGATCTGCTTCAGGAGATGCGGCAGCAACTTGCCGGCCTGGTCGATCTTGGCATCCGGATTGACGGCCATCGTTACCGGCAGGCGGAACTTCTTGATGCGCTCAGCGAGGCCCTGATAGGCGGCGGCGTCGAACAGAAGCGCCTTGGCGAAGGCTTCCTTCTCACCGGATTCCTTGCGGATGAAATCGATCTGCTTATAGGCGCCGTTGCCCTGCTCGGTCATGTCGGCGAGTGCCGCTTCCAGTGATGCCGTCACCTGGTCCCGTTCGACCTTGATCGCCCAGAGCTTTTCCGTCTGGCCGCGCATCGCCTCCCCCAGCGCCAGAACGGAGGCGATCTCCGCCTTGTCCTCATCCCGCGTCAGCAGGCTGTCGAGCGCCTTCACGCCGCTTTCCTGCTCGTCGATCTGAACCGCGAGTGCTGTTTTCGTTTCCTCGCTCGGCGCATCCGAGAAGGCCTGCAGCGCGCTGCGCAGCGCCTGGAAATCCGAGAGATTGTTGATGGTTTCGCGCGTCACGGTCATGTGGCCGTTGAGCGTGCGGGCGGTGAAGAAGCCAATGAGACCAATACCGGCGATCAGCGCCACCAGCGGAACCACGAAAAGCAGAACCTTGGTGACGATCCGCAAGCGTTGCAGCAGGCGATCGATGAAAGACATTGCGCACCCCTGAATTATTCTTATGGGAAGCAGGCCCGCGCGGCGGCTTTTCTTGGTGGAAACACCGATGGGACGATTGCCGCAGGCTCTCCCAAGCCTTGGGCAGACATCCCTGGAATGGCCACCCTGCAAGGTTTGCTGCGGCGCCACCCCGCCGATCGCGTCATGCGAATGGATGCGGAATTGTGGCGACGATAGGCAGCGAAACTTAAGATTCCGCGAATAAACTCAGGTTCGTCCGCTGCCGGTTCCACCGTTCTACTTGCGCTGAAAGAAAAACGGTTGGCGCATGCGAACCCGTTTGCACAAGACCGCGGCCAATGCTTAAACATTGGGCGATCCCATCCCGTGGATTCGCCTCCCCATCCGTCGGCAGCGCCCCGCTCGCCGGCGCCGCAGGACAGCAAGCATGCAAGCCTCCACCAATTTCCGCGGCATTCTGTTCATGTGCCTGGCAATGGTCACGTTCTCCTGCAACGACGCACTCGTCAAATCGGTCACCGGCGCGATGAATGTGGGCCAGATCATCTTCGTGCGCGGGTTGCTGACGACCGCGATGGTCGTGCTCGCCGCCTGGCAGTTCCGTGCGTTCAGGCCGCTCGGCACCCTGATGAAGCCGGTGATCCTGCTGCGCATCGTCATGGAGGCACTGGCCTCGGTCACCTATATCTCCGCCCTCGGCCAGATCCCGCTCGCCAACGCCTCGGCGATCATGCAGGCGCTGCCCTTGGCGGTAACCCTCGGCGCCACACTCTTCCTCGGCGAGCCGGTCGGCTGGCGGCGCTGGACGGCGATCATCGCCGGCTTCATCGGCGTGCTGATCGTGCTGCGCCCCGGCCCCGAGGGTTTTACACCGGCGGCGCTGACCGTCGTCGCCTGCGTGTTCGTAACGGCCACGCGCGATCTCTGCACCCGCCGGATCGGCCATGAGGTGCCGTCGCTTTACATCACGGTATCGACCTCCCTCGTCACCACCATCGTCGGCGCCGTGCTCATCCAGCCGATGGGCGGCTGGCAGCCGATGTCGGCGACGACGTTCAGTCACATCGCCGCCGCGAGCATCCTGCTGATGCTCGGTTACCAGACGATCGTGCTGGCGATGCGCGCCGGCGACATCTCCGTCATCGCCCCCTTCCGCTACACCAGCCTCATCTGGTCGATCGCGATCGGCATCTTCTTCTTTGCGGAAGTGCCGGATACCTGGATGCTGGTCGGCGTCGCGGTCATCATCGGCTCCGGTCTCTACACCTTCTATCGCGAGACGCAGCGCGGCAGGAAAGCCGTCGCCCGGCGCTCACTGACCGGCCCGCTGGAATAGGAGCATCCCGATGCCGGAAACCAGATACCCATCGCTGATCAGCGCGCCGCGACCAGCGGTCATCCTCGCCGGCGGATTGTCGCGGCGCATGGGAAGCCCGAAGTTTGACCTTCAACTCGGCGGCCAAGGGATGCTTTCGCGCATCGTCGAGCGGCTTCGACCGCAGGTCACGAGCATCGCGGTCAACCTCAATGCCGAACCAGCGGACGCGATCGTCGGCGATATCCCCGTCATTGCCGACACGGTTCCGGGTTTTCTCGGCCCGCTCGCCGGCGTGCTGACGGCCATGCGTCACACGGCGGCGACCACGCCGGAGGCAACCCATGTCGTTGCCGTCCCGACCGACACGCCCTTCTTTCCGGGCGATCTCGTCGCGAGATTGGCCGGCGCCTTGACCCAACGTCAGCAGATCGCCGTAGCGGCATCCGCCGGCCAGATGCATCCGCTGTTCGCACTCTGGCCGGTCGCGATCGCTGACGATCTGGAGAACTGGCTGACGAACGACCCGAAACGCCGCGTCCGTGCCTTCATCGAACGCCATGCCTCGGTAACGGTCGATTTTCCTGTCATCATGACGTCGAGGGGCGCATTCGACCCCTTCTTCAACATCAACACGCCTGAGGATCTCGTTGAGGCGCAGGAATGGTTGAACTTCTTCGAGGATAGCAAAGCATGAGCGCCATGAAGATCTTCGGCATCGCCGGCTGGAAGAACTCCGGCAAGACCGGACTGATGGTACGGCTCGTCAGCGAGCTGACGCAGCGCGGCTACGTCGTGTCCACGGTGAAGCACGCGCACCACGACTTCGACATCGACAAGGTCGGCGCCGACAGCTACCGCCACCGCGAGGCCGGTGCCCATGAGGTGACGATCGTCTCCGGCACGCGTTTTGCGATCATGCACGAATTGCGCGGCGCGCCGGAGCCCAGCTTCGAGGACATCCTTGCGCGGCTCGCCCCTTGCGATCTGGTGCTCGTCGAGGGCTACAAACGCGAACCGATCCCGAAGATCGAGGCCCGCCGGCTGGAATCGGCAAACCGCGAGCCGCTGGCGCCCACCGATCCGCACATCTGCGCCATTGCCGCCGACCACCCGGTCACCGACACCGATCTGCCGGTGTTCGATCTCGACGACACCGTGGCAATCGCCGATTTCGTCGAAAGGGTCACTGGCCTGCAGCGCAAGGCCGACGCTCGCTAAGCCCGCTGCGGGACAACAGATCGTCGCGCATCATTGCCTCGGCAGCGAATCGAGCGTCTGTTCCGCCTCGACCGTGCCATTCAGCGCTCGCGTCATACGTTGTGCCGTCGGTTTTCGGCTTGGCACCGATCAACGGGCGTCCGCCTTGCGGAAACGAAGCTCCGCTCAAATGTCGTGATCCGTGGGCGTTTGTTCGCCCTGCGCGGCAAAGAATCGTCAGTTCGTCGCGCCTACGGTCATTTCGTCCGGAATGTCGTTGAGACGGACGAAGCTGTAGCCCTTCGCCTTGAGGTCGAGGATGCCGTGCGCGACGCCGGCGCCGGCGGAATGGGTCGGCTGGTTGATATGGGCGATGATGACGTCGCCATCCTTGGCTGCGCGAATCCGTTTCTCGGCAAGAGCAGCGCCCAGCAGCGAACCGCCATCGCCGTTCACCGAATAACCGGCGATGCGATACCCCATCGCACGGATCTGGCCCATCGACGAATGGGTATACTTGGCGGTCGCGCCGCGGAACCAGCGCGGCGCCGGCAGGCCTTGCGCCTTGATCGCCGTCGCACCGCCATCGACTTCGGCCGCAACCGCCGCCTCGGAACCGGCCGCCGCCAGACCATAGACGGAGACCTTCACGTCGATCGGCGGCACGTGCATCGCGCCGTGATCCTCGATCTCGAAAAGGTCCGGATGCGCCTTCATCACCTCGACGACGAGGCCGTTGCGCTTCAGCCAGCGCGCGGTGACGAAGATGGTCGCTGGGATGTGGTTTTCAATCAAGGTGCCGAGGATGCGCATGTCGGTCGCGCCGCTGCAGGCGTCGAGCGTCAGGGCCACGCGCGGCGCCGCTCCCTTGCCATCCGGGTTTGTCGGCAGCCGCAGATCCGGCTCGACGAGGCCGGCCGCCGCGCTGGCCGAGTGTGCAAGCAGGGCGAAGGCGAAGTATGGGAGGGCAGCGGCTTTCATGGCAATCCGGGGAAACGAAAAAGTGAGACCTGTGAAACGACGGAAACCCGCCTTTGGCGAGGCGGGTTTCTTGGATGTAGCCGGGCAGTCCTGCCCGAAACTTGATCAGCGCTGCGCGAAGCTTAATTAGCGCTGCGCGACCGGGCGGACCAGCGGTGTGACGCGGCGGATGGTGACGCGGCGGTTCTGCTGCTCGGCTTCCTGCGTGCGAACTTTCAGGAAGCGCTCGCCGTAGCCCTGGGTCACCAGGTTTTCCGGCGGGATGCCGTAGACCTCGGTCAGCAGCGACGCGACCGATTCGGCGCGCTTGTCCGAAAGCACGAGGTTCGAGCGGTCCGAACCGACGGCATCGGTGTGACCTTCGATGAAGAAGGTTTCACCCGGATCCTTGGCAAGGATCTTCTCCATCGCGGCCGCGACCTTGCGCATGGTCTTGGCCTGCGACATCGACACCTCGGCGCTGCCCGTCGGGAAGGTGATCGTGTCGAGGTCGACACGGCGAACCTTGTCGCGCAGGCGGGCGGAGTGACGGACCTCGTCGATCGTGTAGACGCGCTCGACGGGCTCCACCGGCGGCTCGGCCAGGAACTCGTAGTAGTCGCGATCCGGATCGTCCGAAACGTCGGCGATATAGTCACGTACCGGGATGCGCAGGCGCATCGGCGGCAGTTCGTAGCCGACGTCGATAATCGCCGGGCGTGGACCTTCGTCACGCTCGGGAGCATAGATCATCAGGTACTCGTTGCCGTCGCGGTCCACGCGCGAGCGCTGCAGGATGTCGCCGTAACGGTTGTAGACGGTGACGATCCGGTAGCCGCCGGGGCGCAGGATGGTTTCGCGGGTGCGGCCGCGCGGAAGCTGATCATAGTAGGTCTCTTCCGCATCGTGACGCAGGCGCGGACGATCGTCGCCGCGCACGAAGATCTGGTCGCCGGCGCCGAGGATCACGCGGTTGTCGACCTGCTCGACGACCTTCACCTCGGTCACGTTGTTGGTGATGTTGTTGACCGTCGTGTTGTTGTTGATCACCGTGTTGTTGATGACGGTGTTGTTGACGATGTTGGTCGTCTCCGGAACCACGAAGACCGGCGCCTCGTCGACACGTGTGCCCTTTTCGTTGAGGTTGGCCTCGATCTTCTGCGGCAGGTCGGCCGGGATTTCCGCGGCGATCGCAGCCTGGGCTGCGGCATCGTCTGCCGGCGGCGCTACGTCTTCTTCCTTGGCGCGCAGTTCCTCGCGCAGCTTCTGGCGCTGTTCGCGCGCCTGGTTGCCGCCCGAATTGTCGGCGTCCTTGTCGCTGTCGAGCACGGCGGCACCGTTTTCAACCGGCAGAACGACGGTCTCGTCGGTCGCCGCCGGGTCTTCGGCGATCTTCACCTTCTCTTCTTCCGTGCGGGTGTCGACCACTTCCGGAACCGGCTGCTGCACCTGCGGCTGCTGCTCGGCGGTCGCCGGCTGCTCAGTGCCCGGGACCGGCTGACCTTCGCCGGTTTGCGGCTGTTCCGTACCAGGCACAGGCTGGCCCTCGCCGGTCTGGGGCTGCTCCGCGCCGGGCACGGGCTGACCTTCGCCCGTCTGAGGCTGCTGCTCGGTGCCGGGTACAGTTTCCGTCGGTGCAGGCTGTTCGCCCGCCTTCTGCTCTTCGGTCACGGGCGGCTGCTCGCCGGCCTTCTGCTCCTCGGTGGTCGCGGGCTGCTGAGCCGCCTTGCCCCCTTCCGGCGGGCATGCGGTGGATGCATCCTGACCTTCCGGAACGACACAGTCGCCGGGCTGAGCCTGTTCCGCAGCCTTCTGCTGTTCTTCCGCGGCCTTCTGCTGTTCGGCGGCTTGACGGGCTGCCTCTTCTTCCGCAGCCTTCTGCTGCTCGGCGGCTTGGCGCGCTGCCTCTTCCTCGGCAGCCTTCTGCTGTTCGGCGGCCTGGCGCGCTGCCTCTTCTTCCGCAGCCTTCTGCTGCTCGGCGGCCTGGCGGGCTGCCTCTTCTTCCGCGGCCTTCTGCTGCTCAGCGGCCTGGCGCGCTGCCTCTTCTTCCGCAGCCTTCTGCTGCTCGGCGGCCTGGCGCGCAGCTTCTTCTTCAGCCGCCTTCTGCTGTTCAGCGGCTTGGCGCGCAGCCTCTTCTTCCGCAGCCTTCTGCTGTTCAGCGGCCTGGCGCGCTGCCTCTTCTTCCGCAGCCTTCTGCTGCTCGGCTGCCTGGCGAGCGGCTTCTTCCTCAGCCGCCTTCTGCTGTTCAGCGGCTTGGCGCGCAGCCTCTTCTTCCGCAGCCTTCTGCTGCTCGGCGGCCTGGCGAGCGGCTTCCTCTTCGGCGGCCCTCTGCTGTTCGGCCGCCTGACGCGCAGCCTCTTCCTCGGCCTGGCGCTGCTTCTGCAGCAGCAGCAGCTCTTCGTCGGACTGGCCACCGCCCTCCTGTGCAACCTCGAATGGCTTCATCAGGCTATCGGCGACGGCCGGCGGAACCGCGACGGACACCGACAGCACCGGCAGCGCGACGGTCGCAAACAGTTTGGATCGAATCGACATTTGTCTTCCTTCCTCTTCCTGGGAGGTCCTGGTCCCGCATCCTCTTCCCGGTCTATGACGCGCCGAAGAATGATGCGTACGCGAATGCTCACCGGGCCTTGACCCAAGGTTCCGGCTTTTTTGTGTTGCCCGCGACGCATGCCGTCACGCGCAAAGGCCGAACCACGCGCAGGTTTCTTGATAAGGGCTAACGGAGGCAAGATTAACCGCCGCTGAACGCGCCGTTCATGTTCATTGCCAGGGCGCCATCGCAATCTGCGGTCGAAATCCGATTCCCGGTGAGCACCCTCGCTTTCCTGTTGATTTTTACAGGAAAAGAGTACGAATATCGCCGCAACCGGAGGCAGACGCCCCGGCCGAAATTGGTGTCCGTGAAGAAGAAAAGACCGGGCACCGACCAACAGAGAGGACTATCATGCGTATTTCCAGACGGCTGGCAGCCGCCGCATCGGCTGCCGTTTTCGTGCTCATGGCAGGCTCGGCCATGGCCGACGGCGAAAAGGTCGTTATCGGCACGGAAGGCGCCTATCCGCCCTTCAACAACCTCGAAGCAGACGGCACGCTGACGGGCTTCGACATCGACATCGCCAAGGCGCTGTGCGCGGAAATGAAGGCGGAGTGCACCTTCGTCACGCAGGACTGGGACGGCATCATTCCGGCGCTGATCGCCAAGAAGTTCGACGCCATCGTCGCGTCCATGTCGATCACCGCCGAGCGCAAGGAAAAGGTCGACTTCACCAACAAGTACTACAACACACCGCCGGCCATCGTCGTACCGAAGGATTCGCCGATCACCGAGGCGACCGAGGCAGCGCTTGCCGGCAAAGCGCTCGGCGCGCAGGGTTCCACCACCCACTCCAACTATGCCGAAGCGCATATGAAGGGCGCGGACATCAAGCTCTATCCGACGGCTGACGAGTACAAGCTCGACATCGCCAACGGCCGCATCGACGCCGTCATCGATGACGTCGTCGTGCTCTCCGAATGGCTGAAGACGGCTGACGGCGCCTGCTGCAAGCTGCTCGGTACCCTGCCGATCGACCCGGTCATCAACGGCGAAGGCGCCGGCATTGCCGTGCGCAAGGGCGACGACGCGCTGCGCGAGAAGTTCAACAAGGCGATCGAAGCGATCCGCGCCAACGGCAAGTACAAGGAAATCAACGAAAAGTACTTCCCGTTCGACGTTTATGGCAGCTGATTGACGGGTTCCGGCGCGATTTCCTAGTGAATCATGCCGGAAAAACGTCAGTTCATGCGAAAAATGCAACGGCGGATGGCTTGCCCTTCCGCCGTTTTTGTTTGACAAGAGCCTAAAACAAGGCGCGATCGGTACACACAAAAACGGCGCAAAGGGGAAACTTCTGACATGAGCGGGTTGTTTGCCGGCTTCTATTCCATCCTCTCCTGGATCGGATCGATCGTCGATCCATTCTGTGGCCCGGTCGGGGTCTTTCGTTGGCTGGCGCCCGGCACCTTGCTGGCCTGCGGCGACACGGGCTGGGGCGACGATATCGCCTACGGCTTCGTCGTTACCGCGAGCCTTGCCCTCGCGACGCTGCCCGTCGGCCTGCTGATCGGCTTTTTCGTCGCTCTCGGGAAGCAGTCCAAGGAGCGCACCGTGCGGCTCGCCGCCAATATCTACACGACGATCTTCCGCGGCCTGCCCGAACTGCTGACGCTTTTCATCGTCTATTACGGCCTGCAGATCCTCGTTCAGCAGTTGCTGGGGACGTTCGGCTATGGGGGCCCGGTCGAGATCAACGCCTTCTTCGCCGGCATGATCGCGCTCGGCGTCGTCTTCTCCGCCTATTGTTCGGAAGTGCTGCTCTCCGCCTTCAAGGCCATTCCGCATGGACAGTATGAGGCCGGCGACGCTCTTGGTTTCCATCGCAACAGGACCATGCGCCTCATCATCCTGCCGCAGCTCGTGCGCATCGCGCTGCCGGGTCTCGGCAATCTCTGGATGGCGCTGCTCAAGGACACGGCCCTCGTCTCGGTCGTGGGCCTGACGGACATCCTGCGCCAGACCGGCGTCGCCGCCCGAGTGACGAAGCAAGCCTTTGAATTCTATGGTGTGGCCTGCGTGCTCTTCCTGATCCTCGCGATGATCTCCTCGATCGTCTTTGCGAATCTGGAACGCTGGACCAAACGTGCGGAGATGGGCCGATGAGCGCCGTTGCAACGATGATCCCGCCGCAGGCCCCGCCTCCGGTTCCGCCAAAACCCTATACGCTCGCCCGCTTCGTCGGCAGCGTTGCGCTCGGCATCTGGCTCGCACTTGGCGTCGGCATCTTCCTGACCGTCGTCAGCGGCTGGGACCCGGAGAAGTTCGCGAAATACGGTCCGCGTTTCCTCTCCGGCCTCGGCGTCACGCTGATGCTGGTTTCTATCTCGATCGTGCTGGGCGCCATTCTGTCGCTGCCGATCGCCTTTGCCCGCATGTCGAAGAACAGGCTCTGGTCGTGGCTCGCCTATGGCTATGTCTATTTCTTCCGCGGTACGCCGCTGCTGGCGCAGCTCTTCCTGATCTATTACGGCCTCGGCAGTTTCCGCCCGCAGCTCGAAGCGGTCGGCCTGTGGTGGTTCTTCCGCGATGCCTGGAACTGCGCGCTCTTCGCCTTCACGCTCAACACCGCAGCCTACCAGGCGGAAATTCTCCGTGGCGCGATCCAAAGCGTGCCGCGCGGCCAGCGCGAAGGTGCCGCCGCCCTCGGCCTGCCCGAGCGCGTCGCCTTCTGGAAGATCATCCTGCCGCAGGCGATGATCGTGGCGCTGCGCCCCTATGGCAACGAAATCATCCTGATGATCAAGGGCTCGGCGATTGTCGCGATCGTCACCGTCTTCGACCTGATGGGCGAAACCCGTTACGCCTTCTCGCGCACCTTCGACTTCCAGATGTATATCTGGGCAGCCATTCTCTACCTGATCATGGTCGAGATCCTGCGCAACATCTGGAGCGCGCTGGAAGCGCGGCTGACCCGTCACCTCAAGCGCTAAAACACGTCGCGCAAAGTGCGCAGCAGCTTTGCGATGACGACATGCGATATCAAGGACTGAGCTTGGCAGCACTCTCCGTGAGGTGCTGCCAAGCTTTTGTTATTTCTTACGAAAGTTTCATTTCGGGGCAAACATTAGCCCTTGATTAAGAAATCAGGCGTTTCATCATAGGGACCAGCTTTGCGAGAAGTGAGGTCCTCATGACAAACGAGATGGAACTTCAGCTTAAGGGCTACGGCCTGACGACGGCCCAGATCCTCTATCACATGCCGGATCATCCGACCTTCCTCCAGACCTATGTCTGGCAGCACTACGACATCGCGCCCGACTTTCCGGAGATGCGCAGCTTCCTTAAATTCTGGCAGGAAAAGCTGGATGGGCCGCTGCATTCGGTGCGCTATGTGCACCGCAAGCTGATCTCGGCGACGGAATGGCGGGCGCTGAAGGGCGAGTTCATCCTGCACTGAACCGCCGATCGAAACTGACGAGCCTAAGTAGCCGGTCAGGCTACCCGCATTGCGATCGGCATGCCTGGACTACCGCGATGGCGCAGGCGTCCGGAACCTTCCAGGCGACGCCCTCAAACATGCACCTCCCCATGCGCCAATTCACCTTCGGTCGGCTCCCTGTGCAACGAGCCGTAGAGCACCAGCGCATAGAACAGCAGAACGCCAACGATTACCGGCCAGCCGGATACGGGACCCAGCGCCGCATTCTGGGCGACATCGGTCCAGGAGCGCACGTGACCGAAGGGTTCGCCATTGGTCGAGATCTTCGGCGAGGAAATCTTCAGGGTCCAGGCAAGCAACAGGATCAGATACATCCAGCAGTAATTGCGCTGCAGCCGCCGGCAGAAAGCCTCACGGTAACTCATCAGGAAGGCCGGCTTGCGCAGGCTTTTGGCGATCGCCACCGCCCAGTTGAGGTTCGGCGTTCCGTCCGGTGCGAGGATCTGCGCAAAATACCCCCGCTCCAATTGCCTGACCCGCGCGCGGTAGACATCGAAGAAGCGATAGCGCCGCGCTTCGATGAGCAGCAGCAGCGTGATCAGCAGCATCGCGAAAAGCAGCACGCTATGGTGCGACGACGGGGTCGACAGGGAGACGGAGAGCAGCGCGGCGACGACGGTGATCGCCCAGTTCGAGGTCCGGTCGATGCGGTCGCGCCAGCCAGCCATGCGGCCCAATTCGCCGCGGTAATAATGCACGACCGCGTTGATCTGCTCCTGCGACGACTGCGGCAGCGGCGGGCCCTTCGGCTCCTTGACCTCCGCACTGATGATCAGCGGACCGAGCTCGGCGGACATCGGTATTCCTCCCGTCTTTTCTTATGCTTGCGATGATGACTCCTTTCCGTCCGCCGATAAATCCCGACGGCGTCGCGCGGCGCCGTTTTTCGTTCAAAAGGCCAATGAAATCCTGTCTCTCGTGTGGATAGCAATTCATCCGCCGCGGCAAACGATCACCGACGGCGATTGCCAAAGCCCCTTCGTGGACGTAAGAAGCGGCGATGACCCAGAAGAGCACGAAAATCGACGAGGAAGCGCTGGCGGAAGCCTATAACCGCGCCCTCTCCCTGGAAAAATCCGGCAACTTCGATGCCGCTGCCGACGCCTATGCCGAAGTGCTGGCACTCGACCCGGAAGACCACGGCGGCGCGGCCGTGCGGCTGGCTTCGATGGGGCGCGGCGAAACGCCGGTGAAGGCGCCTGACGCCTATGTCGCCACCCTCTTCGACCAGCATGCCGAGGTCTTCGACAACGTGCTCGTCGACCAGCTCGGCTATTGCGTACCCTTGCTTGTTCGCCAGCGGCTGCAGGCGCTCGAGCTCGGTCCGTTCGATCGCGTGCTCGATCTCGGCTGCGGTACAGGCCTCACCGGCGGCGCGCTTCGCGACATGGCCGACGATATCACCGGCGTCGACCTCTCGGAAAACATGGTCGAGATCGCGCATGAGAAGGATCTCTACGAGACGCTCTACGTCGCCGAAGCGGTCGATTATCTCGACGACAACGACGACGAGCCCTTCGACCTGATCGTCGCGACCGACGTGCTTCCCTATATGGGCGCGCTCGAAGCGCTGTTCTTCGGCGCCGTCGACAATCTCGTGCCGGGCGGCCTGCTGATCTTCTCCAGCGAGACGCTGCCCGCCGAAACCTTCGCCGGCCGCGATTTCATGGTCGGCCCGCACCAGCGCTTCGCCCATGCCGAAAGTTACCTGCGCGACCGTCTCGCTGCCACCGGCTTCGAGATCGTCGAGGTCGGCGACATCACCGTGCGCATGGAAGAAGGCGAACCGATCGCCGGCCATCTGGTGATCGCCCGCTTCAAGCCCTGAATGATCTCATGCCACTTGCATAATTCCTTAGATCGAAATCGATTCGAGGATGAAATTATGCAGCAGATTTAAAGCGTTACAGCGTCCCTTGCGCGTCTTGAAAGACGCGCGGCGCTGCAGGCGGGCATCGAATGATGCCGCCCTTCGCTCTTTTCCCCATCCGCGCCATCGGCTACACCAATGCGAAAGCAATGGGAGTATTTGAAAAATGGCAAAGGTCGCATTCATCGGTCTCGGCGTCATGGGTTATCCCATGGCCGGCCACCTCAAGGTCCGCGGCGGACACGAGCTGACGGTCTACAACCGTACCTTCGCCAAGGCCGAGAAATGGGCCGCCGAGTTCGGCGGCCGCGCGGTGCGCACGCCAGCGGAAGCCGCCTATGGCGCAGAGTTCGTATTTTCCTGCGTCGGCAACGACGACGACCTGCGCTCGGTAACGACGGGCAAGGACGGCGCTTTTGAAACGCTCGGCGCCGACGCCGTCTTCATCGACAACACAACCGCTTCCGCCGAGGTCGCCCGCGAACTCTACGAAGCGGCGAAGGCGCGCAACGCCCACTTCATCGATGCCCCGGTTTCCGGCGGCCAGGCCGGCGCCGAAAACGGCGTGCTGACGGTGATGTGCGGCGGCGACGAGCCGGTCTTCGATCGTGCCAAGCCCATCATCGAAGCCTTTGCCCGCATGGTCGGCCTGATGGGCCCGGCCGGCGCTGGACAGATCACCAAGATGATCAACCAGATCTGCATTGCAGGTCTCGTCCAGGGGCTTGCTGAGGGCATTCACTTCGGCAAGAAGGCCGGCCTCGATATCGAGAAGGTCGTTGATGTCATCTCCAAGGGCGCGGCCGGCTCCTGGCAGATGGAGAACCGCCACAAGACGATGAACGCCGGCAAGTATGACTTCGGTTTCGCCGTCGACTGGATGCGCAAGGACCTCGACATCGTGCTCGCGGAAGCCCGCCGCAACGGCGCCAAGCTGCCCGTGACCGCCCTCGTCGACCAGTTCTACGGCGACGTTCAGGCCATGGGCGGCAATCGCTGGGATACATCCTCCCTGCTCGCCCGCCTCGAAAAATGAGCCTCGGCCCGTCCTCGACCGCAGACGAGATCATCGCTCACCTGCGGTCTCTCGGGTCTGAAGGCAATCTCGCCGGCATGGCGCGCTTCGGCATCGTCACCGATGCCGCCCTCGGCCTCTCCAATGTCGAGCTGCACAAGCTGACGCGCCAGGTGAAAGCCGATCACCGCCGCGCGCTGGAACTCTGGCAATCCGGCATCCGCGAGGCGCGCATCTTGGCCGCCTTCACGGCCGAGCCGAAAGTGCTGACGCTGGAAGAGGCTCGCCGCTGGGCGGACGATTGCAATTCCTGGGAAGTCGTCGACACCGTCGCCGACCTTTTCGTCGCCGCCCGCTTCGAGCGCGAACTGGTCCCGGAATTCGCGGCCGACGAACGCGAGTTCGTCCGCCGCATCGCCTTTGCGATGGTTGCGACCGCTGCAGTCCACCTGAAGAAGGAACCGGACGCGACGCTCCTCAACTGGCTGCCGCTGATCGAAGAGCACGCAACCGACGAGCGGAATTTCGTCAAGAAGGCAGTCAACTGGGCGCTCAGGCAGATCGGCAAGCGCAATGCCGCCTGCCACGGGCCGGCACTGGCGCTGGCGGAACGCCTGGCCGCAAGCACGAACCGCGCCGCCCGCTGGACGGGCAAGGACGCGGTTCGCGAACTTAGGAGCGACAAAGTGCTTGCGCGCCTCGGCCTCGGTGAAAGCCGCGCCGGTTAGCGCGGCTGCCTCAGTCCTCGGAGGATTTCGCCTGGTCGATTACCATGTAGTCGAGCGGAAGCTCGGTCGTGTACTTGATCTGCTCCATGGCGAAGGCGGAAGAGACGTCGCGGATCTCGATCTTGGCGATCATGCGCTTGTAGAACGCGTCATAGGCAGCGATATCCGGCACGACGACTCGCAGAAGATAGTCGACGTCGCCGCTCATGCGGTAGAATTCGACCACCTCGGGAAACTCCGACACCACCTCGGAGAAGCGGCGTAGCCATTCCATCGAGTGCGAGTTCGTGCGGATCGACACGAACACCGTGACCTTGGTGTTGATCTTCACCGGATCGAGAAGGGCGACGCGACGACGGATGACACCGTCCTCTTCCATCTTCTGGATGCGCCGCCAGCACGGCGTGGTCGAAAGTCCCACCTTCTTGGCAAGGTCGGCAACGGCCAGCGTGGAATCCTCCTGCAGCAGGCGCAGGATTTTGCGGTCTAGGCGGTCCATGAAACTCCCTCTCGAATTATTTTTCCTTCTATAGCGCGAAATTAGTGAAGATAAAGAAAATTGTTTCAGGCCGAGAGCATACCCACCCGCTCCCGCAGGAATGGCAGGACATCGGCCTCGAACCAGGGATTACGCTTCAGCCAGCCGGTATTGCGCCAGCTCGGATGCGGCAGCGGCAGGATGGCGGGATCCCTATTGCGCAGCGCGTAGCGGCGCCAATCCTTCACCGTCTCGGTCATCGATTTCGGGCAATCGGGCCCGATATGCCAGCGCTGCGCATAGTGGCCGATCGCCAGAACCAGCTCGACCTGCGGCATCAGATCCATCACCCGTTGCCGCCACAGCGGCGCGCATTCCCGGCGCGGCGGCAGGTCGCTGCCGTGGGCGTCATAACCCGGAAAGCAGAAGCCCATCGGCACGATCGCAAATTTCCCCGGATCGTAGAAGGTCTCGCGGTCCACCCCCAGCCATTGCCGGAGCCGATCGCCGGACGCATCGTTGAAGGGCAGCCCGCTGTCATGCACGCGAAGCCCGGGCGCCTGCCCCGCGATCAGGATGCGCGCGGTCGTCGAGATCACCGCCACCGGTCGCGGCTCATGCGGCAGACGGTCGTCATCGCCGCGCATCGGGCTGTCGCGACAGATGCGACAGGCGGCAATCGCAGCCCGCAGCCGCTCCAGGTCCGGGAGATCGTTCTCAGACATCGCCAATACTCGCAAACAATGCGGTCAGCCGCTCCAGCAGCCAGCGCCTGATCGTCTCCAGCCAACCGTCGACCAGAGGCGGGCCTTCGTCCGGATGGCCGTTCGTCCGGCGCCATTCCTGCGGCGTCGTGAATTCGCCTCCCCAAAGGCCGCGCCGCTCCTTCTCCGCCCGTGCCTCTTCCGCCTGGTAGCGCCCGTAGCTGACCGCATAGCCGGAGAGCACCATCTCCCGGCCGACATCACGCCCGCCTGCCTCACAGGTGCCGAGGTCGCGGCCATAGCGGTCGCGTCCGTGAAAGCGGCAGCGCACATCGCCCGCCGAAATCAGCGTTCTCAGGCGATCACGCGCCTCGCGGCCGCAATCCCAGGTCCCGCCGTCGCGCTCGCAGCTCTGGTCCAGTTCCGGCGCGTCGATCCCCTCGATGCGGATGCGCTTGCCATCGAGGCGAAGGCTGTCGCCATCGCTTGCGGTGGCGAGGCCACGCGCCTCGCCGGTCGCCGCGCGCTCCGCGACGGGCAGTTTGTCGGCGAAATAGGCGCCGACCGAAAGCAACAGAAGAAAGATCCACCCGACGAGCATGCCGCTGCGCCCGGCCGGTCGCGATCGGTCCACAGGGCCTCTGCCTCTCCCGCCGGTGAAGCGGTATCTCGTCCGGCCCGATTTCACGTTTCCTGCACCTCTATCGTTACGCGCGTGCCCGGCAGACCCGGAACGCCATAAATACACATGATTCCAGGAGCTTGTAGGCGAAATCTCATGCGCCGGCTCTCGCTTTCGACCGGAAGCCACCCCGGCGCCACAATGGTTGTCGAATCCTTCACACCCGGCAGCAACTTCTTAAGGATTGCTCACTAGACTGCAAGGAAACCATAACCTTCGCATAAGAGCATGAGTATCGCCGCCAGCACCTCGACAGATAAGATCATTGTCGACAAGTCGCGAAACCATCGAAACAAGGCCGTTTCGAGGACGGTCCGCGCGACGCGTGAACGGCTGCAAACGGGCTCGTCCGTGCCTTCGGGCTTCGAGCGCGAGATGCTCAATCTCTACATCGGTTCGGCCCTGCACAGCGCCATTGCCGTCCCGGTGCTCGTCACCCTGATTGCCGTCGTCGGGGTCTATCTCTCCGGCAATCTCACCATCGTCCTCTGGGCCGTCATGACCCTCTCGGCGCATGCGGTGACGCTCATGCTGGCGAGGAAGGCGCGCAAGAAAGACATCAGCGCGGAAAAGGTTCCGGTCTGGCGCCGACGCCTGCTGCTCGCCCAGCTGTTGATGGGTCTCTGCTGGGCGGCCCTCGTTGCTCAGGATTGCGCCACGTGCGGCGATGTCCGCCTCGGCTTTTTCGTCGGCACTGCACTACTCTTTGCGCTTGCCGTCACCGCCATGGGCACATTCCTGCTGCGTAATGCCCTGCTGTGCACGTTCACACCTGTCATCGCCGCATTGGCCTTCGTCTCGCTGACGACGGGCAACCAGATCTATATCGGCCTCAGCGGCATCATTTCGTTGTCTCTGCTTTTCCTCGTGGTCATGACCGACCGCATGAACCGCGCCAATGTCCACATTCTCTCGGTTCAATCGGAAAAGGACGACCTGATCGCCGAGCTCGAAGTGGCAAAATCGATGTCGGATGAAGCGCGGCGCCGGGCGGAGGAAGCCAATCTCGCCAAGTCGCGCTTCCTGGCATCCATGTCGCACGAGTTGCGCACGCCCCTGAACGCCATCTTGGGCTTCTCCGAGGTCATGTCGACGGAAGTCCTGGGTCCACTCAGCAACCCGACCTACAAGGAATACACCAACGATATCCATCGTTCCGGCGAGCACCTGCTGAACCTGATAAACGAGATCCTCGACCTGTCGCGCATCGAGGCCGGCCGCTACGACCTGAACGAGGACGCAGTCAGCCTTGTCGAGATTGCCGAGGACTGCGTCGGCATGGTGCAACTGAGGGCGCGCGCCAAGAACATCACCATCCACTCGCAGTTCGAAGCCGGCATGCCCTCGGTCTGGGTCGACGAGAAGTCGATGCGGCAGGTCATCCTCAATCTGCTGTCGAATGCGGTGAAGTTCACCAATGCGGGCGGCGAAATCACCTTCAAGTGCGGCTGGACTGCCGGCGGCGGACAATATCTCTCGATCAAGGACAACGGTCCGGGCATTCCCGAAGAGGAAATCCCGATCGTTCTGTCGGCCTTCGGCCAGGGCTCGATCGCGATCAAGAGTGCCGAACAGGGCACCGGCCTCGGCCTGCCGATCGTCCAGGCCATCCTCGCCAAGCACAATGGCGAATTCATCCTGCGCTCCAAGCTCCGGGAAGGCACGGAGGCGATCGCCATCCTGCCGGCCCGCCGTGTGCTCGAAAGCCTGCCGCCGGTCGAGGACGTGGCAGCCCCGGTCCGTCGCCGCAAGAGCTTTGCCTGATACACATATCCGCTGAAGCAACTCATGCCGCCGTCTTCGAGCAGCGGGTGGTCATCCAAAGCCTTAATTCCGGAGCGAATTAAGGATAAAATTGCAGGATGAAAGTCGGTATCGCCACGCTTGCATTGCAACCACGATAGCCGAAGGTCGGACGTCCCTTCTGCCCTCGCCGGGGCCATGTCGCTCGACCGCGTGGCGTGACGGAAGGAGCGCTGTGGCATGAACATATTCACTGACGAAACCAGGGAGCCGACGAGGCGTGAATTCCTCTATCTTTCAACCGGTATTGCGGGCGCCGTCGGAGTGGCTGGCGCTTCGTGGCCGTTCCTGAACCAGATGAACCCTGACGCCTCGACGCTGGCGATGGCCTCGATAGAGGTCGACGTAGCCTCGCTCGAGGAGGGAGCGTCGATGACGCTCAGGTGGCGCAGCCGCCCGATCTTCATCCGCAACAGAACGCCCAAGGAGATCGAGGCGGCGAAAGCGGTCGCGATGGACGAACTCAAGGACCCGGTGGCGCGTAACGCCAATCTTCCCAAGGACCAACCGGCCACCGATCTTGCGCGCTCGGCCGGAGAAGGCCGAGAGAACTGGCTCGTGATGGTCGGCGTCTGCACCCATCTCGGCTGCATCCCGCTCGGTCAGGCCGGCGACTACGGCGGCTGGTTCTGCCCTTGCCACGGCTCGCACTACGACACGGCCGGCCGCGTTCGTAAGGGGCCAGCCCCGGAGAACCTGGCGATACCGCCGATGACGTTTATCTCCGATACCGTCATCAAGATCGGGTAGAGTGCCGTGCGTTCAAACGCACGCACAAAGATGTGTCGCCTCAGTTCATGAAGCCGTCGAAGATCACGACGTAACCGGCATAGACGGCGTTGGCGATGATCAGGCAGAGGCAGGCGAAGGACCCGAGGTCCTTGGCGTTCTTGCCCATTTCCGAGATTTCCGGCGATACGCGGTCGACGATCTCCTCGATCGCCGTGTTGATGGCCTCGAAGGCCATCATCAGGAGAAACAGGATCGCCATCGCCACGAATTGGAAGAAGGTCGCGCCGACGATGACGAAGGCAACCATGGCAATGCCGAAGGCGATCAATTCATGACGGAAGGCAGCTTCGCTGATCAGCCGTTTCGCGCCGCCCAGCGAATAGCTGGCGGCGGCGAAGAGATGGCGAATGCCCGTCTGCTTCTCGACAGGACTCGTCTGGCCGATGCGGTGCGTGGTGTTCTTGGCGTCCATTTCTTCTCGACAGGGCTCGAAACTGCGCTTGCTTCGACATCGCGAATGCGGCGAATGCAAGGCGTTCCCGGTTGCAGCGGCCTGCTGCATGTATCCTTGGATCCTACGCGATCTAAGGACAAAACATGCAACACTTCAAAGTGCTGCAGCGACCTTTGGGCGTCTGACGAGACGCGCGGCGCTGTCAGACGATAGTTAGGGCTGCATGTGCGCTTTGGATAGGCGAGAAGCACGTGTCCATCAAGGCCCGCCATGAGCGGGAGTGGCGCCTGCGACAGGCTTTGGACAGCAATCGGCCGGCTTTGCTGCGAAAGCCGGCCGTATCTTGATCATTCCTTGTTGCTGACGCCAGCCTGCGCGAAGGTCGCCATGCCGCTGTGGCAGGCGGCGGCCGCCTTGACGATGCCGGCGGCAAGGGCAGCGCCCGTGCCCTCGCCGAGCCGCATGCCGAGCGCCAGCAGCGGCGTCTTGCCGAGCTTCTCGATCGCGCGGATATGGCCCGGCTCGCCCGAGACATGGCCGATGAGGCAGTGGTCGAGGGCCGACGGATTGGCCGCCTTCAGGATCGCCGCAGCCGCAGTCGCCACATAGCCGTCGATGATGACGGGCACCTTCTGCACGCGGGCGGCGAGGATGGCACCCGCCATCGCCGCGATCTCACGGCCGCCGAGGCGGCGCATCAGCTCCAGCGGATCGGAAAGGTGATCGCGATGCAGCGCCACCGCCTTCTCGACGGCCGCGATCTTGCGCTTCAGCACCTCGCCTTCGGAACCGGTACCCGGACCGACCCATTCCTCGGCCGTGCCGCCATAGAGGCCGAGATTGATCGCGGCTGCGATCGTGGTGTTGCCGATGCCCATTTCGCCGATGCAGAGCAGATCCGTGCCGCCGGCGATCGCCTCCATGCCGAATGCCATGGTTGCAGCGCAATCCCGTTCGGAGAGCGCTGCCTCCTCGGTGATGTCGCCAGTCGGATATTCGAGCGCCAGGTCGAAGACCTTGAGGCCGAGGTCGTGGCTGACGCAGATCTGGTTGATCGCCGCGCCGCCGGCGGCGAAGTTTTCGACCATCTGCGCAGTGACGGACGACGGGAACGGCGTCACGCCCTGACGGGTGACGCCATGGTTTCCGGCAAAGATCGCCACCAGGGGTCGGTTGACCGCCGGCGCCTTGCCGGTCCAGGCGGCGAGCCAGAAGGCGATTTCTTCGAGACGTCCGAGCGCGCCCGGCGGTTTCGTCAGCTGTGCGTCCCGTTCCCGTGCGGCAACCAGCGCTGCCGAATCCGGCCCCGGCAGGTTACGCAACAATTCGCGGAAATCATCAAACGGCAGGCCGCTGGCACTCATGCTGGGTATCCTTGCATATCGTGAATCTACGCTCCTCATAGAGGGCGTCGAAATTTCGGGCAACGGCATTTGCGCCAAACCGCGTCGCCGGAGCATGATCCATCCCGGGATGGACGATTCGACGCACCGCGATCCTGCGCGCTCGTCATGCCCTCACTTGCGGGCCGCCGGGACATCTGCGATGCGGCTGGGGGCAGATCTTTGGAGGGGCCATGGGCTTTGTGGGCGATTTCTATGACGACGTGGCGCGCTCGGTCGGCTTCCTGAGCCGCATTCCCATGCCGGGACGCCATTTCGTCGGATATGATGGACGGCTGAGCCGGGCCGTGCGCGCCTTTCCCCTTGCCGGCATCGTAATCGTCCTACCCTCCGCTGCCGCGGCCAGCGCGATGAACGCGCTGCAGGTCAGTTCGCTTTTTGCCGCCTTCGTCGTCATCGCTCTCCAGACGCTGCTGACCGGTGCGCTGCATGAGGATGGGCTCGGCGATACGGCCGATGGCTTTGGCGGCGGCCGCGACCGCGACGCGGCGCTCGAGATCATGAAGGACAGCCGGGTCGGCACCTATGGCGCCGTCGCGCTCATTCTCTCCTTTGGTTTGCGCGTATCGGCGCTGGCCTCCATCCTGCCGCTCTTCACGCCGCTCGGCGCCGGCATGGCGATCCTTGGCGCCGCCGCGCTCAGCCGGGCGGCCATGGTCTGGCATTGGTCAAGCCTGCCCCCCGCCCGCAACGGCGGCGTTGCGGCTTCCGCCGGGACACCGGACCCGGCCGCCGCGCGCTTCGCCCTCGGCTTCGGCCTGCTTGCGGCCATGCTGCTCTTCTATTTCGCCAAGGCCCCGGCCCTTGGCGTGGTCGCTACGATCGTCGCCTTCCTCGTCGCCGTCAAAGGTTTCGGCCGGGTCGCGACGCGCAAGATCGGCGGACATACGGGCGACACCATCGGCGCCACGCAGCAACTCACCGAAATCGCAGTGCTCGGAACCCTTGCGCTGACGGTCTGAAACATCGATATATTCAGGGAAAAATAGAGCAAGGCCATGGAATCTCCCTGCATTCTCGTCTGTTCGATCGATGACAAGACCGGCTACTGTTTCGGCTGCGGCCGAACGCGGGATGAAATCGGCCGCTGGACGCTCTACACCGATGCCGAACGCCGGGCGATCATGACCACATTGCCCGACCGGCTCGAGACGGTCGAACGCAAGCCCCGGCGCGAAACGCGCCGCAGCCGCATGGCGAGGGAACGCGGCCAAGCATGACCCGTCTCGCCATCCTGCTCTCGATCCTGGCCATCGGCCTCATTCTGCTGATCGTCAACCATGACGCCGGCCGCACCATGGGCCTTGCCAATGACGATTTCGGGCAACTGGTGTCGCTGGGCGCCATCGCCACGCTGATCGGCGCCGGCATTCTGCAAAGCCGCCGCCGTTTCGGCGAAGGGCTGCGCCTGATCGCTATCTGGCTCTTCATCACGCTCGCCCTCGTCTCGGCCTATGTCTATCGCTTCGAACTGCAGGCATTCGGCAATCGCCTGCTCGCCGGCCTCGTTCCCGGCCGTGCGACCGTGGTCACCGACAGCGAGGGCCGGCAGGAGGTGGTGCTGCACAGGATGCTGAACGGCCATTTCGAGACCGGCGTGACCGTCAACGGCAAGGACATCAACATGCTGGTCGATACCGGCGCCAGCAGCATCGCTCTGACCTATGAGGACGCCGAGCGCATCGGTCTCGATCCGGAAAATCTCAGCTACATCGTCACCGTCATGACGGCCAATGGCCGGGCGCAGGCCGCCCCCGTCATGCTCGAGGAAATCTCCGTCGGCCCGATCAGCCGCCGCAACATCGGCGCAACGGTTGCCGCCAAGGGGCGGCTCGACCAGAGCCTGCTCGGCATGAGCTTCCTGTCGACGCTCGATATGCTGCAGATGCGCGCCGACGAGCTGCGCCTGCGCGACTAGAGCGTCCCTGGTGCAGAACCCACGGCTCGCTCCGGCGAACTGTTCAAAGCGCCTGACGCGTCTCCCCGTCGGGCCAGAGACGAAACCACTGATGCGAGGGGCGCCTCATGGATTTCATGCGACTGCTGAAGTCGATCGAAGAGCTTCTCTACGAGCTCGTCTGCTGGCTGCTTTTCTATCCGCTGACCATGTGGCGCACGCTCCGCCACCCGCAGGCCATGATGCGCTACGCCGACGTCGAGCTCGGCGACGACCTGCCGGAACAATATTCGGACGCGCTGAGCCCGCCGCTCTTTCTGCTGATCACATTGCTCTTGGCGCACGGAATGGAGCTCGGCCTCGTCAGGCAGGCTGCTCCCTGGACAGCGACGTCGCTGCTTGCCTCCGACTCCAACCTGCTGATGTTTCGGGCCGTCGCCTTCAGCATTTTGCCCTTGCTGATGGCGGTAAAGCTCTTGCGCTACAAGGGCGCCAAGCTGACGCGCGACACGCTGCGCCCGCCCTTCTTCAGCCAGTGCTACGTCACCGCGCCCTTCGCTTTCGCGATCAGCCTCGGCGGCCAGTTGCTGATGGCCGGGCACAACGCCTTCACGCCCGTCGGCGCCGTCTTCGTGGCAGCCTCGATCGTCTGGTATATCGTCGCCGAGACGCGCTGGTTCATGGCCGACCTCGGGCTTTCCGCGATGCGGTCGCTTCTCCAGGTCGTCGTGACGATCCTTCAGGCGCTGCTTGCGATGACCCTTGCCAGCGTCATCATCGCCTATGCGAGTGGAGCCGTGCCGGTGCCGGCCCTCTGACAGGCGGATGGCCGTCAGTTTCTCAGCCGGTAGCCGGTGCGGAAGATCCAGGCGAGGATCGACATGCAGGCTGTCAGGAAGACGAGGATGATCGCGGCGCTGAAGATCGGGTTGACGTCGGATACCTCGAAGAAGCTCCAGCGGAAGCCGCTGATCAAATAGAGCACCGGGTTGAAGTGACTGACCGCCTGCCAGAAGGGCGGCAGCATCTTGACCGAATAGAAGCTGCCGCCAAGGAAGACGAGCGGCGGGATCACCAGCATCGGGATCAGGTTCAGCTGCTCGAAGTCCTTGGCCCAGATGCCGATGATGAAACCGAACAGGCTGAAGGAAATCGCCGTCAGCACGAAGAAGAAAATCATCACGAACGGATGGGCGATCGTCAGGTCGACGAACAGCGAGGCCGTCAGCAGGATGATCGTCCCGATCATGATCCCCTTGGTCGCTGCCGCGCCGACATAGCCGAGCACGATCTCGGCCATAGAGACCGGCGAGGACAGAACTTCGTAGATCGTGCCGGTGAATTTCGGGAAATAGATGCCGAAGGAACCGTTGCCGATGCACTGCGTCAACAGCGTCAGCATCATCAGCCCGGGTGTGATGAAGGCGCCATAGGAGACGCCGTCGATCTGCTGGATACGCCCGCCGATCGCCGCGCCGAAGACGATGAAATAGAGCGATGTGGAGATGACCGGCGACACCACGCTCTGCAGCAGGGTGCGCCGGGTCCGCGCCATCTCGAAGAAATAGATCGACTTGATCGCTTCGATGTTCATCGCCCTGCCCTCACGATTTCGACGAAGATGTCCTCCAGCGAGCTC
The DNA here is from genome assembly GCF_055710065.1 of Ensifer sp. VA4. Taxonomy (NCBI): domain Bacteria; kingdom Pseudomonadati; phylum Pseudomonadota; class Alphaproteobacteria; order Hyphomicrobiales; family Rhizobiaceae; genus Ensifer; species Ensifer sp. VA4. Next base: position 62,371 of record NZ_JBVQPO010000006.1, on the reverse strand, counting down.
TGCCGCGTGGAAATGTCCTTGAGCCGGATACCGGCCTCGGCCAAGGCCGCCAGCAGCGCCGTGATGCCGGTGCGTTCGGCGCTCGTGTCGTAATCGTAGATCAGACACTGCCCGTCGCCCTCGAGTGTCAGATTGTAGCTCGACAGCGTTTCGGGAACGTCATCCAGCGGATTGGCGAGATCGACCCGCAACTGCTTGCGCCCGAGCTTCGACATCAGCGCCACCTTGTCTTCGACCAGCAGAATCTTGCCGCCGTTGATGACGCCGATGCGGTCGGCGATTTCCTCCGCCTCTTCGATGTAATGCGTCGTCAGGATGATGGTGACGCCGGAGGCGCGCAGCCGCTCGACGACATCCCACATGCTCTTGCGTAGGTTGACGTCGACGCCGGCTGTCGGCTCGTCGAGGAAGAGCACGCGCGGTTCGTGCGACAGCGCCTTGGCGATCAGCACGCGCCGCTTCATGCCGCCGGAGAGCTCACGCAGCATGTTGTCCTTCTTGTCCCACAGCGACAGATCCTTCAGCACCTTCTCGATATGGGCCGGGTTCGGCTTCTTGCCGTGCAGGCCGCGGGAGAAGGAGACCGTGTTCCACACCGTCTCGAAGGCGTCGGTGGTCAATTCCTGGGGCACGAGCCCGATCATCGCCCGTGTCTTGCGAAACTCGCTCACCACGTCATGGCCGCCGACCGTCACCGTTCCGCCGCTCGCATTGACGATGCCGCAGATGATCGAGATCAGCGTCGTCTTTCCGGCACCGTTCGGCCCGAGCAGCGCCAGGATCTCGCCCTCCTCGATATCGAGGCTGACGCCCTTCAGCGCCTGGAACCCGGAGGCATAGGTCTTCGATAGATTGGAAACGGAAACGATGGGCGCCATGAAAGCTTATCCGGATGCGGGGGGCGAAGTCGGCAGGTTTCGCCTATATGGGGCAACTGATCGCGATTTGCAGCCTTCCCCATGGAAAAAACAAGGTGACGCTTTGTCAATGCGGCTGCGACAGGCGGGTCTCCGCCCCGGCGCCGCCGCCCATTCGAGACGATCTGCGCGCCACCAGCCGGTCATGGATGAGCATCCCGGCAACCATCGCCGCCACGAAAAGCATCGTCGCCGGCAGACCGAGCGACAGCGAGGCAAGCGCCGGGCCCGGGCAAAGCCCCACCAGCCCCCAGCCGATGCCGAAGATTGCCGAGCCGACAATCAGTCGCCTGTCAATGACCTGATTGTCCGGCAAATGGAAGGATTCGTCGAACAAGGGCCGCTTGAGCCGGCGCGTCAGCAGGACACCGAGCGCGGAAACCGAAACGGCGCCGCCGAGCACGAAGGCGAGGCTCGGGTTCCAATTGCCGGCAATATCCAGAAACGCCCGCACGCGAGCGGGATCGAGCATGCCGGACAGCGAAAGGCCGAAACCGAAAACGAGGCCGGAGACGAGCGTCGCCGCGAGGCGGAAGAAAACGCCGTTCATCCAAGCAATCCCATGACGAAGACCGTGACGATCGCCGCGGCCATGAAAGTGGCAACCGCAGCTATCGAGCGTCGCGACAGCCTTGCAAGGCCGACGACGCCGTGGCCGCTGGTGCAGCCGGAGCCCATGCGGGACCCGAAGCCGACCAACAGCCCGCCGGCCACCAGAAGCGGCCAGCAGGACGTGACCGTCACCGCGGGCCAGGCGCCGAAGACGAGACGAAAGAACAGCGGCCCTGCCATCAGCCCCAGCACGAACAATGCGCCGGTGGAAGCCTGCACGCCCTGCAGCAGGCGTCCAGCGATACCGCTGATCCCGGCCACACGGCCAGTGGCCACCATCAGGATCGCTGCGGAAAGCCCAATCAACAGCCCACCCGCCAGCGCATTCCCGTACTCATTCATGTCCTAGAACCATCCCGACAGAAGATCTGATAGAGCGCGCCGACCAGACGCGCCACCTTGTCGTGGCTCAGCCGATAGAACACCTGCTTGGCCTGCCGACGCGTCGAGACAATGCCGGCATCGCGCAGCACCGTCAATTGCTGCGAGAGGGTTGGCTGGCGAATGCTCAGGCTTTCTTCGAGCGCCGCCACCGAGTGCTCGCCCTCCAGCAAGGCGCTCACGATCAACAGTCGATTTCGGTTGGCGAGGGTTCTCAAGATTTTCGAAACTTCGGCGGCATGCGCAGCCATGTCGGTGCGCACCCCCGGAAATTGCATAACAGTTCCCATTGCTTCCTCCTGTCGTTGCCCTAGGAGTGAGTGGAGCCCCAATGCTTGCTGTGGTTTGCCGGACCACTATCCATGATTGTTATATCAAACAGTATAATATCGTATTACTTATTGATTAACCAGACGAAACAAAAGCACGTTACTGCCGCCAGTACCGGATACCTGTCCGTTGACTTTAAAATCATATAGAAAATTCAGATCGTTACAACGCGATCACGGCAGAGGGGAAAACGCCATATTTGGGGCAACCGTCCGGACGATATCGGGCAACCATAAAACTTGTGGTATAGTGACCTCAAACAGGAACATGCGATAACGCCCCGGGGTCGACGGCCCGCACACCGGATACTGGTGTTTCGACGCCGGCTCGCCGCCGGCGCGAACGCAGGCTTCGACCGTTATCCGGCGAAATATCTGCAAATGAATCGTCGCCAATCCCGTTCCCCTGTCACGAAACGGTGATGCTCTTCGAGCAATTTGCTCGCGCGGCGCGATATCGCCCTTTGATTTGCGCTCGTGATTTGCACGCCGGAGCCTCCCCCGTTTGCTCCGGCCGTTGGGCCGGCCTCCCCGCCGGCCTCTTTTTTTTGCCGCTTGGCGCCCGACGTCAGTCGCAGTGACGATAACCGGTCTTGCGGGTCCTGAGATCGAAGTGGAAATGGTCCTTGTGGAAGGGATCGCTGCCCGGACCGAGCACGGTGTTGAAATACTTGCAGCTATCAGAGCGCACGGCCTTCAGGAGCCCGCGTTCGCGGAAGGCGAAGAAGCCTTTCTTTCGGACATCGATTTCCTTGCCGTTCTTCAAGACGAACTTGCCGACGTCGATGGCGTTGCCGCGTGCGTGTTCGGACATCGGGTTGCCGCGGCGCGAATTCATCGTGCGGCAGGAATAGCCGCCGAGCGGCTTGATGGTCTTGACGCCCGACCAATAGCGATAGCGGGACGATGGCGCGAGTTCGTACTTCACCCACTTGGCGAAGGCTTCCGTCACCTCGCAATTGAGCTTGACCGCCGGCTTGACGCCGATATTGCCGGAGAGACCGCTGAGTTCGATCGGATAATCGATACCGCAGGACGGACCGTTGCTGATGCGCGGAATGTCACGGAAAACGACGCCGAGCTTCTTCAGGCGCTGGCGGCAGGCGATCTCCGAAGCCGGCATTTCGCCGGTATAGTCCGGCGTCGACATCGGATTGCGTACACGCGGCAGGAAGGCGACCTGCTGCGGCTCCTGGGCCCGCTGCATGGCGCGCTGCTCTTCCATCGCCCTTGCGCGTTGCGCCTCTTCCGCGGCGATCTTCTCGGGTGAGAGCGGCGGCAGGTCTGGATCGTAGCCGAGGTTGGCTTCGGCCTGAGGCGCGGCTCCGGACGCTCCGCCGAGCTGGCGTACGTTGTCTTCGCCGATACCGCCGACCACCGGCTGGCTGGCATTACCCTCGGCGATCTCGTTGCTCTGCTCCTCCGCCAGGCCGACGACCGGCTGCTCGACGCCGAGCATGGCATCCATGTTGACACCTTCATCGGGAATGGCCGTCGATCCCGCATTCGCCGGCTGGGCGCCGGAGGAAACCGCTTCGTCGCTATCGATCATCGGCAGCACGCGTCGCGTTTGCTGAGGCGCCGCCCGCGCGGGCGCGACATGGCCGGGATTGCCGTTGCCGGTCGAAGCGGCGGGATAGGCTGCGACTTCTTCTTGCGGCACCGCATCGACCGGGACCGGGCCGATCGAACCGACCCGGGAGCCGCCATCGATGCGGCCAGGCGGCGAAAGCGCGTCGTCGGTCGAACAGGCGACGAGCGATAGCGACAGAACGATTGCCGTCAGCGGGCGATGGAAACGAGTAACATACGCCATACCGAACTGCGCCTTCCCTAGGGCGATCAAGAAAGACCGCCATCATCACCCCGCCGCCCCGCAGCGGCGCGCCAACCGGCACGCAAAGCTCGCTACAGCACTTCGAATTGCTGCCTTCCGCCTGTGTCGCAAACCGGGCACAGCAGCCGAAAGACCTGATTTCGGAGGCATTTTATTCAAATACGGTAAACGAAGCCTTGAGGCCGACACCCGCGATCAAGGGTGCGGGAGGCTTGCCGCCCTGGCGGACTGCAGACAACAAGAAGCCCGCGTCTTCGTCAGACGCGGGCTTCGCGTTTTCAGCGATCGATCCGCTGGATGTCAGCGGCACTCGCCGCGATGCACGACCCGGAAACCCGCACCGCCGGCCTCGCAGGCATTCGGGAAGGTTTCCATGCGACCGCCGCGCTGGCCGCAGACCGGGGCGAATTCGCGGGTGCAGAACTGCCCTTCCGACGGGCGGTCGTCGCCGCGACGGCATTCGCCGCGGCCGATCACCTGGAAGCCCTCCGAACGGGCTTGGCAGGCATTGGGGAAGGTGCGCGTGTTGCGGCCGCGCTGGCCGCAGACCGGCATGTACTCCATGGTGCAGGCCTGCGGCGGCCGCGCCGGCGGACGATTGTCGGGGCGGCACTCGCCGCGATGGACGACATTGAAGCCATCGGCGCGGGCCTGGCAGGCGTTCGGGAAGCTGCGCAGGCGATTGCCGCGCTCACCGCAAACCGGCGCATACTCCATCGTGCAAACCGGCGGACGGATCGGCCGGGGACCCGGGCGCGGCTCGTCGACGACGACGGTACAGGCGGAGAGAAACCCGAGCGCCAGCATCAGCGCGGCGACCGGGCGCGTCAGAAGAAGTTTGAGAAATGCCATGGATGTCCCCTCTAAAGAAGCGGTCGGCAACCGGAGCGACGCCCCGTCAAACACCTCGCGCATTTCGCGTATCTATCCGCGGCTATCGTCAGGTCAAGGCCGAGCATCCTGCTTTGCACGGCAATCGGACGCATGCTGGGTGCACTGGCACCGCTTTGTTCCAGAGGGCCGCTCGCGCGGACGCTCGCTTAAGACCGAGTACGGCGGTGGGAGGAATCCGGTGCCCTTGCCATAAGACAAGACCCGCGCGGCAGGCCACGCGGGTCTTGCTCAATTTCTCGGCTATCGTGCTCAGGCGGCGCGGCCGTAGGCAGAATGCGATGTCGAGGACCGCAGCCGGAACTTCGCCAGCAGCGACTTCAACTCCCGACTTTCCTCGGCCAGCGTCTGGCTCGCCGCCGTGGTTTCCTCCACCATCGCCGCGTTCTGCTGGGTCATCTGGTCCATACTGTTGACCGCGACGTTGACTTCCTGCAGCCCGGTCGCCTGTTCGCGTGCGGCGGTCGCGATCGAGGCCACCTGCTCGTTGACCCGGTTGACCAGGGTTTCGATCTCCGCCAGCGCTTCACCCGTCGAGCGGACCAGCTCGACCCCGGCCCCGACCTCACGCACCGACGCGCCGATCAGATCCTTGATCTCCTTGGCGGCGCCCGCCGAGCGCTGCGCCAGTTCCCGGACCTCCTGCGCGACGACCGCAAAGCCGCGGCCCGCCTCTCCGGCGCGCGCCGCCTCGACGCCGGCGTTCAGCGCCAGCAGGTTCGTCTGGAAGGCGATCTCGTCGATCACCCCGATGATCTGGCCAATCCGGCCGGACGAGGTCTCGATGCGGCCCATGGCGTCGACGGCATTGCGCACGATGCCGCCGGATTTTGCCGCACTCGCCTTGGTCTCGTTGACCATGTCGCGCGCCTCGTTCGCCCGTTCGGAGGCGTGGCGGACCGTCGAGGTGATCTCGTCCAGGGCTGCAGCGGTCTCTTCGAGGGCGGCCGCCTGCTGCTCCGTCCGGCGCGAGAGATTGTTCGCCGCTTCCGAAATGTCGCCGGCGCTGGCCGTGACGATCTCGGTCGAGTGCGAGATGGAACCGATGACATCCCGAAGTGCTGCGACCGCCGTGTTGAAGTCCTCTCTCAGCTTGCCGTATTCCGGCGCGATATGGCCGATCTCGGCGGTCAGATCGCCGCTCGCGAGAAGCTCGAGTGCGGCACCGACGGTCTCTATCGCATCCGCCTGCGCTTCCGCCGTCGCCCGCTGGCGCTGCTCGTTGCCGCGGCGCTCGGAATCGAGCCGTTCCTGCTGCTCGGCTTCGCGCGAGCGCAGTTCCAGCCGTTCGCGGACGGAATCACGCAGCACCACCAGTACCTTGGCCATCTGCCCGATCTCGTCGCCGCGGTCGGTCTCCGGCACCTCGGACGAAAGGTCCTCGTCGGCAATCGCCCGCATCGAGGCCTTCAGCTTCTCGACCGGCCTGACGACGCTGCGCACGATCGCCAATGCCGCCATCAGAATGGCAAGAGCGGCGGCGGCGAGGATGCCGGCGGCCTGCCACGCCCGCTCGCGGAACATCGCCGCCAGATCGTCGGAATAGACGCCGGTGCCGACCACCCAGCCCCAGGGCTTGAAGCCGGCCACGTGGGAGTATTTCAGCACCGGCTCGTCGGCGCCCGGCTTCGGCCAATAGTAGTCGACGAAACCCTGGCCGCTCTTTTCCACCGTCTTCACGAACTCGACAAAGAGATGCTTGCCGTTGGCATCCTTGTTGCCCGTAAGATCCGCTCCGTCCATCTCCGGCTTGATCGGATGCATCACCATCGTCGGATGCATGTCGTTGATCCAGAAGTAGCCGCTGCCCTGGTAGCGCATCGCCTTGATCGCCTCGAGCGCGCGCTTCTGCGCCTCCTCGCGCGAAAGCGAGCCGGCCTGTTCCTGCTTGTGATAGGCGTCGAACACCGCGATCGCGTTCTCGTTCATTGCCGAAAGCATCGCCTTGCGTTCGCTGACGAGCTTGTCCTGCGCCTGGAACAGACCAAAGGTCAGCGCCGCTGCCATGGTCAAAAGCGCAAACGCCACCAGCGCGTAGAGACGCGCCGAGATCCTGAATTTCTTCATTGCCAATCCCTTGCCCCTTCGGCGCTCCCCGCGCCGCCCCTTTAGAACCTGGCGCCGCCGGCATCGCCGATGGCAGTCCAAGAGCCTGCAGAATGGAGGGAGGTCTTTGCAAAGCCCCTAACAACCGACCCCTAAATTTGACATGTCTCAAGCAACATTTTCGAAAGCCCAAAGGGGCCGTGTGGCTTTCCATCCGGATTTGTGTTGCGGCGGTCTTCCCTCAGGAAGCGCGGTCGGGTTACATCTTTCCTCCAACAGGGAGACAGGCGGCATGACCGAACAGACCAAACCGACCGGCGAACTGACCTTGCGCACGCTCGCCATGCCCGGCGACGCCAATGCGGCCGGCGATATCTTTGGCGGTTGGGTGATGGCGCAGATGGACCTTTCCTGCGGCATCCGCGCTGCGGAACGCGCCCGCGGCCGCGTGGTGACCGCGGCGGTCAAGGAAATGGCCTTTGCCCTGCCGGTCAAGATTGGCGACACGCTCTGCATCTATACGGACGTCGTGAAGGTCGGCCGCACCTCCATGACGCTCAAGGTCGAGGCCTGGGCGCAGCGCTATCTCTCGCACCTGATGGAAAAGGTGACCGACGCGATCTTCGTCATGGTCGCGCTCGACCAACACGGCAAGCCCAAGCCGGTACCGCCGGAGGAATAGGAGCGGCCGCCTTGGAGCAGGTTCCGACCAATCCGGAAATCTTCCCGCATATTCGCACCGTCATGGGCATGATCGTCAGCCTGAGCCTGGCGCGCCTCCTCAGCGGACTGGCGCTCTTCGTGCAGCATCCCGGCAAGACGCGTGTCTATTGGATCCACCTCGGCTGGGTCCTGTTCATGTTCGTCTTCCTGGTGCATTTCTGGTGGTGGGAGTTCCACCTGCATTCTCTGGCCGTGATCGACGTCAGCGTCTACCTGTTCGTCGTCCTCTATTCCTGCGTCTTCTTCTTTCTCTGCGTGATGCTGTTCCCGACGACGATCGAGGACTACAGCGACTACGAACATTATTTCATGTCGCGCCGGGCCTGGTTCTTCGCCTTCCTCGCGCTTGCCTTCGCCGTCGACCTCGTCGATACCGCACTGAAAGGCAAACAGTATTTTGCCTCCTACGGTCTCGAATACCCCGTCCGCAACGCCGCCTATATCCTCTTCTGCATAGCCGCCGCATGGACACCGAACCGGCGCTTTCACGCCGCTTTCGTCGTTATCGCGGTCGCCTATCAGCTCCTGTGGATGTATCGAGCCTTCGATCTGCTCGATTGAGACGGCGATCCGCGCGGCTGCGAAGGTTTTCCGCCTGCCGCGCGCCTCGGCCCTTGATCCCAGGGCGAGGCGGTGCTTTATCCGTTAGGCATATTTGAATCGCATCATGGCACGTCGGGGGACTGTCGCATCATGGAAATCTTTACCGCTGCCGGTCTGGCAGCGCTTCTGCAAGTCATCGTCATCGACCTCGTTCTCGCCGGCGACAACGCCGTCGTCATCGGCCTTGCTGCGGCCGGGCTGCCGACCGCGCAGCGCAAGAGGGTCATCCTCGTCGGCATCATCGCGGCAACCGTGCTGCGCGTGGCACTCGCCAGCGTCACCGTGCAACTCCTCGAAATCATCGGCCTGCTGCTGGCCGGCGGCATCCTGCTGCTCTGGGTCTGCTGGAAGATGTGGCGCGAAATACGTGAGCAACAGGCAGCCAACGCCGCCGGCGAAAGCGGTGAAGCCAGCGAAGCGCCGAAGAAGACTTTCATGCAGGCGGCCATCCAGATCGTCGTCGCCGACGTGTCGATGTCGCTTGACAACGTGCTCGCCGTCGCCGGCGCCGCCCGCGAGCACCCGACGATCCTCGTCGTCGGCCTGGTTCTTTCGATCGCGATGATGGGCGTTGCCGCCGGTTTCATTGCCCGGCTGCTCAATCGCTACCACTGGATCGCCTATGTCGGTCTGGCGATCATCCTCTATGTCGCGCTCGACATGATCTATCGCGGCTCCGTCGAGGTCTGGCCGCATCTGGCGCCGGTCGTGGCGTCGATGGTCTAGCGCCGGACCGTAACGGTCCAGCCGCTACGCATAGAAAAGGCAGGGCCCCGTGCCCTGCCTTTTTCTTTTGTGACCATTCGGGCGCCGCAAAGATTGGCGCCTAAATGACCGGCGCCGGTCACCCCTTGAAGATGAAGGAAGCGCCGGCCGCGATCAGGGCGAAGCCGACGAGATGGTTCCAGCCGATCGACTCCTTCAGCCAGAACACCGAAAAGGCGGCGAAGACCAGGAGCGTGATCACCTCCTGCATCGTCTTCAACTGCGCCGCCGAATAGACCTGCTGGCCGATACGGTTGGCCGGCACCGCCAGGCAATATTCGAAGAAGGCGATACCCCAGCTTGCCACGATCGCCGTATAGAGCGGTGACGCGGTGTATTTGAGATGCCCGTACCAGGCGAAGGTCATGAAGACGTTGGAAATCAGGAGCAGAAGGATCGGCCAGAGATGGGCCGGAGACAGGGTGAAGGACATCGAGAACCTCGGCTTGCGAATCATGCGCCGACGATGCGCCGTCGTCCCGTGCGGGTGCAAGTCCCGCAAGCCTTCCGCCGGCACATCGATTTCCTGCGGCGCCGCGGTCCTCGTTGGGCGCGCAAAGTTCGCTGCAGCACTTTGAACTGCCGCATGCCCTTCGATCGGTTACGTCCAAAGGAAACATGCCGTAGAGACTGCCGAAATGGCATGTTTTGGCTGGCTAGAGTGTCGAATCGACAGCGAAACGGCACCTTTTCCGGCAAATAGCAACCCATGCCCGAATTTTTTACGGGTTTTGCCACAATTTTGTACTGGCGCATGAGCAATGTCGCTCGACTGTCCGACGGGACAGGCAGGGGAATACCACACTTCGAAACGGCGGTTGCCGTGAAGTTGGCTCCGCGTTGAGCGCGGTTCGCCGACACGCCGATGCTGCGTATCAGACGCTGGGCACGCGCATGTCCGCCGAAATTTCCCAAGGGAACATTGGAAACAGTTGAGCACCCGGGTGCCATGCCGGCGATTGCCAGGCCGCCCCGACCGTTCGCACCCAGCAACTTGTCAAGGAGACCTGACCATGAAGGTCCTGGCGTTTCTTGCGGCTGCCTATGTCGCGCTCCTTTCGCCAACTCTTGCCAGCGCCGGCATGCTTGCCCAGGCGCAGCAATACAAAGGCCTGCACGAGATCAAGAACAACAAGACCCTTCGCGCAGCGCTCGGCATCAATCCGGCACGCACTCCCTGGTGCGGCCATTTCATGGGCATGGTTGCCCGCAAGGCCGGCCGCACCCCGCCCCAAAGCTTCGGATTTGCCCGCTCGTGGCTGCATTTCGGCGCGCCGGTCAAGCTCGCCTATGCACAAGCCGGCGATATCGTCGTGGTGCGAACCGGTCGCGGCTACCACGTCGGCGTCCTGTCTGCGCTTTCGAAGTCGACGGCCCAGTTGATCGGCGGCAATCAGTCCGGCGGCGTCAGGGTCTCGCAGTTCGCGCGCGGCCAGGTCGTCGCCGTCCGGCGGTAGCGTCGCCACGAGCCACCCAACGGGCCTCTTCAGTGCCCGGCTTTCCGGACCGCCGGCGCATGTCCTAGCGCAAGCCGCATGGCGCAACGCCGCTGCGGCGGCAAGCCGTGCGCTGCCTCATTCGCCAGGATCTGCGCGAGCCGGACATCGAGTTCCTCTGCGGCAAGCGTCGAGAAACCGAGCTTGCGGTAGAAGAGTTCGTTCCAGGGAAGATCGCGGAACGTCGTCAGTGTCACCGCGGCGAGCGCCGCCACGCGCGCATGCGCGATCGCGGCCAGCATCAAGCTGCGTCCGAGCCCCTGCCCCTGGCACTCGGCGGTCACGGCTAGCTGCCAGATATGCATGGCATCTCCGGCAATGCCGGCGCATAGAAAGGCGATCGGCCGGTCATCGGCATCGACCGCCACGACAGAAAGCCCGGTGCGCAGGAATTCACGATGCGCCTCGGCCGACTGCACATCGTCGTCGGCAATCCAGGCAAGGTCGGAGATCGTCCGGAACAGCTCACCGGAGGATCGCTCTATGTCGGGAAGAAGGGCGGTGTCGCCTTCGCGGGTCGGTCGAATCAGGGTCATGATGCCGACATGCTATAGCGCAGTCCGTCCCAAGAGACGCGCGAGGATCGCTGCGGCGCTCCCAGATTTCCGCAAATCCCTAGCCGGTTAAGGTGATATCGCCAGTCGGCGTTGGCATAGATCGCCGCCCGAAGTGCTGCTGCCGGCTCGACAGCGGCCGCGGTCCGTTGCGGATACGATCGGCGGCGCCGGCCAGGGAGGCCTGGGCCAACGCGACGATCGTGGCGGCCGCCCGCGCGATGCCCGCAAGGCAGCCGTCACGGTTGCTGAAATGCGAATCTTGCACAATCGCAGCGCTCTGAGTCGCCGCCGGACACAATCTGCAGCAGAGTCCCCATGGGCTGTTTTTTGCGCCTCCGGCCCAGCAATGGACACAAATCGGGGTGATTTATACTTCTCGGCTTTTCTAATTTAAGTTACGCTCATCTTCCTTCTGACCAGATGCCGTGGGAGGGGCTGCCCTCTTGGAACGGAAGCTTGCCGTGATCCTTGCTGCCGACGTCGCTGGCTACAGTCGCCTTGTCGCGGCCGACGAGGAAGGCGCGCTCGCAACGCTTGCCACCTACAGCGCGACGATCTCGAGCCTCGTGAACGAGCACGGGGGACGCATCTTCGGCGCGGCCGGCGACAGCCTGGTCGCCGAATTCCAGAGCGCTGTGCAGGCGGTCCGGGCGGCGGTTGCGATCCAGCGCAATCTGGAGCGGCGAAACGCCGATCTCGCGCCGGAACGGCGCATGCAGTTCCGCATTGGCCTCAATCTCGGCGACGTGGTGGTTGACGGCGGTAACCTGCTCGGCGACGGCGTCAACGTGGCGGCTCGCCTGCAGCAGGTCGCGCAGCCGGCCGAAATCTGCATCTCCGGTGCGCTGCACGAGCAGATCGTCGGCAAGCTGGAGTTTCCCGTGCACCGGCTTGGCGATCGCGCGCTGAAGAACATGCCGCGCCCGGTGCTGGTGCACCGCGTCGACTGGCACGAGGATCCCATGAAACCGGATCTGTCCGGCATGCCGCTTGCCCTGCCCGACAAGCCATCGATCGCCGTGCTGCCCTTCGTCAACATGTCCGGTGATCCCGAGCAGGACTTCTTCGCCGACGGTCTGACCGAGGACATCATCACCGCGCTTTCGCTCTACCGCTGGTTCTTCGTCATCGCCCGCAATTCCTCCTTCGCCTACAAAGGTCGCGCCGTCGACGTCAAACAGATCGGCCGCGATCTCGGCGTGCGCTACATCGTCGAAGGCAGCGTGCGCCGTGCAGGCTCGCGCGTCCGCGTCACCGGACAGTTGATCGAGGCCGAAACCGGCATCCATCTCTGGGCACAGCGCTACGAGCGCGAATTCGCCGACCTCTTCGCCATCCAGGACGAGATCACCCAACATGTCGTCGCGGCGATCGAGCCGGAGATCCTGATCGGCGAAAACCGCCGCGCCCTCTTACGCGGCAGCGACAATCTCGACGCCTATGAATGCCATATGCGCGGCACGTTGCTGCACAATGCGCAGGACTCCGCTGCGCATTTCAACGAGGCCGTCGAGTGGCAACGGCGCGCGATCGCGCTGGATCCCGATTTCGGCCGGGCCCATATGATGCTCGCCCGCTCGCTCTTCGCGCGTTGCTATTTCGGCTTCAGCGACGATATCGACCGCGACAGCGCCGAGATGCAGGCGGAAGCCGCGCGTGCCGTCGTGCTGGAAGATCACGATCCCTATTGCCACTATGTCATGTGCCTGGCCAACTTCGCCGCCCAGCGGCCGCATGCCGCGGTCGCGGAAGCGCAACAGGCGATCGATCTCAACCCCAATTTTGCCCTCGCCCACATGGCGCTCGGCTGGGCACGCATCTATGTCGGCCGCTTTACGGAGGCGCTCGAGCCGTTGCATACAGCGCTCAGGCTCAGCCCCCACGACCCGCTGACCTATCTCTTTTTCAGCCGCATCGCGCTCGCCCACTACCATCTCGGCAACTATGACGAAGCGCTGCGCCACGCCGAACGGGCGCTGCTGCTGCGCCGCACCTATTTCAACCTGGTCGTGGTGATCACCTGCCTCGGCCAACTGGGCCGTATCGAGGAGGCTCGCAAACTCTTTCCCGAAGTGATCGCCAACGCGCCGAGCGACGTGCCGCGCTACTGGCGCTTCTTCACCGCTTATGCCGATCCCGCCGACCACGCACATTTCAACGATGGGCTCGTCAAGGCGGGCCTGCCCATCGTCCCGTAGGCCGCCATGACACGAGCCCAACTGTTCGGCGTTCTCATCGGCCTTGCGGTGGTGGCAGTCTTCACGGTGCTGCGTGCCAACGATCCGCAGCTTCTTCGCCAGGCACGCGATGTCACCTTCGACGAATACCAGCGCATCGCACCGCGCAGCTTCGAGGCGATGCCGGTCAGGGTGATCGACATCGACGAGGCTTCGCTGCGCGCGTTCGGCCAATGGCCCTGGCCGCGCGACCGGATTGCCAAACTGACGGACCGGCTGACCGAGATGGGCGCCGCGGCGATCGCCTTCGACGTGCTCTTCGCCGAGCCCGACCGCCTGTCGCCGCGCACGGTCGTGCGGGACGTCGGCGGCGTCGATCCATCCTTCGTCGCGACCCTGCCCGACAATGACGAGATCTTCGCCCGGGCGATCCTCGACAAGCCGGTCGTGCTCGGCTTCGGCCTCACCAACGAGGGCAGCTACCTGCCGCCGGTCAAGGCCGGCTTCGCCTTCACCGGCGAAAGTGCCGCCGAGGCGCCGCCGCGCCTGCATGCCGCCACGCCGCTGAGGCCCCAGCTCGAAGCCAACGCTGCCGGCCTCGGCCATATCAGCCTCAATCCCGGCTCCTCCTCCGCGGTGGTGCGCGCTGCGCCGCTGTTCCTGAGCGACGGGCAGCAGTTCTATCCGAGCCTCGCCCTGGAAGCGCTGCGGGTGGCGCAGGGCGCCTCGACCTATGTGCTCGCCGCAGCGCCCAACGTCGCCAACACCCTTACCGCCGTCAAGATCGGCGATTTCGTCGTGCCGCTCACCTCGACCGGCGAACTCTGGCTCTACGTCACGCCGGATACGACGGAGCGCTACATCTCCGCCCGGCGGGTCCTCACGGGCGACGCGTCGTCGCCGGACGTTCGCGCGGCCATCGAAGGCAGCATCGTCTTCATCGGCACGTCGGCTGCCGGGCTGCAGGACGTGCGCACCACGGCGCTCGGCCAGAACGTGCCCGGCGTCTCCATCCACGCCCAGATCGTCGAGCAGATCCTCTCCGGCCGCTATCTCTCGCGGCCCGATTGGGCCAACGGGCTCGAAATCCTCTCGATCGCTCTGGCCGGGACGTTGCTCGTGCTGCTCACCACGTTCGTCAGCCCCGTGGTGGCGCTCGTCTGCGGCCTTGCGGTCACGGCGCTGGCGCTCGCGGCTTCCTGGCTGGCCTTCTACTATGGCGGGCTGCTCTTCGATCCGCTGGCGCCGATCCTCGCCGCCTCGATCACCCATTTTTCCGCCACCGCCTATCGCTTCCTGGTGACGGATCGCGAGCGGCGCGAGGTCCGCCAGGCCTTCGGGCGCTATCTGTCGCCCTCGCTGCTCTATCGCATCGAGCACACGCGCAACGCGCTGAGCCTCGGCGGCGACGACCGCGAGCTGACGGTGATGTTCGTCGACGTGCGCAGCTTCACCGCGATGAGCGAACGCATGACGCCGACCGAGGTCGTCACCTTCCTCAACACGCTGCTCGACGCGCTCAGCCGCCATGTGCTCGCCAACGAAGGCACGCTCGACAAGTTCATCGGCGATTCCATCATGGCCTTCTGGAATGCGCCGGTCGACGTCGTCGACCATCCGCAAAAGGCGCTGCGCGCTGCTCTCGGCATGCGCGAAACCCTGGCCCGGCTGAATGCCGAAGACGCCTTCGGATTCGGCGCCGGCCACGATGTCCGCATCGGCATCGGCATCCATACGGGCCTCGCCTGCGTCGGCAACATGGGTGCCGAAACCCGCTTCAACTATTCGGCGGTCGGCGACACCGTCAACATTGCCGCCCGCATCGAAGCGGCCTGCAAGGATGTCAATTTCGATGTGCTCGTATCGGAAGCGACCGCCGAAGCCTTGCCGGATTGCGCGCTGCTGGATGCGGGAAGCCTGGGCCTCAAGGGAAAGACGACACGCACCCGGCTCTTCGCGGTGGCCGGAGACAAAAGCCTTGCCGCCTCGCCCGCCTTCGTGGAATTGCGGCTCCTGCACGAGCGGCTCGTCACGGTCCTGCGAACGCGCGCAACCTCAAGCCGCAGCATCATCAATGCAGCAAAGCTGAAGTCTGCCGCCCTGGCACCGGGCCTGGTCGGCTTCTACACCCGGATCTCGCGCCGATCGGAGCATTTCGCCGAAACGCCGGCCGAAGACGCCAAGCGCCCGGCGGAGTGAGCGACGGCACGGCGCCGCGAATGGTTTCCATCCGATCCAAGTGACCTCGACTCAGACTCTCAGATATCCCGGCAAATCTTTGATTTATCGTCGTTTAGCCGTTGCCGCTCCCTGGGCGCCGAGGGCCGTTTCCGGCTTCTCGCCGGTCGTTGCGATGAATGCCGAGCCAGTCAGCGGCGCATGCGCTGCCGGCACCCTAGTTCTGGCTTTGGCTTTGGCTTTGGCTCTGGCTCTGTTCCTGATGCTGCGTTCCACCGCCCTGCTGCGATTGTTCCTGTCGCTGTTCCTGGCGCTGCGTGCCCTGGCCGTGTCCTTGCTCCTGCTCCTGCCGCTGCGACTGGGACTGCCGCTGGCTGCCCTGCCCTTGCTCCTGTTCCTGGCGCTGCTCCTGCCGCTGCCGTTGACCCTGTCCGCTCTGTTCCTGACGCTGCCTCTGTTCCTGGCGCTGCTTCCCGGGTATCCACGGTTTACGCGGCTTTTCTTGCTCGACGGCGGGGGGCTTCACAGTGAGCGGCTGGCGTTCGAGGTCCTCCTGGATCGCCGCCGCGAGGCTGCAGCCGCCCCCCGCCCAGCCCAGCGCTCCGGACAGTCGTTGCCCACCGGAGAGGAAAGGCAGCGCTTGTGCATTGCCCAGTGATTTCAATGTATTGCGACTGACTCTTTTCGGATCGCTGATGCCGCCGCCCGGCTTGGCGACGACGCAGTCGCAGCGCTGCGTCAATTGCCGGCAGCCGCCGGCGCCGCAGAAATTGGCAGCACCGCTCAAAAGCACGACGGCGGTGGTGCCGTCGCGGCCGACATAAAAATCGAAGGCGGTACCGCGCACGCCGATCGTCCCGGCCGGCGTGACGATTTCATAGGCCGAGTGCCCGGACTTGCCGCTGATCCAGCGGAACGTGCCCTTGGCGGCCATGATCGTCAGCTTCTTCACCGACTTGGCGTCGTCATAGACGAACTTGTCGATGACCACCGACGAGCCCCAGCCGACCGCAAGCTTGGTGCCATCCTGGAAGACGAATTGGCCAAGACCGGACTTCGACGTCGAAATCCGTTCGTCCTTGTAGACCGGGTCCTTGACCGCGATCGGACCACGCGCGCCGTTGACCGCCGTCCGGATCTGCACCGCCTGGCCGACGGGTTCGGCGGCGATGGTCGGATTGTAGGTCATGGCGCAAAACGCGATGAGTGCGGCACCACGCAGGCAGAACATGGCACCCTCCAAAGCGCTATTGTTATCATGTGACCGGGATTTATGTCTTGTCGCCCAATCGGATAACGGTGCGGCCCGTCACAACCGTAAGAGTTAGGTCGTCATGGCCGCTTGCCCGGTCGTGGCCATTGGAGGCAAGCGGCGGCGTGCGGACAGGACCAAGCGCCCGGCGGCCTGCCGTTCGTCAGTCGTTGTGATGACTGCGCGCCTTCTGATGCCCCTTGTTCTGATGGTCGTTGGCGTGTTCGAGCACATCCTTGTGGTTGGCATCCTCGCCGCGGATATCCGGATGTTTCATCTCCCAGTGGCGATTGCGGTAGCCTTCTTCCTGCACGGGAGGTTTTTCCTCCGGCTTGTGCGGCTTCTCCTCGGGCTTCGGTTTTTCCTCGCGCGGCTTTTCTTGCTCGACGGCGGGGGGTTTCACAGTCAGCGGCTGGCGTTCGAGGTCCTCCTGGATCGCTGCCGCAAGGCTGCAGCCGCCCCCCGCCCAGCCCAGCGCTCCGGACAGTCGTTGCCCACCGGAGAGGAAAGGCAGCGCTTGTGCATTGCCCAGTGATTTCAATGTATTGCGACTGACTCTTTTCGGATCGCTGATGCCGCCGCCCGGCTTGGCGACGATGCAGTCGCAGCGCTGCGTCAATTGCCGGCAGCCGCCGGCGCCGCAGAAATTGGCAGCACCGCTCAAAAGCACGACGGCGGTGGTGCCGTCGCGGCCGACATAAAAATCGAAGGCGGTGCCGCGCACACCGATCGTCCCGGCCGGCGTGACGATTTCATAGGCCGAGTGCCCGGACTTGCCGCTGATCCAGCGGAACGTGCCCTTGGCGGCCATGATCGTCAGCTTCTTCACCGACTTGGCGTCATCGTAGACGAACTTGTCGATGACCACCGACGAGCCCCAGCCGACCGCAAGCTTGGTGCCATCCTGGAAGACGAATTGGCCGAGACCGGACTTCGACGTCGAAATCCGTTCGTCCTTGTAGACCGGGTCCTTGACCGCGATCGGACCACGCGCGCCGTTGACCGCCGTCCGGATCTGCACCGCCTGGCCGACGGGTTCGGCAGCGATGGTCGGATTGTAGGTCACGGCGCAAAACGCGATGAGTGCGGCACCACGCAGGCAGAACATGGCACCCTCCAAAGCGTTATTGTTATCACATTATGGGGATTTATGCTTGTCGCCCAATCGGGGTAACGTAACGGCACGCCACAACTGTAAGAGTTGTGCCGGCGCGCGCAGCGGTTGAACGCTTGCAAGCCATGGGCGACCCCGTGCCACCGCCAGTTCGATCGATCGCCGCCGCGAACTGGACACCGACCTGCCTGCGAACTCGACGCCCCGCCTCTGCCTCTCGCCCACCATCTCGTAACCGCAGAGGCACGAACGTTGCTGTTTTGTACTCATTCTCCCCTTTTCTTTCCGGCGGACTCTCGCCATATTCCCCGGCATGACCAAAACTCCGAAAAATGCCCCGCCGAAACCCTCCACTCCGTCCGGTTTCGAGGAAGCGCCGCAGGCGCCGCTGTCAGGCACGCCGCTCAGCGGCAACGTCTCCGACTGGGTGAAGCAGCTCGAGGCCGAGGCGGAAGCCTCCGCCTTCGAAAGCCAGCGCGAGATCGCCTCCAAGGCCGGCAAGCACCGCAAGACAGTGGAAATCGCCGCCTCGAAGGCGGCCCGGAGCGAAGACAAGTCGGCCGAAGGCCGCAAGCCCGAACGGGTGTCCGAGCTGACGCGAGGCCCCCACGGAGCAAAGGCGCAGAGCGCCGGCAGCGCGAGCGGAAGGACCTCGCGCGGCACCTCGATGGGCGGCTCGACCGACCCGAAGACGCGCGCCGCCGCCGGCCTCAATCCGGTCGCCGGCCTCGACGTGTCGCTGGAGGACGCCGACAAGCTGACCTCCACCTCCGGCGTCACCGCCACGGTGGAAGCACTGGCGGCGCTGATCGAGAGCGGCAATCCGCTGTTCAAGGACGGCAAGCTCTGGACGCCGCACCGGCCCGCCCGGCCGGAAAAATCCGAAGGCGGCGTGCCGCTGACGATGGTGACGGACTACCAGCCCTCCGGCGACCAGCCGACGGCGATCGCCGATCTGGTCGAGGGCCTGTCCTCGGGTGAGCGCAATCAGGTGCTGCTCGGCGTCACCGGCTCCGGCAAGACCTTCACCATGGCCAAGGTGATCGAGGCGACGCAGCGCCCGGCGGTCATCCTGGCGCCGAACAAGACGCTGGCCGCGCAACTCTATTCCGAGTTCAAGAACTTCTTCCCGAACAATGCCGTCGAGTATTTCGTCTCCTACTACGACTATTACCAGCCGGAAGCCTATGTGCCGCGCTCGGACACCTATATCGAGAAGGAATCCTCGATCAACGAGCAGATCGACCGCATGCGCCACTCGGCGACGCGTTCGCTCCTCGAACGCGACGACGTGGTGATCGTCGCCTCGGTCTCCTGCATCTACGGTATCGGCTCGGTCGAGACCTATACCGCCATGACCTTCCAGATGAATGTCGGCGACCGGCTCGACCAGCGGCAATTGCTCGCCGACCTCGTGGCGCAGCAGTACAAGCGCCGCGACATGGATTTCCAGCGCGGTTCCTTCCGCGTCCGCGGCGACACCATCGAGATCTTCCCGGCCCACCTGGAGGATGCCGCCTGGCGCATCTCCATGTTCGGCGACGAGATCGACGCGATCACCGAGTTCGACCCGCTGACCGGCCAGAAGACCGGCGACCTGAAGTCGGTGAAGATCTACGCCAACTCGCACTATGTAACGCCGCGCCCGACGCTGAACGGCGCCATCAAGGCGATCAAGGAAGAGCTGGCGCATCGCCTGGCCGAGCTGGAAAAGGCCGGGCGCCTCTTGGAAGCGCAGCGGCTGGAACAGCGCACCCGCTACGATGTCGAGATGCTGGAAGCCACCGGCTCCTGCCAGGGCATCGAGAACTATTCGCGCTATCTCACCGGCCGCCGCCCGGGCGAACCGCCGCCGACGCTGTTTGAATATATCCCCGACAACGCGCTGATCTTCATCGACGAGAGCCACGTCACCATTCCGCAGATCGGCGGCATGTATCGCGGCGACTTCCGCCGCAAGGCGACACTGGCCGAATACGGCTTCCGCCTGCCCTCCTGCATGGACAACCGGCCGCTGCGCTTCGAGGAATGGGACGCCATGCGCCCGGACACGATCGCCGTTTCGGCGACACCGGGCGCCTGGGAGATGGAACAGGCCGGCGGCGTCTTCGCCGAACAGGTCATCCGCCCGACCGGCCTTATCGACCCGCCGGTCGAGGTGCGCTCGGCCAAGACCCAGGTCGACGACGTGCTCGGCGAGATCCGCGAGACGGCCGCTGCCGGCTACCGCACGCTCGTCACCGTGCTCACCAAGCGCATGGCCGAAGACCTCACCGAATACCTGCACGAACAGGGCATTCGCGTGCGCTACATGCACTCCGATATCGACACGCTGGAGCGCATCGAGATCATCCGCGACCTGCGCCTCGGCGCCTTCGACGTGCTCGTCGGCATCAACCTCCTGCGCGAAGGCCTCGACATTCCCGAATGCGGCTTCGTCGCCATTCTCGACGCCGACAAGGAAGGCTTCCTCCGCTCCGAGACCTCGCTGATTCAGACCATCGGCCGCGCCGCCCGTAACGTCGACGGCAAGGTCATCCTCTATGCCGACACCATCACCGGCTCGATGCAGCGGGCGATGGAGGAAACCGGCCGCCGCCGCGAGAAGCAGATGGCCTATAACGAAGCCAACGGCATCACCCCGGAATCGGTAAAGGCGAAGATCTCCGACATCCTCGACTCGGTCTACGAGAAGGACCACGTGCGCGCCGACATTTCCGGTATCGCCGGCAAGGGTTTCGCCGATGGCGGCCACCTCGTCGGCAACAACCTGCAGGCGCATCTCAACGCGCTGGAAAAACAGATGCGCGACGCCGCTGCCGACCTCGACTTCGAAAAGGCCGCGCGCCTGCGCGACGAGATCAAACGCCTCAAGGCCGCCGAACTGGCTGCGATGGACGACCCGATGGCGCGGGAAGAGGCAAAGGCTATCGAGGGTGGCAAGCGGTCCGGTAAGGGTTCGTCCGGGTCGATCTCCCCCCTTGTGGGGGAGATGTCCGGCAGGACAGAGGGGGGTAAGCCCTCCTCCTCCGGCAAGATACCCCCCTCTGCCCCTATCGGGGCATCTCCCCCACAAGGGGGGAGATCATCCGAGGGCTATTTCCAGAAACCCTCGCTCGACGACATGGGCCCGGGCACCGACACCGAGCGCCCGCTGTTCCGCAAGCCCGACCTCGACGAAATGGGCCGCGACGTCGCCACACCCGCGGGCCGCAAGTCCGACCAGTCGCTATTCCGCAAGAACACCCTGGACGAAATGACCGTCGGCCGCACCGAAAAGCCGGTGACCGGCCACGTCCCGGAAAAACCGATCCTCACCCGCGCCAAGCCGGGCATCGGCTCCTATGAGGACCCGGCGGAGGAAAAGCGGCAGAAGGGCCGAACGAAAGGCAAGACGGGGCGGCCGGGGCGGTGATCGTCGCCCTAACGCCGCTGCGCCTGCCGTCCTTTCAGTCCCCCTATCGGGTAGAGCAAACGCATCTGCTCTAAAAACTCCGCTTGGCCGCCAAAACTTGGATGCCGAACGTGGATGGTCTCGGACGATATTTTGCGAGTCCATTTGGCCGCGTCGTCGCCAATGGCCACGATCCGCCGCGGCTCAAGCAAGACGCAGAGTTCCTGCAAGAACGTAAATCCAACCTCAGCTTCTTCTCTCGTGTGATGACGGTTGCTAAGCGGATCCTCGCCAGAATGGGGATGCAACGGAAAGACATTCCAGGTCATGATCGGCACATCGGCTCTATCCAATAGGCGAAAGATGTTCGATGCCGTTCGCTCCCTCACAGCGGGTGGTGGCTCGGCGAAGTGATTTCAGCTTCAGATGGGAAGCGTAAGTATCGAGGCAATATTCGTCGGTTAAGGCAATCCCCGTCCGGCGGCCACCTTTGTAACCCAAGTCCCGACCGACCCAAACGTCCACCGAAGGCGCCGCAGCGAGGGCGAGGAGGATCTGCGTAAGATTACTCCTCCGTATGCCGGGCGCCGATTGCTGGTCATGAACAGGACAAGTATCGGCATAAGGATTGAAGCAATTCTCAAACCTTACTTTTGAAACCCGCTCAACAAATCGCTCTATGGCGTTCATACCGGGCCCCAACCTGACGGCTCACCGCAAAGCCTACAGCGCTGTGCGTCTTATCAGACGGGCAAAGGTCGCTTTGAACTGCTGCAAGTTTTGTCCTTTAATCGGCTTAAAGGCAACATGCAGTAGCGGCTTTCATCTGGCAGCCAGCAATGATGTCCAAGTGCAAGCGGACCGGCAAGGGCGAGCCCAGCGCGATCTCCCCCCTTGTGGGGGAGATGTCCGGCAGGACAGAGGGGGGTAAGCCCTCTACCGCCGCCAAGATACCCCCCTCTGCCCCTATCGGGGCATCTCCCCCACAAGGGGGGAGATCATCCGAGGGCTACCTCCAGAAATCATCTCTCGACGACATGGGCCCGGGCACCGACACCGAACGCCCGCTGTTCCGCAAGCCCGACCTCGGCGAAGGCCGCGACGTCGCCACCCCCGCCCGCTCGGACCGTCCATTGTTACGAAAGAACACCCTGGACGACATGACCGTCGGCCGCACCGAAAAGTCGGTAGCCGGCCACGCAGCAGAGGAGCAGTCGAACGACAAGCTGAGACAGAGTAATCCCACCAACCAACAGCAGGCGTGCACGCATCAGACAATTATGTTGCACGGAATGACCATAATATCGTCAGGGTGACGCGCGTAAGCCACTAACAAATTTAGATTTATCTAGGCTTCAGCAGCCCTTTATTTTTGAGTGATTCTTTGATTTTCAGGTATCTCTTGTCAGATAAAGAACCACTCAACGCGCTAGAATTTGAACTTCTCGATTCAACGCTATGCTTACCCCGAGCGCTGGATATAGGAAGCAAAAGGTTCAACTGTCTTTCTGTTTTCGTTTTCATATCCCCTCCTTTTCCAACACCGGAGCGAGAACAATCTGCTCACGGCTAACCAGCGAATCTAATGGTGGCGACGCGAGCGGCCGCGCTAGCTTAGCAATAACATTTGTTACCTTGCCCGATTCTTTACGTTCGAATTTTGGACCGAACACGCGAGCAAAGCTAGAAGGTGAAACTCCCTCATACTGGAGGAATGCAACCTTCCCGCTCTCTTGCGGGTTCGTAGTTATAGCATCGGAATGAAGCGTCAATGCCAAACTTTTGGGATAAGGCTCAATGTAAACGACCGTCTCAATACCGCTTGCGACAATGTGGCGTGCGCAGCTATGACATGGGAAAGTCGTCGTGAAGAGCTTCGCTCCTACAAGCCCCGCATTGCCCTGGCGCGCAACAGAAATTATCGCTTCCATTTCGGCGTGAACGGCCCGCGAAAACTCAATTAGATTCTTCACATCAGTGCTGCGAAGGCTCTGCCTCAGATCTGACGACGCAGTTCCAGTCCCAACTTTCGAACTAATTTGGGCAAACAGTCTTTCCTTGTAGTGATCATTCCAACACTGACAGGCTTTCCATTTGTAGCATCTGTTGTCGCCAGTGCCATCATCAACGTTGTATGTGCCGCCTCTAAATTTCGGCACATCGTTGGCACCTTGACCTATGACTTCACCGGCTTTCGATACGATTACGGCACCCACTTGACGGGAAAGACACGCAGAGTTCAGCGATACGCCCGAAGCGGCCTGCATCGCATGCTCATCACGAGTTGGAGTTTGAACGCCAACGCCAAATATAAGACTCAAGAAACGGTCGACTGACTTTTCAATCGCGTCTGTATTGTCGGCATCATTTCGAAAAAATATATCAGCGTAATTCATTGTTTTGCGAACGGACTGACCGAAATCGACTCCCTCGTCATAATCGGCATCTTTAATTTTAGATAAATAAACAGAGTTTGGAGAAGCACTCTCAAGCCTAGATATTCGTTTATCTTCGGGAGCGAATACACCGATTAGCCAAAACAAATCCCCGTAAACCTTTCTCAGAACCGCAACTTCTTCTGGATTCTTGAGAGAATCTATTATTGTACAAAAACGTCTATCCTCTCCGTTCTCGGCATCCTTTCGGGAATTATTGATCTTATCTATGCTCAGAACAGCAAGAACGTCATTTGAATGTTTCTCCCTAAGCCTATTCCCAAGCTCCTGGAGCTTCTCCACCCTATTAAGATCTTTGTCTTCGACTACATCTTCACCGAGCGCCTTCGCTCTCGAGTTTATAATTTCACTAACTTTTATAACATTAGTTTCGTACCCGAAATTTCCTTCAAGTTTACTGCGTATGATGTTTGCGACGGTAGTTGCTCCGGATCCGATCGGAGCAACCATAGCAAACACCAATTCCTGCGTTCGCCGTTGGTCCAAGCTAATCATTTCCTCAGACGCTGGGGATGAAGATACATCTGCAATATTGCTTACCACTTTGGCCTTCGGAGCCGCCTTAACCATGTCACACATCCCGAAATAAACAGATAACAATTCTACGTTGCCGGACTTGCAAAGTAATATCTGGCCGACACTAAATAAACACATAACTGCCACAACACATTGGATGGAATACGCGCGGAAGTTGGCTCGAGTTACCGAGCCAACCACTTCTCTATAATTATAATTTCGAGCACAGTCGGCAGGCCGGAGCCATCAACGGTTGTTGCCCCTTGCCGCCCCCCCCATTCCCCGCTACAACCACCACATGATCAAAACCGCGCTCATCGCTGCCATCTATTATGCGACGTCTCCATAGGGAGCGGCGCGTTTCGATCATGCCTTGAAACAAGCCGCCGTCAGGCGGCTTTGTTTTGTTCAGTGCTCCCTGGCGGCAATGCCATGGAGAGCGTCAATGACACAGGCAGACAACCCCACCAGCGCCATTGAGCCGCGTTCGGCGATCACCCGGACGCTGGTCGAGCGCGGTTATGTCAATCAGGTGACCTACCTTGCGGGCGTCGATCGCGCCTTTGCGGCCGGGATCGTCCCTGTTTATGCCGGCTTCGACGCGACGGCAGACAGTCTGCATGTCGGCCATCTCATGCCGATCATGGCGCTTCGGCGGCTACAGCAGGCGGGCCACAAGCCGATCGTGCTGATCGGCGGCGGCACCACGCGCATCGGCGATCCGAGTTTCCGCTCGGCGGCGCGGCCGATGCTGTCGGAGGGCGAGATATCAGCCAATGTCGCAGGGATCAGGAAGGTGTTCGAGCGGCTGCTGATTTTTGGCGACGGGCCGACCGATGCGCTGATGGTCAACAATGCCGACTGGCTGGACCGGATGGCCTGGATCGACATGCTGAGGGACGTCGGCAAGCATTTCTCCGTCAACCGCATGCTCTCCTTCGACAGCGTCAAGACGCGGCTGGAGCAGCAGGAGAACCTGAGCTTCCTCGAATTCAACTACATGATCCTCCAGGCGGTCGATTACCTCGAACTGTTTCGCCGCACCGGCTGCCGGCTGCAACTCGGTGGCGGCGACCAATGGGGCAACATCGTCAATGGCGTCGATCTGGTGCGGCGCATCGAGGGCGCGGAGGTTTTCGGCATGACCACGCCGCTGCTGACCACCGCCTCGGGCGCCAAGATGGGCAAGACGGCGGCCGGCGCCATCTGGGTGAATGAGGATCGGCTGTCGCCCTACGATTACTGGCAGTTCTGGCGCAACACCGAGGATGCCGATGCGGTGCGCTTCCTGAAACTCTTCACCGATCTTCCGCTCGACGAGATCGAAAGCCTCGGTCGCGCCGAGGGCGCGGCGCTGAATGCGGTGAAGGAACGCCTCGCCAATGAGGCAACGGCCCTGGTGCACGGAGCCGACGCAGCACGGCAGGCGCAGGCGACGGCGCGGCAGGCTTTTGGCGCGGGAGAAGCCGCCGAGGGGCTTCCGACTGTGAGGCTAAGCGACGAAGAACGCGCGAATGGCGTCAGCCTCGTGGAGTTGCTGGTGCGGACCGGAATGGCGTCCTCGAAGAGCGAGGCGCGGCGGGCAATCGCCGGTCGCGGCATTCGCATCGATGGCGATGTCGTGGAGGATATCGAGGCGATCATAAAGGCCAACACCCTTCCCTTACAGCTCTCCTTTGGCCGCAAACGCCATGCAGTCGTGACGTGAAGCACATTGGCCGGGAACTGGTGGTTCCCGGCACAGGTGTTGGGCGGCGTCAGATTGTCTTGAGTCGATGCCACCCTACTCCGCCGCGTGCGCCTTCACCTCCAGCGCCTCCAGCTCGTAGCTATAGCCTTCCAGCATCTCGTAGGCCTGCTCAATCGTCTTGATCTGCTCGTCGGTGTTCGTGATCGCCGCGGCCGATGTGGACCACATTTCCCGCCGTACCCACGCACGGATGCTGGATCCCTGTGACAGCACAGAGATGACGGCAGACGGGGCGACGTTTCACTTGGCCGCCTCGGCGCCGCCGCCCTCTGCCGGCGCCTTGAGCACGCCCACCCGAACCTTGCCGTCGGTGTAATAGGGATCGCCACCGCCGTTGCGGCCGGCTTTCGTGGCGCCGATGCCGGGCATCTCATAGGTCCGCGACACCTGCCCGGCCTTATCGAGGTCGCCGATCACCAGGTCGCGTTCGGCGTCGAGATCGGGACCGATGTGGTGGGTGATCTGGCCGGTGTCGTGGCTCAGGCCCACGCCGCGGTCGAAGCTCGCCGAACCGAGCCAGAGCGGGCCATTGCCCTCCACGGGCTTGGCCGTCTGCCAGAAGCGCACATGGTTGCGCTGGTCGGCACTGCGGCCCACCGGTTTCTCGAAGGCCAGATCCTGCTTGCGCCCCTCGTAGAACAGCGGACTGACGGGCGCATCGAGATCCGGACGATCGAGCACAACGCTGAGGCCGATATCGACGGAGGACCGCAGCGTGACCTTGTCGGCGGCGTCCCAGCCGGCCGCGGCGAAGGCGCGGATGACCTGCTCCTTGGAGCCTACCAACCCGACATTGATCGGATCACCGGGAATGCCTTGCTCCGTGGATGTCACCATGGGATTGAGCGGAACCTTCCGCCTGGAATCGTGGAACACCCAGAGCTCCGGGACCAGAAAGTAACTGACAGCGAGATAGGCGGCGATAACGATCGCCAGAAGGAGAAAGGCAGCGCGCATGTGCGAGCGGCGGCTCATGTCACTCTCCTTCGCTTCAGACCATGGCTGAGATCCCGGCCCCCGGGACCGACGGAGACTATGACACCGATGGAGGCGGCTGCACAGAGGCGCCGGGTAGGCGTACGCTGGTGACAGCGGGGCCCACGGACCCGGCCGCGTGTTCGGCACGCGGCCGTCGTCATCGTCGTGGCTCGCTTACCCAAGGAAACAATTGAGACGGCAGCGCCCTACTCCGCCGCGTGCGCCTTCACCTCCAGCGCCTCCAGTTCGTAGCTGTACCCTTCCAGCATCTCGTAGGCCTGCTCGATCGTCTTGATCTGCTCGTCGGTGTTCTTGATCGCCTCGGCGATCGACCGCGAGCGGGCGCGCAGCATCGAACCGAGCACGTCGGTTTCCGGCCGGCGGCCGAGGCGGTCCAAGTGCTTGCGCACGCGGGCGCGGTGGCGCTCGAGCTCGAGGATATGGAAGCGGCTCTTGACGATATCGTCGGAGAGCTTGCGCCGCATGGCGGCGACCGGATCGAAAGTGCCCGGCTCGCGCTCGTCGAGGATGAACTCGTTGACCAGCGTCTCCAGCATCATCAGGCCCTTGAGGTCGCGCGGATCGGCGAGTTGGGGATCGTAGCCGGTGTCGTCATAGACCTTGCGGCGGACCGGATCCTTCAGCAGTTCATAGGCCACCTGCAGCCGCGCAAACTGTTCGGGATCGCCGCCGGAATCCGGATGCGCCGATTTCGCCGCCTTGCGATAGGCGCTGCGGATCGCCTGATTGTCGGCGTCGCGTTCCAGTCCAAGCAATTCGTAAGGGTCGATCACGCTTTCCCTCTCCGTATGTCACTCCCGCCGCCCGGCAGAGCCGGCCGGCGCATTCTCTGGGCTTCATATCGCCCCGTCGTCCGGCCAAGGCGACAAAGTCGTCCGGCCGTTTCCGCCGTTCGTCCGGCTCCGGCAAAACTTCGCCCTGCCGTGTGACGATCAATCACCCTTTGCGGGCGACAGTCGTCCAGGGCGGTCGCCCTTCGTCCGATCCGCACGCGCCGTCATCGGCCACCCGAAACGGCGCGCCGCCCCGACCCCTTGGCTACGCCATCGTGAGCGAAGACGAAACCAACCTTCGGTAAAGCCTGCGCGTTATCCCGGACATGCGCAAGCCTTATCCGGGGGATGCGAAAGCCTTACCCCGAGAGCCAAGCCTCCGGCGCGAAGCCACGGCGCCACGACACCTCCGCCGGGATCCGCGAGCGGCCCTTCGGCGGCGCGCACGTTCGGTCGAGCTCGGGACGAAATTGTGTCGAGAAACGGACCGTCCCCGATTTTTCTGCCTGGCGACGAATGGGAGCGGCGAGAACCGGCCAAAGCCTTGCAAAGACAGACGCTCCGCGCCTTCCTGCGGCGTATAAGGTGCTTGCCTTTTTCTGCAAATCCTGTCACTTCTTGCGCCGTTCGGGCGATTTCAATCCCGGAGACTGGACTTTCACCTGCGCCCGGCTCCGGCCGGGACCGCCGGCATCGGCACCGTAGACGTCTTTTCCCCGATATCGTGACCACTCGACGCCTTTCCGCTTGCAAGCGGAAGACGACATGCCCACATCCCCCAGGGGGCGCGGGCAACGCAATTTGACTGAAGGAAAAGGACTTCTTCCATGGCCACCAAGGGCACCGTAAAATTCTTCAACCAGGACAAGGGCTTCGGCTTCATCACGCCGGAAGGCGGCGCGAAGGACGTGTTCGTACACATCTCCGCCGTTCAGGCCGCTGGTCTCGCAACCCTCAAGGATGGCCAGCAGGTCACCTTCGACACCGAGCCGGACCGCATGGGCAAGGGCCCGAAGGCCGTCAACATCCAGGCTGCCTAAGCCGGATCGTCCAGTCGGACATTCATTTGGAAACGGCGCTCCGCAAGGGGCGCCGTTTTCGTTTGGGGGTCTGTAGAAAGCGGGTTCGCAACGACTCCACACTCTCCGTCATGCTCGGGCTTGACCCGAGCATCCAGAACCGAGCTTCCAACTGAGACGGATGGTCGTGCGTTTCTATCGCATGCCAATGGATCCTCGGGTCAAGCCCGAGGATGACGAGTCGTGAGGTTTGCGCCCATACCTCAGGCGCCAGCCGCGCCCTACTCCGCCGCCTGTTTCGCCGCCGTCGCCTCGAACACGGCATCGAAGGCAGCGTGGATCACCTCCGGCCCGGCGCCCTTGCGGGTGGCATCGGCCGAAAGAAGCTGGCGATAGCGCCGCGCCCCCGGCCAGCCCTGGAACAGGCCGACCATGTGCCGCGTCACATGAATCAGCCGCCCGCCATTGGCGATATGGGCGCCGGCGTAGTCGGCCATTGCGTCGCGCACATCGACCCAGAAATCGAGATCGAGGCGATGGCCGCGCTCGGAGAACGCACCGGCTTCCTGTGCCCGCGGCGCCGCCCCCGTCAGCGGATGCGGGAAATGCCCGTCGGCCGCCGTCAGCATGGCGCTGTCGTGATAGGCCGCACGGCCGAGCATGACTCCATCCAGGTGCCGCACCTGCTCAAGCGCCTGACTCAACGCCTGAATGCCGCCATTGATGCCGATGAAAAGATTGGGATTTTCCTGTTTCAACCGGTGCACGAGACCATAGTCGAGCGGCGGGATCTCGCGGTTTTCCCTGGGGCTCAAGCCCTGCAGCCAGGCCTTGCGCGCATGCACCCAGACGGCATCCGTGCCGGCCGCGACAACCTGTGCCACGAGCGTCCTCAGCGCCACTTCCGGATCCTGGTCGTCGACGCCGATGCGGCATTTGACCGTGACCGGAATCCTGACCGCCGCCTTCATCGCCGCAACGCAGGCCGCCACCGTCTCCGGCTCCTGCATCAGGCAGGCGCCGAACGTGCCGGACTGCACCCGATCCGACGGGCAGCCGACATTCATGTTGATCTCGTCATAGCCGAAGTCCTCGGCAATCTTGGCCGCCTCCGCCATCTTCCGCGGATCGTTGCCGCCAAGCTGCAGCGCAACCGGATGCTCCGAGAGATCGAAGCCGAGCAGCCTCTGCCGGTCGCCACGCAGGATCGCCTCGGCGACGATCATTTCCGTATAGAGCAGCGCATGCTGCGACAGGCGCCGCGCAAAGAACCGGTAGTGCCGATCGGTCCAATCGATCATAGGCGCCACGGCGAAGACCGGTGCGTTGAAATAATGGCGATTGCCCGGAATTCCGGGCTGTGCGCGGCCTTCTGCCATGCTTGATCTACTCTCGTCATTCTGGCTGTGCGCGCCGGTGCCACAATGTAGCACGCGCGGCGGATCTGCTGCAGTGGCGCCGCCCGGCACCAAAGCTCCCATGTGGGACGGCGCCTTATACAGCGTAAAACCTGAGAATGCGAGATGGCGTTCCCATGCCGGAATCTGCATCCAGTCGAGGCACTGCCGACCGCAAGATCGTCTCCCGCGGTCGACAGAAACTTCGGAGCCGGCCGCTCAAGCCGCGAGCATGGCGATGCCGTGACGCTGCATCGCCGAACCGATCCGGGCAAGGTCCGGTGCTTGCGGTTCGCTGGTGCCGATGTCGCGGAAGAAGGCGGTCATGGAGGGCTCCAGCAGAACGAGCATCCGCGCCGGGCGGTCGCTTTCGTTGGAATAATTGTGCGGCACCATCGAACCGATCCGGATCGTGGTGCCGGGGCCGCCAACGGCCACCTCCGGCGGACCGTCGGCCGCAAAGCGGCGCACCGTCACCTCACCTTCGGTCACGTAGAACATTTCGGGCGAAGCGTGCGTGTGCGGCGGGGTGCCGGAACCTGGCGGAATCTCGACCTCAATCAGTTCGAGACCCGAGCCGGCGATGCCGCCAAGGAACCGGATCCGGTCGGCGACGACCCAGAGGGTCTCGCCGCTTTCAGGGGTGGTGACGTCAAACTCCATCGCTTTTCTCCTGTGGTTGCGATGCGACGCCCGCGTGAGAGTGGCCGGACGTGACCGCGGACAGGATCACCTCAAGCGCCCAGGAAGCCGCCTCGCCGGCCTGGGCGCCGGAGAGACCGCCATAATCCTTCAGGACCTCCCATGCGGAGGCCGAGAAGAGCAGATGCGCCAGCGCCTCGACCTTCCAGGTCTCGGATGCCGAAAGGGAGGCTACGGCCGGAGCCAAAGCCTGCGCGAAATGCGCCCGGCGGCCCGAGACGGTGCCAAGTCGCATCTCGCGGCCGGCCTTGGAATGCAGCGAGGCCCGGATCACCGGCTCGTGCAGGTCGAAGCGTGGAAAGGCCTGCCGCGGACCGTCGACGATCTCGTTCAACGTTCGCGGTGTCGCCGACGTGCCGATGCGGGCGTTGAGCCAGGGCCAGAAGGCCGCGAGCATTTCATCCTTGTTGGCGAAATGGCGGAAGATGGTCCTGCGCTGCACCCCGGCCTGCTGAGCAATCGCTTCCATCGATACGTCGTCGGCAACGCCGGTCGTTTCCATCAGCTCGAACAGGGCCGTCAGGATCGCCTCCCGGGTCTCCCGTGCCTTCTCCTCGCGCAAGGGGCTGTTGTAGGCGCGCACGTTCGTCATGCGGTTCACTCCATTTTTAATGACACCATCTGTGACATTAAATTCAGCGACGGTCAATTGATGTCACTATCTGTGCCGCGAAATTACACGCGTCGGGCATCCCGGGCCCACCTCGACGGGCCAGAGGCCATGGTTTCCCTTTTGTTAAGCAGAATCGCCGATTGTCCCGTTTCGACATGATCGTCGTCGGAGCGAAAGCATGAGCTACGATTGGAGCGGCGCACGGCGCCGGCGAACAATAGCGACCGTCATAGGTGCAGCAATCGTCCTTGCAGCGCTGGCTGCCACGGTCGCTGCGGCGGTGGCCGGCAACTTCTTCTGAAGGCTGCCCCGCGCGCCTGCGTTCAGCGGGGTTGACAGGTGCCCCTGGAGGCGATTACAGCGCCGCGCGTTACTGCATGTCTCCATAAATCGACCTCGATTTAGAGGACCAAGGCGTGCAGCAAATCAAAGTGCTGCAGCGACCTTTGCGCGTCTGATGAGACGCGCGGCGCTGTGGTTTGACCCGCGGAAGCCCTGGCTCCTGCAACGTTGCCGACAGAAACAAGGACGGACGGCATGAAACGCGCGATCGCGGCACTGCTCACGCTTCTACTGGCCGGATGCCAGTCGATGGAGTTGGAGGCGCCTGAGGTCGCAACACCGAGACCTGCCGCCCCCTCGGTGCCGACGCTGTCCGGCGACGCGCTGCAGGCCTTCCTCGTCGGCAAGACGCTGCGCTACAATCTCAACGGTGTCGCCTCCACCTTTTTCGCCGACGGCCGTTACGGCTATCGCGACTACGAAGTGCGTGATGGCGGAACCTACACGATCACCGGCGACGAGGTCTGCATCACCTTCGAGGACGGCGGTCGGCGTTGCGACCAGTACGCGCTGATCGGCTCCGACTATTACCGCATCGAAGAAGGCGGCCGCCGCACCAAGGTCGACCGCGTCGTACCGGCGGCCTGACCGACAATCTCCTACTGCATGTCTCCTTAAATCGACCTCGATTTAAGGACAAAGACATGCAGCAAATCAAAGTCTACAGCGACCTTTGCGCGTCTGATTAGCCGCGCGGCGCTGTGTCGCCAGGCCGACAGACCCCTCATTCCCAAGGGGTTCAATTCGGCGCCGTTCTGCCATAGTGCGTGCCGGGGAACTCGGTGCTGCGGGAGGAACAGGTGGCCCCTTTGCGAGCGACGCAATGCCTTGCCCTGTCGAAGGGCGACATGGAGCGGCTGCAGCGTGTCTTCGACGAACTCTGCCTTGAACAGGGCTGGGCGCGCGACGGCGAACGGGCACGCCGCCAAGCCCGAATGCTGATCGACGACTATCTCGCCGGCAACACCGACGAGATGCGCCTGCTCGTTGCCGGCCGCGCCTTTGCCGAGCGCCTGCAGCGCGACGCCTCCTGCTAGGCTTGCGCCTACCGCCGGTGCTTGCATCCGGCCGCACAACACGGAAAAGCTGCTTACAAATCCGTCCTCCTGCGCTACATTAGCAAGATCGACTGCCGACGCCACTTGAGAGGAGCCAGGGGCCGACAGCCGCAATGCCGATGTTCATTGAGGTGATCTCGAGGAGGAGACGCATGCAATTAGTCTGGAAACAGCCGATCGAGCTCGACTTTGTTGGCGGTGTTTGCCGCACCGTCAAAGGCCCCTCAGACGCGCTCGCCTGCCTTGCCGACCATTGGCCCCGCCGGGGGCCGTTCTATGTTGCTGCCCGCAGTGCTTGCCGCGCCGCGATCGAAGGTCGCCGCACGGCCGAGGAGGCGCGAAAGCTGTTCATCTCGGCAGCCGAGGAAGCCGAACTGGGCACGCACTGAGGCGCATTCGCGCCGGACTGGATCTCGCCGCCTCCGGGTGGCGAACGCTCGCCAGCGGCGGGCGCAAACTACCGTTTTTTTCGTTGAAGCCGCATAGCCGATGACAAGAGAGGGATGGCTCAGATATTGAGCATTTGCTCAAGAACTGCATCGTTTCGGCGCATTATCGCCCAAACACGCATGATTTTTCCAGAAACGGCCCGATTTCTGTCGTGAAGCCTTCATTTCTCTGGCCTATATTCTGAGGTGCCTC
Source organism: Ensifer sp. VA4 (assembly GCF_055710065.1). NCBI lineage: Bacteria > Pseudomonadati > Pseudomonadota > Alphaproteobacteria > Hyphomicrobiales > Rhizobiaceae > Ensifer > Ensifer sp. VA4. Next base: position 28,832 of record NZ_JBVQPO010000006.1, on the reverse strand, counting down.
ACAAAAACCAATTTCGGAGCGCTTAATCCCCATAAGGGAATTCAAAAAAACGATACACGGGAGAGAACATATGAGCGAGAGCAATCTCTATCGCATCGTTGAAGTCAGCGTGAAGCGTGAAGGTGGCCGCCGTGACGTCGGCATCATGACCGTGCGCCAGGCCCTTGAGCTTCCCCAGGTCCCCAGTCTTGAATACAGCCATCCTGAGCTCAATTCGCGCTCGGACGGCCGGTTCCTGACCCGAGATCAGCTTCAGGCCTACGCACAGTGCGCCTGAGTTTGCCGCTCACGGCAGCCTCTCGGATGCCGTGATCCCGCGCGCCCGTCCGGGCGCGCCCATGCCGCTCCCCTCACTCGATCCTTCGTCTTATTTTTCTACGGATCGATTCCGATTCGCGCATTTATGCAGTAACGTCCGGATTCTTCTCCGTCTCGCTTGAAACCGCAATCGGCCGACGGCGAGCGTACACGAAATGCGCGGCAACCTTCCTGTCGCTTGAGACAGATGGACGCCCAAGACCGGACGATCATGGAAACAATCATCCCTCCCCCGCTTCCCGTTCTGCTGCCGATATCCGGCAGCCTGGTCGGCTTTCCGGTTCGCCGGGTTTACTGCGTCGGCCGCAACTATGCCGCCCATGCGATCGAGATGGGTCACGACCCGGATCGCGAGCCGCCGTTCTTCTTCCAGAAGAATCCGGACAACCTGCTTGCTGCCGGCAGCGCCTTCCCCTATCCGCCGCTGACCGCCGACGTCCATCACGAGGTCGAACTCGTCGTGGCGCTGAAGCGCGGCGGCACCGACATCGCCGTCGAGGACGCGCTGGATTGCGTCTACGGCTATGCCGTCGGCATCGACTTCACCCGCCGCGACCTGCAGGCCGAGGCCAAGAAGGCAGGGAAACCCTGGGCGGCAGCCAAGGCCTTCGAACATTCCGCCCCGATCTCGGCGATCACGCCGGCCGAAGCGATCGGCCATCCGGTCAACGGTAATATCTGGCTGAAGGTGAATGGCGAACTGCGCCAGCAGGGCGATCTCGACCAGATGATCTGGAAGGTGCCGGAGATCATCGCCGAGCTCTCCAAGCTGTTTACGCTGGCCCCCGGCGACGTCATCATGACAGGCACGCCGTCGGGCGTCGGTGCCGTGGCGCGCGGCGACGAGGTCACCTGCGGTGTCGACGGCGTCGCAGCCCTTGCCGTGCACGTCCTTTAGGGGAACCGTGCCGGGAACGGCGTGAATCGCCGTTCCCGGCCTTGCATCACTTCAGACGACAGGAAGGATATCTGCCGATGCCGCTTTATGCCCTTGGATCGCTTCGCCCGCAGACTCCATCGGACGGCAGCTACTGGGTGGCGCCGGACGCGAATGTCATCGGCCAGGTCGAGATCGGCGACGAGGTCGGCATCTGGTTCGGCGTGACGCTTCGCGGCGACAACGAGCCGATCCAGCTCGGCGCCCGCACCAACATCCAGGAAAACGTCGTCATCCACGTCGACCCCGGCTTCCCGGTGACGATCGGCGAAGGCTGCACCATCGGCCACGGCGCCATCATCCATGGTTGCACCATCGGCGACAATTCGCTGATCGGTATGGGCGCGACCGTGCTCAACGGCGCCAAGATCGGCCGCAACTGCCTTGTCGGCGCCAATGCGCTGGTGACCGAAGGCAAGGAATTCCCCGACAATTCGCTGATCGTCGGCGCGCCGGCGAAAGCGATCCGCACGCTGGACGATGCCGCCATCGAGGGCGTGAAGCGCTCGGCAGCGCATTATGTGAAGAACTGGCGACGCTACGCCGCCGACCTCAGCCGGCTGGATTGAAAGCCAAGCTGCTCCAGGAAGGCGGCTTCGTCCCGGTCGAGGGTGCCGAACTTACGCGCAGCTCTGGCAATGGCCACGGATCTCGATCGTGGTCTTCTCGGTCTTGAAGTTCTGCGCCCGCGTCAGCGCCGAAAGCCGCTGCTCGATCGCCGCGTCGTGGAACTCCGTCACCTGGCCGCAGCCTTCGCAGATGGTGAAGGCGGTGACGCCATGGTCGTGCTCGTGATCATGCGGGCAGGTACAGGCGACGAAGGCGTTCAGGCTCTCCAACCGATGCACGAGGCCGTATTCCAGCAGCTTGTCGAGCGCGCGATAGACCTGCAGCGGCGCGCGAAAGCCATGGTCGCGCAGCTTGTCGAGAATGGTATAGGCGCTCATCGGTCCTTCGGAATGGCTGAGCGCATCCATCACCAGCGTCTGGTTCTTGGTCAGTAGCGGGGTAGCCATCAGTGGTGTCCTCCGGGCGTGGAATGATATGCTGCCTCGATCGGGCGGCGGCCGATCGGCAGCAGACTCAGAGCGAAAAGCCCAACCGCGGCAACGACGATAGACGGTCCAGACGGCGTATCCCAGTGCAGCGAACCGAAAAGTCCGCCGGTAACGGCGAGCGCACCGATGACGGAGGCAAGCACCGCCATCACCTCCGGCGAGGTCGAGAAGCGCCGTGCGGTCGCGGCCGGAATGATCAGCAGCGAGGTGATCAGGAGAATGCCGACGATCTTCATGGCGATCGCGATCACCAGCGCCATCAGCAGCATGAAGAAGAGCCGCGCGCGCTCGGGCTGCAGCCCCTCCGCCTCCGCCAGCTCCGGATTGACGGTGGAGGCCAAGAGCGGCCGCCAGAGATAGACGATGGCGAAGACGACGAGGATGCCGCCGCCCCAGATGATGTCGATGTCGGATTCCGAGACGGCGAGGATGTCGCCGAAGAGGAAGCCGACGAGATCGATGCGCACCCAGGTCATGAAGGCGACGATGACCAGGCCGAAGGACAGCGCCGAATGGGAGAGGATGCCGAGCAGCGCATCGGTCGACAGCGCGCCGCGCCGCTGCAGGAAGAGCAGCAGCACCGAGACGATGGCGGCAACGATGAAGACGCTGAGCATCAGGTTGAGTTCGAGCAGCAGCGACAGCGCCACGCCGAGCAGCGCCGAATGCGCCATGGTGTCGCCGAAATAGGCCATGCGCCGCCAGATGACGAAGCAGCCGAGCGGCCCGGCCATGACGGCGATGCCGATGCCGGCGATCAGCGCGCGCACGAAGAAATCATCAAGCATCGCGCTTCTCCTTCTGCTCATAACCGTGCAGCCGCGTATGGTGGCCGCAGCCGCAATCCTCGCCGTGGTCGTGCACGTTTTGCTGGTCGTCGTGGTGGTGGCCATCGCCCGGGAAGCAATGTTCGGTGATCGACCCGTCCGCATGCAGGACGCGTCCGTCAGGCAGATGCGTGTGGTCATGGTGATGGCTGTAGACCGCAAGCGTATTGGCCGCCCGCCGTCCGAAGAGCCTCTGGTATTCCGGGCTCTGGCTGACAGCCTGCGGCGTGCCGCGGCAGCAGACGTGGCCGTTCAGGCAGACGACGGTGTCGGTTTCCGCCATGACGATATGCAGATCATGCGAAATCAAGAGGATGCCGCAGCCGGTACGATTGCGGATCTGCTTGATCAATTCGTAGAGCGCGATTTCGCCGCTGAAGTCGACGCCCTGTACCGGCTCGTCGAGCACCAGCAGGTCCGGCTTGCGGGCGATGGCGCGCGCCAAGAGTGCCCGCTGGAATTCGCCGCCCGAAAGATGCTGCACCTCGGACTTGGCGAGATGCAGCACGCCGGTCGCCGCCAGCGCCTCCTCGATTTCCCGGCCCCTCAGCGGGCCGGTCAGCGTCATCAGCCGCTCCACAGTCAAGGGCAGCGTCCAGTCGACGGCGAGCTTCTGCGGCACATAGCCGACCTTGAGGCCCGGCTTGCGCTCGACATAGCCCTCGTCCGGCTTCAGCACGCCGATCGCCGTCTTCGCCGTCGTCGATTTGCCCGATCCGTTCGGTCCGATCAGCGTGACGATCTCGCCAGGGCTGATCGAGAACTCGACGCCGCGCACCAGCCAGCGGCCATTGCGGCTGACGCCGGCATTGCTGAGATTTACCAGCGGCAGCGTTTCTGGGGAGCGGAAGTTCAGCATGAAAAAATTCCGGGTTGATGGTTGCCACTGGCTATCGCACACGTTATAGCATAACGCAATTGATGTAATAACATTACATAACCACTTCAAGGGCCATCACTGGCCTGCTGGAGTGAAAGCTTTGCATGCCCGAAGCGTGCCTGGTCGATGCGGCCAGAGGCGCCATTCAAGCCCGGAGAACCCGATGAAATCGACATCCGCCCTGCTCTTTGCCTCCACCATGCTGCTTGCCGCACCCGCTGCGGCGGCCGGACCCAATGTGGTGGTTTCGATCAAGCCGATCCACTCCCTCGTCGCCTCGATCATGCAGGGAGTCGGCGAGCCGTCGCTGATCGTCGAGGGCGCCGCCTCTCCCCACACCTACAACATGAAGCCCTCGAACGCCTCGGCCCTGCAGGCGGCCAAGGTGGTCTTCTGGGTCGGCCCGGGCCTCGAAGCCTTTCTCGACAAGCCGCTCGATGCACTCAGCGACGGCGCCAAGGTGGTGGAACTCAGCGATGCGCCGGGGATCGAGAAGCTGAAATTCCGCGAGGGCGGCGCCTTCGAAGCCCATGACGACGAGGACCATGGTGATGAAGGGCACGGCGAAGAAGGGCACAAGCATGCCGAGAGCGAAGCGGAGCACGACCATGCAGCGGCGCCGGAGGCTGCAGCCGCTGACGAAGGCCACGACCACGGCCACGGCGATACCGACATGCACATGTGGCTCGACCCGATGAATGCGAAGGCGATGGCCGCCGAGATCGAAAAGACGCTCGCCGAAGCCGATCCGGACAATGCCGGCACCTACATGGCCAATCTCGAAGCATTGAACAAGCGGCTGGACGCGCTCGACGCCAAGCTGACGGAGACCGTGGCGCCGGTGAAGGACAAGCCCTTCGTCGTTTTCCACGACGCCTACCAGTATTTCGAGCACCGCTACAAGGTCCGCGTCGCCGGCTCGATCACCGTCAGCCCCGAGGTGCTGCCAGGCGCCGAGCGGCTCTCTGAGATCCATGCCAAGATCAGGGAATTGGGGGCAACGTGCGTCTTTGCCGAGCCGCAGTTCGAGCCGAAGCTGATCAACGTGGTGATCGAAGGAACGCCGGCGAAACCCGGCACGCTCGACCCGGAAGCCGGCACGCTCGACGCCGGCCCGGATCTCTACTTCCAGATGATGGAAGGTATCGGCACCTCGCTCAAGACCTGCCTTGCCTCGGCAAGCTGACCGTCCTCCCAAGACGGTATGGGCGGGCGATCGCGCCCGCCTATTCTTATACACATGCATGTAACGATATAACATATAGGAACCATCGATGGAAAAGCTCCCTGTCACCGTTCTCTCGGGCTTCCTTGGCGCCGGCAAGACGACGCTGCTCAACCACGTGCTTTCCAACCGCGACGGCCTGCGCGTCGCTGTCATCGTCAACGACATGAGCGAGGTCAACATCGACGCGGCGCTGGTGCGCGACGGTGGCGCAGGCCTCTCGCGCACGGAAGAGCAACTGGTGGAAATGACCAATGGCTGCATCTGTTGCACGTTGCGCGACGACCTCCTGAAGGAGGTCCGCAACCTCGCCGAACAGAACCGCTTCGACTATCTGCTGATCGAATCGAGCGGTATCTCCGAGCCCCTGCCGGTTGCCACCACCTTCGACTTTCGCGACGAGGACGGCGAGAGCCTTGCCGACGTCGCGCGGCTCGACACGATGGTGACGGTGGTCGATGCCGTAAACCTGATTGCCGACTATTCCTCGCTCGACTTCCTCGCCGATCGCGGCGAGACCGCCGGCGAAGGCGACACGCGCACGCTCGTCGACCTTCTGGTCGAGCAGATCGAGTTTGCCGATGTCGTGGTCTTGAACAAGATCGCCACCGCTACGCCCGAGCAGGTGGACGCCGCCCGCAAGATCATCGTCGGGCTCAATCCGGACGCACGACTGATCGAAACCGACTTCGGCAAGGTGGCGCTTCGAGACGTGCTTGGAACCGGCCGCTTCGACCTTGTCAAGGCGGAGCAGCATCCGCTCTGGTACAAGGAACTCAACGGCTTCAAGGACCATATTCCCGAAACGGAGGAATACGGCATCCGCTCCTTCGTCTATCGCGCCCGCCGGCCTTTCGACCCCATGCGTTTCCAGGCCTTCCTCAACCGCTCCTGGCCGGGCGTGCTGCGGGCCAAAGGCTTCTTTTGGCTCGCGACCCGCCCGCATTATGTCGGCGAGATCAGTCAGGCGGGACCGCTGGTCAGAACCGGCAAGATGGGCCTTTGGTGGTCGGCGGTACCGAAGGAGCAATGGCCGCGCGATCCGGGTTTCCTGAAAGCAGTCGGTCCCTATATCGACCCGGTCTGGGGCGACCGCCGCCAGGAGATCGTCTTCATCGGTGCGGACCCCATGGACGAGGCTGCGCTTCGCGCCGAACTCGACGCCTGCCTGCTGACGGACGAAAGCTTCCGCCCGGAACGCTGGCGCGATCTCACCGATCCCTTCGCCAACTGGTCGCCGCGGGCTGCCTGATGGCCAAGACTGCGCCCGCACCTCGCCGGCCGCGCTTCATGTGCATGGCGCTGAATACCGCCGGACGCCCGGTGCCGATGTTCGATCCGTTCCTCGGGGATAGGCCCGGGGACGAAGCGGCGCCGGAGCCAATGGGCGAGATCGAGGTGTTGTTGTTCGGGGAACGGGAGGACCCGTCGGCCCTCGCAATGCCAGCAGCGCGGGGGGTGGCGTCCCCCCGCCCCGTGGCCAGCAAATGATACTTACCGAGCCGTCGCCAGTCCGACGATGACGCCGGTCGCCAGGTTGATCAGCAGGAAGTCGTTGTCGACCCGCAGCCACTGCTGGCCGCGCTGTGGCGGGCGCAGCTTGTAATAGCGATAGTCGCGCACCTGCGCCATGTGGCGGCGCTCGGCCGGTGTCAGGCGATGGCCGCGCGTCCAGCGCTCCTTCTTCTTGACGATCACGCGCTTCTCGATCGTGACGTGCTTATCGACGTGACGATCAACAGGGCGGCGGGAGCGGTCATAGTTCTCAGCCACCTCGAAGGATCGTGCCGGCTGGGCAAGCGCTGCGACCGGCGTGATCAGGACGGAACTGGCGACGAGCGCGATCAGGAGAGGTTTCATTCGGGTGTCCTTTCGTTGTCTACACCCGGAAATTAGGCCCCGCCTCCTGAACCGAATATGAAAGTCTACATTACAAATACGCAATGATATCCTATACTTATTCTACTTTTCTAATGCGCACGCATCAGTCGGCCGCAAGGCTGATGTATCGGAAACAATCGAAATCCGCCGCCCTGCCCGCGCCGGATGTGTCGAAGGCGAACATGCCGGCGAAGGCGCCGGTGAAAGATCCATGCTCGCCGCGGCCGCCCTCGTCCGAGACCACGCCCGCGTCGAGAACCGGGCCAACCGCGTGCCAATCCCCGGCAGGCGCCTGCCGCCAGAAGAACTGCAGTTCGTTGTCGCGGATCTCCATGGCCAGCTCGATCCGACCCTCTGGAATGGCGATACCGCTGCCGACGGGAAACGCCAGCCGCCCATGCGGGAAATCGCCGGGGCATGAGAGGATCGTCAGCGCCCGCCCGAGCGTTTCGTGCCACGTCACGCCAAGCGCATGGAACTTGTGGCGGTTGTAGTAATGCGTCAGGCCCGCGACCTGCTGGTAGGTTTCCGGCACAAACTCGACCGCTGTTTCGGCGCGGAAGGAATGATGCTCTTGCCGACGCGCCACCAGCGTCTGTTCGAACCAGCTGCCGATGCTCTCCCGCCCGAAGAGCCTGAGATGTCCGGCCCGCAATTCGAGCGAGAAGATCCGCGCCGGCTGAGGCGTGCGCAGCCATTGAAACTCGATCGGAAGGACGCCCTCGTCGAAATCCGTCTCCACGACGGTCTCTGCCGGTAGCTGCTCTGCCGCAGCCGGAGCGGGCACGAGCACCTCCGGCACCTGGCCGCCGCATTCGAGATAGAGCCAGCCGTCATCGCGCCAGACGCATTTCTGCAGCGCCGTCTCGCGGCCGAGCGTGCAGCGACGCTGCGGCGGCAACGGCCGGCCGGCAAGATGGGTGTGATAGGCCTGGCCATCGGGCGTCTCGATGTATTGGCCGTGACCGGCGCGCTGCAACGGCGCTTCCGGGTGATCCTTCGACGTGATCAGATGGGTGTTCGGATGCATCTCGTACGGGCCGTCGATATGGCGCGAGCGCGCCGTGGTGACGGCATGATCGTAGCCGGTGCCGCCCTCGGCCGTCGTCAGATAGTACCAGCCGTTCCGCTTGAAGAGATGCGGGCCCTCGACGAGGCCGAGCGGCGAGCCGGCAAAGATGTTCTTCACCGGACCGACGAGCTTGCGTGTGCGCTCGTCCCACTCCTGCAGCAAGATGCCGTCGAAGGCCGGATGCTTCGGCGAGCCTCCGAAACTCTCGGTGCGGTGGTTCCACTGCATGTTGAGGAACCACTTGCGGCCATCGTCGTCGTGGAAAAGCGAGGGGTCGAAGCCGGAGGAATTGACGTAGACCGGGTCCGACCAGGTCGCCTCGATCGCCTCCGCGGTGACGATGTAGTTGTGCGCGTCCTTGAAATTGCCGTCGAAGCGCTTGACGTCGGTATAGACCAGCCAGAACAGCCCGTCGTCATAGGAGAGGCACGGCGCCCAGACGCCGCAGCTGTCGGGGTTGCCGCGCATGTCGAGCTGGCTGGCGCGCTCCAGCGGCCGACGAACGAGCCGCCAGTTCACGAGGTCGCGCGAGTGATGGATCTGCACGCCCGGATACCATTCGAAGGTGGAGGTCGCGATGTAGTAATCGTCGCCGACGCGGCAGATCGAGGGGTCGGGGTTGAATCCCCTGAGAATCGGGTTGCGGATCATGGTGGTCATGGTTTCGGCGTCCTCCGTTGGTGCGCGCATCCGATCTCAAAAATCATACGATTTCAAGACTGCAACGTTGCAGTAAAATGCGCGCGCCGCCCTCTGTGCGATCTTTCCACATCGATTCGCGCGGCAGACGCGCCGCCTTGAACCGTCCGCCGGTGCTCGTACCGACGAGGCGGCACGGGTTTGCACAAACAATGAGCAGAGCGCGGGGCGGCACATTCTACTTTAGTCGGAGGCGGCCGAACTACATGGGAAAATCACGTCTCGCACTTGAACGCGCGCTTGAAATCGGCACTCTGGCTGTGCTTGGCACAACAACGATAAGAAGCCATCGCGGGGAGGAAATCGATGAGAGTTTTGCTCGGCTTCAGCCGATTAATAGACACGATTACGGAATTCATCGGAAAGAGCGTTTCATGGCTGATCCTGGCCGCTGTGCTCGTCAGCGCCGGCAATGCCGTGATCCGAAAGATCTTCAACATGTCGTCGAACGCCTGGCTCGAGGCGCAATGGTACCTGTTCGGCGCCGCCTTCATGTTTGCGGCCGCCTACACGCTGAGCCAGAACGAGCATATCCGCATCGACGTGGTCTACGGCCAGTTCTCGCGCCGCGTGCAGCACTGGATCGATTTGCTGGGACACCTCCTGTTCCTGATGCCCTTCGTGCTGCTCGTGCTCTACTACCTCTTCCCCTATGTGAGGATGTCCTACGTCTCGGGCGAAGTCTCCTCCTCGGCCGGCGGCCTGATCATCTGGCCGGCCAAGGCCATCCTGCTCGTCGGCTTTCTGCTGCTCGCCTTTCAGGGCGTATCCGAGATCATCAAGAAGATCGCGATCATGACCGGCAACATGGAGGACCCGACACCCTATGTGCCGACCCATGCGCCGCTTGACGATGCCGTGTCTCCGGAGACCCGTCCATGATCGAATTCATTGCTGAAAACCTGGCGCCGATCATGTTCGCGTCGCTGATCGTGTTCCTGCTCTTGGGATACCCGGTCGCCTTCTCGCTCGCCGCCAACGGCCTCTTGTTCTTCATCATCGGCGTCGAGCTCGCGCCGCTGTCCGACTCGATCAACCTTTCCTGGCCGTTGCTCAACGCGCTGCCGGACCGGTTCTGGGGGGTGATGTCGAACGACACGTTGCTCGCCATTCCCTTCTTTACCTTCATGGGGATCGTGCTCGAGAAATCGGGCATGGCCGAAGACCTGCTCGACACGATCGGCCAGCTCTTCGGCCCGATCCGCGGCGGTCTTGCCTATGCGGTGATCTTCGTCGGCGCGCTGCTGGCCGCCACGACAGGCGTCGTTGCCGCCTCGGTCATCGCCATGGGCCTGATCTCGCTGCCGATCATGCTGCGCTACGGCTATGACCGGAAGGTCGCCTCGGGCGTCATCGCGGCTTCGGGCACGCTCGCCCAGATCATCCCGCCGTCGCTCGTCCTGATCGTTCTTGCCGACCAGCTCGGCCGCTCGGTCGGCGACATGTATGCCGGCGCGCTGATCCCGGGTCTGGTGCTGACCGGCCTTTACATGACCTACATCCTGATCATGACGATCCTGAAGCGTGACTCCATGCCGGCGCTGCCGCTGGAAGCGCGCACGTTGGGTTCCGGCGTCACCTCGCTGGCGATCGCGCTCGCGGTAGCAGCCGGCATCGCCTATGCCGCCCACGTCTACCTCTCCCCGACCCAGGGCGAGAACGCCGACATTCTCGGTGCAACGGTTGGCGTCGCCTTCATCTATGTCGCCGCCCTTGCCGACAAGAGCCTGAAGATCAATGCGATGTCGCGGCTCGCCCAGCAGGTCATCATCGTGCTGATCCCGCCGCTGGCGCTGATCTTCCTCGTTCTCGGCACCATCTTCCTCGGCATCGCGACGCCGACGGAAGGCGGCGCCATGGGCGCGGTCGGCGCGCTGATCATGGCTGCGGCCAAGGGCCGGCTGCACATGGACGTCGTGCGCGGCGCCCTCACGGCCACCACCCGGCTTTCGGCCTTCGTGCTGTTCATCCTGATCGGGGCGCGCGTCTTCTCGCTCACCTTCTACGGGGTCAACGGCCACATCTGGGTCGAACACCTGCTGACGGCAATGCCGGGCGGTGAAGTCGGCTTCCTCATTACCGTCAACGTGCTCGTCTTCTTCCTGGCCTTCTTCCTGGATTTCTTCGAGCTTGCCTTCATCATCGTTCCGCTGCTGGCGCCCGCGGCCGACAAGCTCGGCATCGACCTCATCTGGTTCGGCGTGCTGCTCGGCATCAACATGCAGACGAGCTTCATGCACCCGCCCTTCGGCTTCGCGCTCTTCTACCTGCGCTCGGTCGCAGCAAGGGTGCCGTATCTCGACAAGATCACCGGCAAGACGATCCAGCCGGTCACGACCGGGCAGATCTACTGGGGTGCAGTGCCCTTCGTCGGCATCCAGATCCTGATGGTGGCGCTGACGATCATGTTCCCGCAGATGGTCATGCACTACAAGGGAACCGGTGCTGTCGTCGATCCGAACACCATCAAGATCGAGGTGCCCGGTTTCGGCACCGGTGGTGGCGGCCTGGGGCTTCCGGACAACGGCGGCGGCCTCGGCCTGCCCGGCGGCCTGCAGCTTCCGGGCGGCAGCCCGCTCGACCAGAAGCCGGCCGACCAGAAGCCTGCCGATCAGGGTGGCGGTGCCCCGCCGCAGCCGGCGCCGTCGAACGACCTTAGCCAGCCGCCTTCATTTGGCGGCACGGGTGCCCAGCCGCAAACGGCACCTTCAAACGACCTCAGCCAGCCGCCATCGTTCAAGTAGAGCGGACAGGCACGCAAATAGAGGGCGGCCCCACGGGCCGCCCTCTCAGCTTGCCGTCCTCCGGAGATGGTCCTTTGCGGCGCCGCCGTGAGGCTGTCGGCAAAGGCAAAACCGATCGACGCAAGCTTGCCGGGCAAGCCCGGGCGCTATCCAAGATCCTTGGGCTGAAAAGAGTCTTAGACCCGACGGACGTCTGGTCGCTGGCTTCCCGCCACAAGGGCGCGGACGGCGGAGGATGGATGCCCGCTAACCAGGCCGCCGTCTTCATTGGCTGACGGGTTCCTCCGGATAGATATTCCGCTCAGTCGAGCCGCTTCGCCGGGTTTTCCCGATACCAATCGACGATCATCGGCATCATTTCCTCGAACGGACCTCCGACGAAGACGTTGAGCAGGCCCATGCGCGAGGCGCTCTCGTTGCGAAAATCATGCATCGTCCCGCGCGGGATGACGCAGAGCGAGCCCTCGGCCATCTGGTGCCAGGTCTCGCCGACGAGGATGCTGGCGGTTCCCTCGATCACGTAGAAGATCTCGTCATTGTCGTCGTGCTTATGGGCGCCCGGCCCTTCATGCCGGGCCTCCAGCCACCATTCCGAGATTGAAAAGCGCCCCTCGGTCTCCGGCCCATCGGCCTTGAACACCGCCTGTATGGCGCCCATGTCGTACCGCCGGCCCTCGCCGGGTCCGAGCACGAGCGATTGGCCTTCGCCTGGCATGGCTGCTCCTCCGTTCCGTTGAGGCCGCAAGTCTACCACGAAGCTGCTGCGTTCGCCGGTTGATGCCGCCGAACGAAAAAGCCGCCCGCAATGGATGTTGCGAGCGGCTCCTGATCTGTCCAACGGGTGGAAGCTTAGAGCTTGCCGCCGCGCTGCTGGATCATCATGAAGGTGTCGTAGTTGTATTCGGCGATCTGGGCATTGAGGTAATACTCGCCACGGAAGGCCTTGATCGAGTCCCAGATCTTCTTGAAGGTTGGGTTCGCGTCTTCCATTTCGGCATAGACTTCGTTCGCCTTGTCGAAGCAGGCCGACAGGATTTCGGCGCTGAACGGGCTAAGCTTTGCGCCGGACGCAACGAGGCGCTTGATCGCCGACGGATTCAGGTAGTCGTACTTCTGCAGCATGTTCGCGTCAGCCGCCTGGCAGGCGATGCGCAGCAGCGACTGATAGTTCTTCGGCAGGCCGTCGAAGGCCGCCTTGTTGAACATCGCATGGACCGTCGGGCCACCTTCCCACCAGCCGGGATAGTAGTAATAGGGCGCGACCTTGTAGAAGCCGAGCTTCTCGTCGTCATAGGGTCCGACCCACTCGGCCGCGTCGATGGTGCCCTTTTCGAGCGCCGGATAGATGTCGCCGCCGGCGATCTGCTGCGGCACGACGCCGAGCCTTTCGACGACCTTGCCGGCGAAGCCCCCGATGCGCATCTTCAGGCCCTGCAGGTCGGCGACCGTTTTGATCTCCTTGCGGAACCAGCCGCCCATCTGCACGCCGGTATTGCCGTTGGGGAAGCCGACGAGGCCCTGGGCCCCCAGGAATTCGTTGAACATGTCGATGCCGCCGCCATGGTAATGCCAGGCGTTCATGCCGCGCGCATTGAGCGCGAAGGGCACGGCAGAGCCCAGCGCCCAGGTCGGATCCTTGCCCCAGTAATAGTAGGCAACCGTGTGGCAGGCTTCGACCGTACCGGCCGCAGCAGCGTCAGCGGCCTGCAGGCCGGGAACGATTTCGCCGGCAGCAAAGACCTGGATCTGGAAGGCGCCGTCGGTTGCTTCCGACACATATTTTGCCAGCACTTCGCCGCCGCCGTAGATCGTGTCGAGCGATTTCGGGAACGACGATGCCAGGCGCCAGTTGATCTTCGGGTTCGATTGCGCGATGGCCGGCGATGCGAGTGCCGTGGCGGCAGCCGCACCGAGCCCGCCGAGACCCGCGTTTTTGATAAATGAACGGCGATCCATGGTTCCTCCCCTAGTTCTCGCCAAAAGGGCGGCCGCGATCAGCGCCACCACCCATCAATCCACCCCGCCCCTTCCCGGACGACGGTGGCTCCTCCTCGTTAACCTGCCGAAACGGCGCAAATCGGCGCCGTAACCGACGGGCATGCTCGCACCTTACAGAAACACCAAGGCATGTCCAGAAGGCGATTTCCGGCACATCTTCGACTTTTGTCTAATGCGCCGGAAAGCAGACAATATTGCCCAAAATGCAGGCAAATCAATGTTTTCAGCAGAACTTAGAGCTCGGCTGACTTGGCCCAGAGGTTGATGTCGGCCTCGCGCGCATAGAGATCGATCTCGGCCAGCTCGTCTGCCGTGAACGTGTCGTTCTCCAACGCCTTGACGCAATCGACGATCTGCTCGGAGCGGCTGGCGCCGATCAGCGCCGAGGTGATGCGGCCGCCGCGCAAGACCCAGGCAAGCGCCATCTGCGCCAAGGTCTGGCCGCGCTTTTCGGCAATGGCGTTCAGTTTGCGGATGTTTTCGATGATCTCCGGGCGGATGAAGTCCTTCTTGAGGAAGTGGTTCTGCGCCGCACGGCTGTCGCCCGGAATGCCCTGGAGGTACTTGGTCGTCAGCATGCCCTGGGCGAGCGGCGAGAAGACGATCGAGCCGATGCCGAGATCTTCGAGCGTGTGGATCAGGCCGTCATCCTCGATCCAGCGATTGAGCATCGAATAGCTCGGCTGGTGGATGAGGCAGGGTGTGCCCAGTTCCTTCAGGATGGCCGCCGCTTCGCGGGTGCGCTGTGAATTGTAGGAGGAGATGCCGACATAGAGCGCCCGGCCCGAGCGCACGATATGGTCGAGCGCGCCGCAAGTCTCTTCGAGCGGCGTATCCGGATCGAAGCGGTGCGAATAGAAGATGTCGACATAGTCGAGGCCCATGCGCTTCAGGCTCTGGTCGCAGGAAGCGATCAGGTACTTGCGGCTGCCCCATTCGCCGTAGGGGCCAGGCCACATGTCGTAGCCGGCCTTGGAGGAGATGATCAGCTCGTCGCGCAGACCAGCAAAATCCGTGCGCATGATCTCGCCGAAGGCGGTTTCGGCCGAGCCCGGAGGCGGGCCGTAATTGTTGGCGAGATCGAAATGGGTGATGCCGAGATCAAACGCGGTGCGGCACATGTCGACCTTGCGGTCATGCGCCGTGTCGCCGCCGAAATTGTGCCAGAGCCCCAGCGAGATCGCCGGCAGCTTCAGGCCGGAGCGGCCGACGCGGTTATATTTCATGGTGTCGTAGCGGTTTTCCGCCGGTAGCCAGGTCATCGCAAAATCCTCCGCGATCCGTATCCGGATGGCGACCCTATCCGCCACCCTCGAAAATGAAACGGTTTCCGTAGCGGTTGGCCGCAACGGAAACCTGAAGTCACAAAGGTCTAAACCTGTCCGCTGTCGCTATGAAGCGGCGGCGACGCGATTTCCCGATATTTCTTCCTCCGTCTCGCGCAGCAGCGCCCGCGCCTCGTCGATGCCGAGAGCGGCCGGCTGGGTGCAGGTGGTGGAAAGCTCGATGAAGCGGCCCTCCTCGCCCGACTTCAGGATCGAGACCATCACATCGACTCCGTGCAGCGCGCGGTCGAGCGAGCAGCGGGCATCCCGGCCCTCGAGGATGGCAAGCGCCATGTCGGCAAGGCCGGCGGTGCGGTAGTTCGCGATCGGTCCCTGCGGGTGCTCCTGATTCTCGATGCCGAAGGGGTGGTCCCAGGGGTCGAGCGGCTGGATGTTCCTGTCGCGGCCGCTTGCTTCCACCTTGCCGCCGAAGAAGTTCGGATCGGGCACGAAGAGCGAGCCTTCGGTGCCGTAGAGCTCCATGTTGGCATGGCGGTGCGACCAGACATCCCAGCTTGCCGACAGCGTGATCGTCGCGCCGTTCTCAAATTCGAGCAGCGCATGGATGTTGGTCGGCGTCTTGACCGGGATCACCTCGCCCTTGCGCGGCTCGCTGGTGATCGTACGGGTGGGGTTCGCCATCGAGGAAAGGGCTGCGACGCGCTTCACCGGCCCGATCAGGTTGATCAGGTTGGCGATGTAATAGGGCCCGAGATCGAGGATCGGCCCGCCGCCCGGCAGAAAGAAGAAGTCCGGGTTCGGATGCCACATCTCCATGCCCGGGCTCATGACGTGGCAGGTGCCCGAGGTCACCCGGCCGATCTTGCCGGCGTCAATGGTGCTGCGGGCAAGCTGGTGCGCGCCGCCGAGGAAGGTATCCGGCGCGCAGCCGACCGTCAGACCTTTCGCCTTGGCGATCGCCCGCAGTTCTTCGCCCTGTTCCAGCGAAAGCACCAGCGGCTTTTCGGAATAGACGTGTTTGCCCGCTTCGAGGATCGCCTTCGATACCGGGAAATGCGCGTCCGGGACCGTCAGATTGACGACGATATCGACATCCGGATTGGCCAGCAGCGCCTCGATGCTCTGCGCCTCGACGCCGTATTCGGCCGCCCGCGCCTCGGCCGCCGCCGGGTTGATGTCAGCACAGGCGATAACCTTGATGCCCTTAAAGAGCGGCGCGAGCCTGAAATAAGTGGTGGAGATGTTGCCGCATCCGATGATGCCGACGCCAAGTTCTTTGGTCATGGATGAACCTGCTTCTCAATAGGATTGGATGGAGGCGAGCGAGCGCTTGGCGAAGCGCTTGAAATCGCTCGGATTGTCGTGCTCCGCGATGAAGTAGCGGGCCTTGGTGGAGGCAAGCGCCTGGAACAGGCCCTTCCAGTCGACGATGCCCTCGCCGACATCGGCCCAGCCGTCCTCGTCCTTTTTCTCGCCGGCCGGCGCGATGTCCTTCACGTGCACGGCGGTGATGCGGTCGCCGTATTTCCTGATCCAGGCGATCGGATCGGCACCGCCGCGGATGATCCAGGCGATGTCGGCCTCCCAGGAAAGATCCGGGCCGCCCGCGAAGATCAGGTCCTGCGGGATGCTGCCATCGGGAAGCGCTGCGAATTCGAAATCGTGATTGTGCCAGCCGAAGGTCAGCCCGGCGTCGCGATAGGGCTTGCCGGCCTTCTGCAGCCGCTCGCCGAAGGCACGCCAGCCGGCGGCGTCCGTCGGGCGCTGGTCGGGCATCAGGTAGGGGCAATAGATCGCCTTGATGCCGAGCGCCTTGGCGATCTCGAGCACGCGCGCCGGATCGCTCTCCAGCATGTCGAGACCGAAGTGGGCAGTCGGCATGGCCAGGCCATTGCTGTCGAGCCCTTCCTTGAAACTCGCGATCTCCGCGTCGCTGAGCGCCGCATAGAGCGCGCCGTAACCTTCGACCTGGCTGTAGCCGGCCTCACCGAGCGCCGTGAGCACGTTGGCGAAAGGCGGGAAATTGCGGGCGCTATAGAGCTGGAAACTGACGTCCTTCATGAAATCCTCCTCGTTTGGTCCTTTGGTCTTGGGATTGCTGGGATCACTTGAGCCAGGTGTCGTAGTCCGACACCAGCAAGTGGGTGGGTGCCGTGTCCTCCTCGATCGCCGAGAAGCGGCCGACGGGTTCGCGGAAATAATTGTCGGTAAGATCGTCGTTGACGGTCGAAACCTCGCCCATCAGCACGTCGGCGCCTTCGGCCCAGAAGGCGTGCCAGTTGCCGGGCAGAAGCGTGACGCTTTCGCCAGCCTTCAACTTCAGCAAATCACCGGCTTTCAAGCGTCGCAGCCGCGCATCGGTGGCGACGACGACATCGCTCTCCTCGTCGACGGAACCATCGGGCCTAGAATTGTACATCTGCAGCACCAGCGCGCCGCCGCCCCGATTGATGATGTCCTCGGTCTTCACCGCGTGGCGGTGCAACGGATTGACCTGGCCCTTGGCGGTGATCATCAGCTTCTCGGCATAGACCATGCCCTGCCCGGTCCTGAGGTTGGAAGCGTCGCCGTTGCGGAGCGTGAAGAGCACCAGCCCGAATTCGTCGAAGCGACCCTTGCCGTAGTCGGTGATGTCCCAGCCGAGGCGAGCATCGAAGATCGTCGGGCTGTCGGAGGCGACACGCGCCTTCAACTGCTCCGGCGACCAATAGGCAAAGGGCGGCAGCGTGAAGCCGAAGCTCTTCATGAAGGCATCGCTCTTGGCGATGATATCGTTGACGTGGCTGCGTTTCATGGCGGTCAACCCTTTCCCTGGCTGGATTCGAGATCGAAGGCGGAGAAGCGCGGGAACTCACCGAGGCCAAGCAGTTCCTTCGACGTAAATCGGACGATCTTCGTTTCGCCGGCCAAGAGGTCGAAGGCATTGTCGGAGTAGCGGCCAGGGACGTCCGCCTCGATCATCACGTGCAGCGCCAGCCCGCTTGCGCTGACGGTGACGTCGAACGCGCCCTCGCCTACTGGAGCGACATCGAGCGTCAAACCGGAGGGCATGAGGTCGAGCGCCTTGTAGGTGCCGTTGACGTGATGGCCCTCGCCGCGCATCGCGTTCGACGCCTCGAAGGACCAGAACAGCAAGCTGTCGGCGGGAATATCGGAAGCCGCGATCGTCACCAGCGTTGCCGCGCGATCCGGGCTGCAGGTGCCGGCGGCCGCCGTCAGCGGCGTGCGCTTGCCATCGAGCGAAACGAGGAAGGTCTGAAGCTCGACCGTCACGGGCTCGGCGGTGTCATTAACCATCGAGAAGGCGATGTTCTTGCCGTCCGCGGACGGAATCGCCGCAACCGAGACCGGCTGGAAGAAGCGCCGGACCATGTAGTGCATCGCCTTCCAGCTGCCGCCATAGTCGAGGCTCGACCAGGAGGCGACCGGCCAGGTGTCGTTGAGCTGCCAGTAGAGCGTGCCCATGCAATGGGGTTTCAGCGAGCGCCAGTAGTCGACGGCGGTACGGATCGCCAGCCCCTGCTGGATCTGGCTGAGATAGACGAAAGCCGGGAAGTCCTTGGGAAAGCGGAAGTAGCGGAACATCGTGCCGGCGATGCGTTCGTTGCCGCCGACATTCTTCTGGTGGCTCTCCATGACGGGCGACGCGATGTTGAGGTCCTTTTCCGCCGCAAACTGCCGGATGACCGGCATCGACGTGTAGGACTGGAAGCCGAACTCCGAGCAGAAGCGCGGGCGCACGCTGCGGTAATTGTCGAAAGACTTGTTCTCGTGCCAGACCGACCAATAGTGCATGTCGCCGGAGCCATCGGCATGCCAGGCATCGCCGAAGTCGAGATAGCCCGACGCCGGGCTCGACGGCCACCAGATCGCTTCCGGCAGCGCCGCTTTCAGCGCCACTTCGATCGTGCGGTTCAGCCGGTCATAGGAGACGAGATAGCGATCGCGGTCCTTGCGCGGTTCATCGAACCAGGTGAGCGCACCGACGAGCTCGTTGTCGCCGCACCAGACCGCGATCGACGGATGGGTCGACAGGCGCTTGGCCTGATAGTCCACCTCGGCCGCGACGTTTTCCAGGAAATCCGGGGTCGAGGGATAGAGGTTGCAGGCGAACATGAAGTCCTGCCAGACCATCAGTCCCAGCCGGTCGCAGAGATCGTAGAACCAGTCCGGCTCGTAGAAGCCGCCGCCCCAGACGCGGATCATGTTCATGTTGGCGTCGACGGCCGAGGTCAGTAGGTCTTCGACGCCCTCCCGCGTCACCCGCGACGCCAGCGCATCGGCCGGGATCCAGTTGGCCCCCTTGCAGAAGATCTCGCGGCCGTTGACGCGGAAGGCAAAGCGGCTGCCGGCCTCGTCCTTGTCGGTCAGCAGTTCGATGGTGCGGAAGCCGATCTGGCGGGTCACCTGCTCCTGCGGCACCTCGACGGTCAGGACCGACAAGTGCTGCTCGCCGCTGCCGGCCGGCCACCAGCGCTTCGGCTTGGCGACGGTGAAGACATGGGTGATGCGGGTCTCCCCTTTGCCGACGGCGCAGTCCAGCCGCTCGCGGTCCACGTCGAGCGAGAAATGTATGGGCACGATGCCGGGCGCATCGGCAAAGAGCGTCACAGTCACCACGAGGTCGACGGCGCCATCCTCCAGCCAAATCTGCTTTGTCGTGACATGCTCGATGCGGGCGGTCTCCAGCCGGCAGAGCGCGATCTCGCCATAGACACCGAGCGGCGCGATCGCGAGGTTCCAGTCCCAGCCGAAATGGCATTGGGGCTTGCGCAGCATGTTGCCATTGGCGATCGGCGAATTGCCGGGATGATAGGGCACGTAGAAGGGCTGTGCTGCCTGACGGCGGGCGCCTTCCGATATCGAGGACCGTAGCGCGATGCGGATGTGGTTCTCACCGGCGACGAGCGCCTTCGAGACATCCGGCCGATAGCGGCGGAAGCAATTATCCGCCTCGAGCACCAGCCGGTCGTTGACGAAGACCGAGGCAACCGTGTCGAGGCATTCGAGGTCGAGATACCAGTAGCCCGAGAGGTCACCGGCTGCGACCGTAACCGAGCGTTCGATCACCCAGTCCTTGTGCGCCACCCACTGCACGTCGTTCTCGTTGCGGCCGACATAGGGGTCGTCGATCGCGCCGGCCCTCAGCAAAGCCGAGTGCACATCACCCGGCAGCGCCATCGCCAGCGTGTGACTGTGGTCGACGGAAGAGAGCTGCCAATCGCCTGCGAGGTCGAGACGGATGGCGGTGCGGGTGTAGTCCTCGGAGAGCATTGTCGTATTCCACTGGTCGGCCGGCACAGGCGCCGGCGCTGTCATCGCCGGGATGGGCCGGGCAGCATTCCGCCCGGCGCCACCCCCTATTCTCTACGTCCGCGCGTATCGTTTCCGCAAAACCGCTTCACACCTTTGCGCGACATGCAGCTAAATGCGATTCTCGCTCGTCGCATCGAAGATCGAGGCAACGCCCATGTCGAAGGAAAGCGTGACCGCCGTGCCCGGCGCATAGCGCCGCTGGCCGGCGATGCGCACCGACATCGACTGCCCGGCGAGCTTCAGCCACAACAGGTTGTCGGCGCCCATCGGCTCCTCGATATCGACGACCGCCCGATGCGAGGCCGCCGCCCCGCTCGCCACCTCGTCGACGCGCACATGTTCGGGCCTCAGGCCGAGAACGACCTTCTGCCCATGCACGAACGGCGCCCGTGACGGGTAGGCCGATACGTCGAAATCGACGCCGTTGACGTGGACGTAGGCGCGCTGATCGCGAAGCTGCAGGTCGCCGCGGAAGAAGTTCATCGACGGCGAGCCGATGAAACCGGCGACGAACAGGTTTTCCGGCGCGTTGTAGATCGTCATCGGGTCGGCAAGCTGCTGGATCACGCCGCTCTTCATGACGGCGATGCGGTCGGCGAGCGTCAGCGCCTCAATCTGATCGTGCGTGACGTAGATCATCGTGTTCTTCAGCGACTGGTGCAGCCGCTTGATCTCGACGCGCAGCTCCGAGCGCAGCTTGGCATCGAGGTTGGAGAGCGGCTCGTCGAAGAGGAACACGTCGACATCGCGCACCAGCGCCCGGCCGATCGCCACGCGCTGGCGCTGGCCGCCGGAGAGTTCCGAGGGCTTGCGCTTCAGGAGCGGCTGGATCTGGAGGATTTCGGCGGCGCGGCTGACGCGCTTGTCGATCTCCTCCTTCGGGACCTTCGCGACCTGCAGGCCGAAGGAGAGGTTCTTCTCCACCGACATCTGCGGATAGAGCGCGTAGGACTGGAACACCATGCCGATGCCGCGGTCCTTGGGCTCCTCCCAGGTGACGTTCTTGTTCTTGATGAAGATCTGCCCGTCGCTGACATCGAGCAGGCCGGCGATGCAGTTGAGCAGGGTGGACTTGCCGCAGCCCGAAGAGCCGAGCAGCACCAGGAACTCGCCGTCCTTGATGTCGAGGTTGAGCGTGTCGAGCACAGTCACGGCGCCGAAGCTCAACGACAGGTCTTTGACCGATACGCTGACGTTTTGCATGTTGTTACCCTTTCACTGCGCCGGCGGCGATGCCGCGAACAAAAAGCCGTCCGGAGACGAAGTAGACGAAGAGCGGAACCGCCCCGGTCAGGATCGTCGCCGCCATGTTGACGTTGTATTCCTTCACGCCCTGGACCGAGTTGACGATGTTGTTGAGCTGGACCGTCATCGGATAGTATTCCGGCCGGGTGAACACGACGCCGAAGAGGAAGTCGTTCCAGATGCCGGTGACCTGCAGGATCATCGCCACGACGAAGATCGGCAGTGACATCGGCAGCATGATCTTGAAGTAGATCGTCCAGAAGCCCGCGCCATCGACGCGCGCCGCCTTGAACAGTTCCTCCGGCAGACCGGCGAAATAGTTGCGGAAGAGCAGCGTCAGGATTGGCATGCCGAAGATGGTGTGCACGATGATGAGGCCGGTCAGCGTGCCGTAGATGCCCATTTCGCGGAGCACGATGACGATCGGGTAGATCATCACCTGATAGGGAATGAAGGCGCCGACGATCAGGATCGTGAAGAACAGTTCCGCCCCCTTGAAGCGCCAGTTGGCAAGCGCATAGCCGTTGACCGAGGCGATCGCGATCGAGACGATCGTCGAGGGAACGGTGATGCGCACCGAGTTCCAGAAACCGCGCGAAAGCCCGTCGCAGTTGAGCCCAGTACAGGCGCTCGCCCAGGCCTTGACCCAGGGCTCGAAGGTGATTTCGAGCGGCGGGGCGAAGATGTTGCCGAGCCGGATTTCCGGCATGCCCTTCAGCGAGGTCATCACCATCACGTAGAGCGGCAGCAGGTAATAGAGCGCCACGACGATCAGCGTGCCGTAGATCACGATATTGCGAGAGGACAGCGCCCGGCGGGGTTTCCGCCCACGAGGACCGGCGACGACCCGGTCGACTTGTGCCTTGGGTGCGGCCTCTTCGGCGACCGAATTGAAAGCAACGATATCAGACACGCTTGCGCCCTCCCCCGAATTCCAGATAGGCCCAAGGCACGATGATGATGGCGACGGTGATGAGCATCATGGTCGAGGCGGCGAAGCCCTGGCCGAGGTTCTGCGCCTGGAACATGTAGTCGTAGACGTATTTGGCCGGCACTTCCGAGGCGATGCCGGGACCGCCGCTCGTCTGCGCCACGACCAGGTCGTAGACCTTGACGATGCCGCTGGCGATGATGACCAGCGTGGTGATGAAGACGCCGCGCATCATCGGGATGACGACGAAGAGATAGGTCTTCCACATGGGAATTCCGTCGACGCGCGCGGCCTTCCAGATATCCTCGTCGATACCGCGCAAGCCCGCGAGCATCAGGCACATCACGAGCCCGGTTCCCTGCCAGAGTGCGGCGATCAGAATGCCGTAGATGACGATGTCGGAATTGTAGAGCGGGTCGAAGGTGAAGCTCTCCCAGCCGAGCGAGCGCACCACCGACTGGATGCCGAACTCCGGGTTCAGCAGCCATTGCCAGACTAGGCCCGTGACGATGAAGGACAGGGCGAAGGGATAGAGCATGATGGTGCGGAAGGTGTTCTCGAAGCGGATCTTCTGATCCATCAGCGCCGCCAGAACGAAGCCGATCACCAGGCTGAAAATCAAAGAGAAGATGCCGTAGATCGCCAGATTCTGCACCGAGACGAGCCAGCGCGGCGCATCCCAGAGGCGTTCGTACTGATCGAGGCCGACGAAAGAGAGCCGCGGCAAGAGCTTGGAATTGGTAAAGGAATAGACGACCGTCCAGATCGTGCCGCCGAGGAAAATCACCACGGCCGTCAGGATCATCGGGACGGAGGCAATTTTCGCATTCAGGTTCCGCAGCCACTGGTTCGGTCGGCCCGAACCCTCACTGTAACCCGCCATGTTTCGTTCCTCCGGAACTGCAATGGGTTTCGGACGATGGGCAGCGCCGCGCGTTCCGCGCGTCCCGCCGCATCAGGGCGACAACCGCTCCTGAAGCGCCGTGCGAGACCAGCCCGCACAGGCCACCGGTGCGGCTCACGCCGCCCCGAAAGGGAGGCCTCGGCCGGCTCCACCACCTCGGCGGAGCCGGTCAATCAAGGCAGTTGCGGTCACTCCGCCGCGGCGATGATCTCGGCGAAACGCTTCTGCGCGTCTTCCGGGGTGATCGACGGGTTGGCGAAGAATTCGGAGAACAGGTCCTCCTTCTGCTTCTGGCTGTCAGCCGAAAGCAGCTGGTCCGTGCCCTGGATCACATTGCCCTTGGCAAGGATGTCCAGGCCCTTCTTCATGCAGTCGTTGGCGGCGGCGAGATCGACGTCACCGCGCACCGGCAGCGAGCCCTTCTTGAGGTTGAAGGCGACCTGCGTCTTCGGATCGAGCAGCGTCGATGCGAGCGCTTCCTGGGCCTTGGACTTCTCCTCGTCCTTCAGGAGCGGGAAGTAGAAGGCGTCGCCGCCGGTGGAGATGATCTCGTTGACGCCGAGGCCCGGCAGGCAGGTGTAATCCGTTCCAGCCTTCTGGCCGGCGAGAGCAAACTCACCCTGCGCCCAGTCGCCCATGATCTGGCCGCCGGCCTTGCCGGTGATGACCATGTTGGTGGCCTGGTTCCAGTCCTGGACATTGGTGCCCTTCGACATGCGGCGGGCGTCATCAGCAGCCTTGAAGACCTTGGCGATTTCCGGGCCTGCCGCCACTTCCTCGTCCTTGTCGCCGAAGACCTTCTGGAAGGTGTCCTTGCCGGCGATCGCGACCATCAGCACGTCGAAGGCGCCGGCTGCCTGCCAGGGCTGACCACCGACGGCGAGCGGCACGATGCCGGCCTTTTCCAGCGCCGGTGCGGCGGCCACGAACTCATCCCAGTTCTTCGGCACTTCGACGCCAGCTTTCTTGAAGGCGGCGTTCGACAGCCACAGCCACTGCCAGGAATGGATATTGACCGGCGCGCAGTAGATCTTGCCGTCGATCGTGCAGGAATCGAGCAGGCTCGCCGGCTTGATGATGTCCTTCCAGTTCTCGCGGGTGGCGACATCGGTCAAGTCGCGCATCAGCCCGGATTGAACCAGCTCTTCCGCCTGGCGGCCATGGTTGAACTGGGTGGCGCCCATCGGGTCGCCGCCGGTGATGCGGCTGATCATGATCGGGCGGGCGGTACCGCCGGATCCGGCGATCGCGCCATCGACCCAGTGATTGCCCGTCGCATCGAAAGCCTTGGCCAGTTCCGCGACCGCGGCCGCTTCACCGCCGGACGTCCACCAATGGGTCACTTCAAGATCGGCAGCATTGGCTGCGCTGAGCGGCAGGGCCACGGCGGCCGAAAGCGCGATGGCGAAAGAACGTAAATTCATGAGTCTCCTCCCTCACTGTAACGTTACCGTAAAAAACTTAATGCAATCGATTACAGGACGCAACACCCACCACAATCGATTTAAACAGAATCTTAGAAAACAGCTATTGCGTGCATATGACATCAGGGATCCAAAGCGCTTTGCGCGTCCGACGTGTCCGTCTGCATCATTCAGGAGTCTTGCTTATAGCTTTGATATCTATGCTATTTCTCCATGCAACAAGCGCCGCGGCGAAAATCGTCATCTCGCAAACGCAAAAAACATCCGCACGGCATCGAGATTCAACCAGACCGCTTCATCTTTCGCAGTGCAGCAACAAAAATGCTCGACATCGCAACTGTATCGTTACAGATTTGAAGCAATTCTCTCCGTCCGAAGCAGGATAGCCGCTCGCTGCTTTTCGTATATAAGGCGATGAAGTGACGCGGCGGGCAGCAGTGGACAGGGCTGAACCGACGCGTTTCGCTGCCGGACGGACAATGCCGGCAGCGCGCGGGCAGAGAATGGGCGGGTGACGGCAATGGACAGCAAGACGAAAAACAGGCCGCAGACGCCGCCGCCGGACGGTGGCCGGCCAACCCTGAAGACGATCGCCTTCATGACCGGGCTCGGCATCACCACGGTGTCGCGGGCGCTGAAGGATGCGCCCGACATCGGCGCGGAAACCAAGGAGCGCGTGCGCCTCGTCGCCAAGCAGATCGGCTATCAGCCGAACCGCGCCGGCGTGCGCCTCAGGACCGGCAAGACCAATGTCATCAGCCTGGTGCTGACATTGGAAGAAGAGATCATGGGCATCACCAGCCCGATGGTCGTCGGCATCACCGAGATCCTCGCCGGCACGCCCTATCATCTGGTCGTCACGCCCTATAGCGCCGTCAAGGATGCGCTGGCGCCGATCCGCTACATTCTCGACACGGGTGCGGCCGACGGCGTGATCATCTCGCGCACCGAGCCGCACGACCCGCGCGTGGCGCTTCTGACCGAGCGCGGCCTGCCGTTCGTCACCCATGGCCGCACCGAGATGGGCATCGTCCACCCCTATCACGACTTCGACAACGAGCGCTTCGCCTATGAGGCGGTGCGCAAGCTCGTTGCGCGCGGGCGCCGCCGGCTGGTACTGCTCGAGCCGCCGCCGCATCTCACCTTCTATTCGCACATGCGTGCCGGCTTCGAGCGGGGCCTGCGCGATTTCCAGGCGGATGCGGTCAGCTTTCACCAAACCAACATCGACCATTCGCTCGTCGAGATCCGCGACGCCTTCGAGGTGCTGATGCGCTCGGAGGATGCGCCCGACGGCATCGTTTCCGGCAGCGGCTCCGGCGCGATCGCGCTGATCGCCGGCCTGGAGATGGCCAAGAAGAAGCTCACGGAGGACTGCGACATGGTCTCGAAGGTCCCGAGCGACTTCCTGCGCTGGCTGCGGCCGGAGGTCATGACCATGTACGAGGACATCCGCGTCGCCGGCCGGGAGCTCGCCAAGGCGGTGATCGGCCATATCGACGGCGCGCCGGCCGAAACGCTGCAGAGCCTCAGCCAGCCGGAGTTCCAGCCACCGATCATCCGCGGTTTGCGGGCATAGAGAAATCCGGAAATTCCCTTGCTGTCTTGCTTGTAACGCAGAAACCTGCGACAGGCCGGGGCAACATTTCGGCGCAAGTGCGCCCCTCTCCTCCCTCCAGGCTACCGCAGACATGATCCGCATCGAAAACATCAGCAAGCAGCTCAGCCACCGCATCCTGTTCATCGAAGCTTCGGCCGCGCTCAATCGTGGCGAAAAGGTCGGCCTCGTCGGCCCGAACGGCGCCGGCAAGACCTCGCTCTTCCGCATGATCACCGGCGAGGAACTTCCGGATGAGGGCCAGGTCGCCGTCGATAAGGGCGTGACCATCGGCTACTTCAACCAGGACGTCGGCGAAATGGCCGGCGGCAGTGCCGTTGCCGAGGTCATGAACGGTGCGGGTCCGGTGAGCGAAGTCGCCGCCGAGCTGCACGAGCTCGAGGCCGCGATGGTCGATCCGGATCGTCTCGACGAGATGGACGCGATCATCGAGCGCTACGGCGAGGTGCAGGCGCGCTACGAGGAGCTCGGCGGCTACGCGCTCGAGGGTCGCGCCCGCGAAGTGCTGGCGGGCCTGAGCTTCAGCCAGGAGATGATGGACGGTGACGTGTCGGCGCTTTCGGGCGGCTGGAAGATGCGCGTGGCGCTTGCGCGTATCCTGCTGATGCGGCCCGACGTGATGCTGCTCGACGAACCGAGCAACCATCTGGATCTCGAAAGCCTGATCTGGCTCGAAGATTTCCTCAAGAACTACGACGGCGCGCTGATGATGACCTCGCACGACCGCGAGTTCATGAACCGCATCATTACTAAAGTTATCGAGATCGACGGCGGCTCGCTCAACGCCTATTCCGGAGACTACGGTTTCTACGAGCAGCAGCGCGCCCAGAACGAGAAGCAGCAGCAGGCGCAGTTCGAGCGCCAGCAGGCGATGCTTGCCAAGGAGATCAAATTCATCGAGCGCTTCAAGGCGCGCGCCTCGCACGCAGCCCAGGTGCAGAGCCGGGTGAAGAAGCTCGACAAGATCGACCGTGTCGAGCCGCCAAAGCGCCGCCAGTCGGTCGCCTTCGAGTTCCGCCCGGCGCCGCGCTCCGGGGAAGATGTCATCAACATCAAGGGCGTTCACAAGAAATACGGCAGCCGCAGCATCTATGAGGGGCTGGACTTCATGGTGCGCCGCCGCGAGCGCTGGTGCATCATGGGCGTCAACGGTGCCGGCAAGTCCACGCTGCTGAAACTCGTTGCCGGCTCCACCGAACCGGACCAAGGCAACGTCACCCTCGGCGCCAGCGTCAAGATGGGTTACTTCGCCCAGCACGCCATGGACCTGCTCGACGGCGACCGCACGGTACTGCAGCAGCTCGAAGACACCTTCCCGCAGGCCGGCCAGGCGCCGCTTCGCGCGCTTGCCGGCTGTTTCGGCTTTTCCGGCGACGACGTCGAGAAGAAGTGCCGCGTGCTTTCCGGCGGCGAGAAGGCGCGCCTGGTAATGGCAATCATGCTCTTCGATCCGCCGAACCTGCTGGTGCTCGACGAGCCGACCAACCACCTGGACCTCGACACCAAGGAAATGCTGATCAAGGCGCTGGCGGAATACGAAGGCACCATGCTCTTCGTCTCGCACGACCGCCACTTCCTCGCCGCACTCTCCAACCGCGTGCTGGAGTTGACGCCCGAAGGCATCCATCAATATGGCGGCGGCTATACCGAATATGTCGCCCGCACCGGCCAGGAGGCCCCGGGGCTCAGGAGCTAAGCGTCAGCCTGCCGGCCCGCTGCTTTCGCCAAGCCTGGCCACGCCTTTCCGTTCGGAACCATCTCGGCCGTCAGCGGTTATCCTGTTGACGCAGGCAGCGCATCGTCAAGGGGGCTTCGCGCGTCCCATGGACCGTGATGCTGAGGTGCCGACGGTGCGTTGCCGCCATCGTTTGCTGGTAACGATGAAAGCGCGTGGGCATCATGAAGACCAAGCACTATGTGCTGCAAATTTTTCGGGCCGCCTTCACCGACAGGCTGTTGCTGATCATCGTTGTGTTGATGATCGCCTCGCTCTTCGCCGTGTTGCCGATCAAGTCATGCTCCAATCCGGGCCCATCGAGCGGTCCCGGTTCGGCGGAGATATCGACGCCCATATCGAGGTCCTAGTGTCCTGATCGATAAATTTGTGCGATCATTTTCCCTGTTTGAGAAGGGGATGATCGATGGGCAAAGCGGCGGTTGCGATTGTTTTGACGGGTGAGGAGCGCGGTGAACTGGAGACATTGGTTCGCCGCCGCGGCACGGCGCAGGGCCTGGCGCGGCGGGCCCAGATCGTGCTGATGGCCGCGGACGGCGTTGAGAACAAGGAGATTGCCACGCGGCTTGGCACGATGCCGAACACGGTGGCCAAATGGCGACGGCGCTTCGCCGAGCAGCGGCTCGATGGGCTTTACGACGAGCCGCGTCCCGGCGCGCCGCGCCAGATCGGCGACGAAGAGATCGCCGAGACGATCCGGTTGACGCTGGAGACGACACCGCCGGACGCCACCC